>JAEDLE010000009.1 GCA_016295455.1 Bacteroidales bacterium
CTGACGGCACGCCTGAAGGAATCGCTCTCACAGGTGTTCAACCGTGGCTTCTGGGACGGGTATTATCTCGGGGCCCGTCTCGGAGAGTGGAGTTCGGTTTATGGCAGCCAGGCGACCAGGAAGAAAGTTTACTGCGGGAAGGTCAGCAACTGGTTCGACAGGATAGGCGTTGCCGAAATCACGGTCGAGTCCGCCCCTCTTGTGGAAGGTGCGGAACTGATGGCTATCGGCAGCACTACAGGGGTGGTGGAGTTCAGGGCTGAGGACATAAGGGTGGATTTCAAGCCTGTTTCTTCCGCAGGAAAGGGCGAGCGCTGCTCAGTCGCAGTATGCCGCAATATCATAAATGGACCCAAGGATGCGCGCCTGCGCCGCGGGGACAAGATTTACATATGGGAAGATAGCGCTGACTGACAGGCTGCACCATCCTCCCCGGGAGGCTTGCCCCCCGCTTTTTTGCAGAATAACCATATAACACTGAAACATATGACTGTCAAGAATTTATTATGCAGCTTAGCCGTCCTGTGCATTGCGTTCTCAGCTTCCGCCCAGGACAGGCTCTATCACGATGAGTTCCCCCTTGGGGACGTCACCCTGCTGGACGGTCCTTTCCTGCACGCGCAGGAGACCAACCTGCATACACTTCTGCAATATGACTGCGACAGACTGCTCGCCCCTTACCGCAAAGAGGCGGGACTGGAGCCGCGCAAGGAGCCATATCCGAACTGGGACGGCCTTGACGGCCACGTAGGAGGGCATTATCTCTCTGCCATGGCGATGTACGCCGCCCTGGGTGACGAGGAGTGCCGCAGGAGAATGGATTACATGATCTCCGAGCTTGAACTGGTTCTTCTGGCCAACAACTCCCGGGAGAAGGAATGGTGCCGCAACTACATAGGCGGAGTTCCTGACAGCGAGACGATCTGGGACAGTTTCAGGAAAGGTGACTTTACGGCATATTCAAGGGCATGGGCTCCTTACTACAACATCCACAAGATGTTTGCGGGTCTGCGTGACAGCTGGCTCTACGGCGGCTCGGAGCGGGGTCTGAAGCTTTTTCTCCACTTCTGCGACTGGGCTGTGGACATCACTTCAGGCCTGAGCGACGCACAGATGGAGCAGATGATGGGGAATGAGCAGGGCGGTATGGACGAGGTCCTGGCGGATGCATATGCGGTGACCGGGGATGCAAAGTATCTCGTTTGCGCACGCCGTTACGCGCACAAGATGCTGCTGGATCCGCTTGAGCGGGGCGAGGACCCTCTCGACAATCTGCACGCGAACACTCAGATCCCGAAGGTGACCGGTTACCAGAGAATCGCTGAACTGGACGGGGATGAGGATATGCACAGGGCAAGCGAGCATTTCTGGAAGATGGTGACAGAGGAACGTTCTCTGGCCCTGGGCGGCAATTCGCGCCGCGAACACTTCCCTACCGCGGAGAACTGTATCGATTATGTCAATGACATCGACGGTCCCGAGTCCTGCAACACATACAATATGCTGAAACTCACCGAAGCTCTGAACCGTGCGCATCCGCAGGGCCGTTACGGGGATTTCTATGAGAGGGCTGTGATGAACCATATACTCTCGACCCAGCATCCGGAACACGGAGGCTATGTCTATTTCACTTCCGCCCGCCCGAGACACTACCGCAACTATTCCGTCCCGAATATGGCCATGTGGTGCTGTGTGGGCTCGGGTATGGAGAATCACGGCAAGTACGGACAGTTCATCTGGACCCGCGGAAAAGACGACGCAGGGGATGTGCTGTATGTAAACCTGTTCATAGCTTCCCAGCTCGAGTGGCGGGATAAGAAGATGCAGCTCACACAGGAGACCACGTATCCATATTCAGAAAGAACAAAGGTCTATGTGAGCCGGGGAAAGGGTGAATTCACTTTGAAAGTGCGTAAACCGGAGTGGTGCAAGAATTTCAGCATCAAGGGTATAGGCTTTGACGCAGAATGTTTTGAAGAGGATGGCTTCGTATGCGTGAGGAGAAAGTGGAAGAAGGGCGAGGGCGTGGAGATTTCGCTGCCGATGGAAGCCAGGATCGAGCAAATGCCTAACGTGCCTCAATATGTGGCAATAATGTACGGACCTGTGCTGCTGGGTATGAAGACGGGAACGGAAGACCTTCAGGCACTGCTGGCTGACGACAGCCGTTTCGGACAGTATGCTTCGGGCAGGAAACTGCCTCTGGACCAGGCTCCTATACTGCATCCGAAGGCACTTTCGGACCTTCCTTCGCAGCTGGTTCCGGTCGAGGGCAAGCCGCTGCACTTCCGACTGACGACACCTATGGACAATGCCATAGACGGAGAGCTGCAGCCATTCTACGAGATTCACGATTCGCGCTATATGATGTATTGGCTGACGCTGGGAGAGTCTGATTATCAGGAGTATCTGAACGAACTGGAGCGCAAGGAGGCTGCGCGCGAGGAACTTGAGAGGCGCACCGTGGACAAAGTTCAGCCGGGTGAGCAGCAGCCGGAAACCGACCACCTGATGGAAACTGACCTTTCGGAGAAAGGCAGCACCGAGGGTGTTTTCTACCGTGATGCACGCAACGGCCACTACTTCAGCTATCTCATGGCGACGGGCGGCGAGGAGTCTCTCAGCCTTGAACTGACCTTCTGGGGCCAGGATGAATGGCGAAGCGCCGAATTCGACATCTACATCGATGACCAGCTGCTCTGCAGTGTCAACAACACCAAAAAATACCGGACGTCCCAGTTCAAGACCGAATCCTACCCTATCCCTCCATCCATGCTCAGCGGCAAGACCGCGGTCCGCGTCAGATTCGTCGCCCACCCTCGCCGCCAGGTCGGCCAGATCTACGGCGTCCGCCTTTGTAAAAACGTAGCTGGACTATGAATTTCCAATAATACACTGCCGCCTCAAAACTTGCGGTTTGCAGCAAGCTTTTGAAGCGGCATGAAAAAAGCCTCAGAGCGGCCTGTGTGGCCGTTTTGAGGCTTTTCTGTATCCGGCGTCGGAGAGAGATGCCCCCGCCGGGATGGCGTTTTTTGGAAAAACGTAGGTGGACTACGTTTTTCTAAATCAGCGGTTCCGCGGTCATCTTTTCAGGCTGCGGGATGCCCATGATCTTGAGGATGGTCGGAGCGACGTTGCAGAGGGCACCGTCCTTGACTTCCTTGACTTCGTCTCCGGCGTTGACGACGATGAACTGTACCGGGTTGAGGGAGTGCGCGGTGTTAGGAGTGCCGTCCGGATTGACCTCGAAGTCGGCGTTGCCGTGGTCAGCGGTGATGAGGACCGCGTAGTCGTGCTCTACTGCGACGGTGACAACCTTCTCGACAAGCTTGTCGATGCACTCGATGGCCTTGGTCACTGCGGAATACACTCCCGTGTGGCCTATCATGTCGCCGTTGGCGAAATTGAGGATGATCATGTCCTCCTTGTCAGTCTTGATGACGTCAATGAGTTTCTCGGCAACTTCAGGCGCACTCATCTGAGGGAGCAGGTCGTAGGTCGGAACCTTAGGCGAAGCCACCAGTATCCTGTCCTCGTTCTCGTATGGAGTCTCGAGGCCGCCGTTGAAGAAGAAGGTCACGTGCGCGTATTTCTCAGTCTCGGCTATACGCAGCTGCCTCTTCCCGGCCTTTGCCACAGCCTCGCCCAGGGTCTGGTCCACCAGTTCCTTGTCGAAGAGAATATGCACACCTGTAAAGGCTGCGTCGTATGGAGTGAGGCAGCAGTAGTGGAGAGGAATGGTGTGCATTCCTTCCTCAGGCATGTCTTTCTGGGTAAGTGCGGCGGTGAGCTCGCGCGCACGGTCGTTGCGGAAGTTGTAGAAGATGACGGCATCGCCTTCCTCTATCTTCGCGAGAGGCTCGCCCGCGGCGTCGGTCACGACTATAGGCTTCACGAACTCGTCGGTGACGTCTGCATCATATGACGCCTGGATACCGTCTATCGCGGAGGTGAACTTGTCGCCCTTTCCTTCGACCAGAAGGTCATATGCCTCCTTGACGCGGTTCCATCTCTTGTCCCTGTCCATCGCATAGAACCTTCCGCAGACCGAAGCTATCTTGCCTGTGGTCTCGGCCATATGCTGCTCGAGCTCCTCGAGGAAGCCCTTGCCGCTGCGCGGGTCGGTGTCGCGGCCGTCCATAAAAGCATGGACATAGACCTGGCTGAGACCCTCTTCCTTTGCAACGCGGAGGAACTCGTAGACGTGGTCGAGGGATGAATGCACTCCGCCGTTGGAGGTAAGGCCCATCAGGTGCAGTTTCTTGCCGCTGGTCTTCACATAGTCATATACGGCTTTGATCTCCTTGTTCTCGAGGAACTTGTGGTCGCGTGCGGCCATATTGATCTTGACCAGGTCCTGGTAGACGATGCGGCCTGCGCCGAGGTTCATATGGCCGACCTCGGAGTTGCCCATCTGTCCGTCAGGAAGGCCGACGTACTCGCCGCAGGCCTGGAGATGGCTGTATGGATACTTTGCCCTGAGGGACTCGATGAAAGGAGCTCCCTGGGCGAAGATTGCATTTGAATAGTCGTGTTTGCCCTCTCCCCAACCGTCGAGGATCATAAGCAGTACTTTCTTTGCTTTCATATCGTTGTTCTTCTTGTTTATATTCCTTTTTTCTAACTTTGCATATATCTTGCAAAGATAGTCAATTATTAAGAAAAACGCATTGCCCAATGAACGCAAAGAGACGCAAAAGCAGCAACGGAGGAAACGACAGACACAGAAAGGGCGGTTCCATCAGGAAAGCCGAAAAGACCATGAGGAAGAGTCTTCCCGAATTCGAAGGCACGGTCAGGATGACCCGTGACGGATATGCCTTCATTATCGTGGAGGGCCAGGATGAGGACATTTTCGTAAAGGCCGCTAAGACCCACAGGGCTCTGAACGGGGACAAGGTCATAGTTGCGGTGACCCGCGAGGCGCGTAACGGCCAGAGACGCGAGGGCGAGATCAGGAAGATACTCGAAAGGTCAACCAGACCTTTCATAGGTGTGCTCCATACCGTGGGAAAGCAGGCCTGGGTAATGATGCAGAGCAAGACCATGCCGTATGACATCGCCATAGAAGTGAATCCCGAAACAGCGAATACGGGAGCCCTCAAGCCGACAGGCAGGAAAGAATTTGCGGTCAACGGGGTATATGAAACCGTGGACGGGGAACGCAGGGAACTGACCGCACGTTCCGGAATGAAGGTCGCGGCCGTGGTCGACGACTGGAAGCGCGGCGAAGCGAATCCTTCAGGACATCTGACGGACGTGCTCGGAGAAATGGGAGAGAACGACACCGAGATGCACGCGATTCTCGCTGAATACGGCCTCCCGTACAGGTTTGAGCCGGAGGTGGAAAATGCCGCCGACAGCATATCCGACAAGATAAGCGCCGAAGAGGTGAAGAAGAGAAGGGATATGAGGAAAGTCCTCACCTTCACCATAGACCCTTCGGATGCGAAGGATTTCGATGACGCACTGTCTTTCAGGAAGTTGGAGAATGGAAACTATGAGGTCGGAGTGCACATCGCGGATGTTTCGCATTATGTGAGGCCGGGAAGCGTTGTGGACAAGGAGGCCCAGGCAAGGGGTACATCTGTCTATCTCGTGGACAGGACCGTGCCCATGCTTCCGGAGAAGCTTTCCAACAAGCTCTGCTCCCTCAGGCCGGCGGAGGACAAGCTGACCTTCTCCGCAGTGTTCGAGATCACCCCTGCCGCAAAGGTCTGCAGCCACTGGTTCGGAAGGACCGTCACCTGCTCCGACTACAGGTTCGCATATGAGACCGCCCAGCAGGTGATCGACGCCGGAGACGAGGCCCTGAATATGACGATAAAGGGTGGGACTGACGGAAAATCTGGAGATTCCGACAACTTCGGGGTATATGACGGCTGCACGGTCCCGCTTGAACTGAAACAGGCAATACTGACTCTGTGGAGCCTGGCTTCCAAGTTCAGGAAGAAGCGTTTCAGCGAGGGTGCCGTGGCTTTCGAGCGTCCTGAGATGAAGGTGCTCGTGGACAAGGACGGCAAGCCCGTGGACGTTTACCAGAAGATAAGCAAGGAGGCCAACTGGCTTATAGAGGAGTTCATGCTTCTGGCCAACAGGAGTGTGGCCGAGTTCATCGCCACAGGCGGAAAGATGGACGGAAGGGCGCGCAAGGGTGCGAAGACCTTTGTTTACCGTATCCACGACGAACCGAACGGGCAGAAGCTTCAGGGCTTGGGCCAGTTTGCCGGCAACTTCGGGTACAAGGCAGATTTCGGTGACGGTGCAAAGGTGTCCAAGGCCCTCAACAATCTCCTCGCGCAGGCCAAGGACAAGCCTGAGTTCATGGCTATTGAGATGCTTGCGCTCAGGTCCATGGCAAAGGCCTGCTACAGTACAGACAACATAGGCCACTACGGCCTTGCGTTCCGTTTCTACACCCACTTCACCTCCCCTATCCGCCGTTATCCTGACACTATGGTCCACAGGCTGCTTGCGATGTATCTCGACGGGGCGGCTTCCCAGGACAAGGGCTATTATGAGGAACAGTGCCAATATGCTTCCGCCCGCGAAGTGATTGCGGCCAACGCGGAGAGGGACAGCATCAAGTACAAGCTCGTGGAGTTTATGGAGGACAAGGTCGGTCAGGAGTTCGACGGTCACATTTCAGGACTCACGGAATGGGGCATGTTCGTGGAAATCGAGCCTACCAAGATAGAGGGAGCCATATCCCTGAGGGATGTCAGATCGGACTTCTTCGAGTTCGAGGAAGAGCATTACAGGCTGGTAGGAAAGCGTTCCGGCAAGGTTTACCGCCTGGGCGACCCGGTAAGGATCAAGGTGAAGAATACCAATCTGGAGCAGCGCCTGCTGGATTTCGAGCTGCTTGACCCGGGCACTGCCGAACCGCAGGACAGGACTCCGGTCAAGGGGGACAAGACCGCGAGGAAGGCCAAGATCAAGGCTGCCATCCAGGCCTCCAAGAAGGCAAAGAAGAGAAAGTAAAAAAAACCGGCTGAACTTCGCATTCAGCCGGTTTTCCGTATAAGGGAGGCTCAGCGCCGGTCCCTGCGGAAAAAGTCCATTCGCCAGGTCAGGCCCATAGTCAGGGTGTTGCAGCTGCTGTACACCTGATTGCTCCAGGAGTAGAAGGCATGGAGCCTGAGGCGCCTGTCGTCGAGGGGATAGTATTCGAAGCCCGCGGCGCCCATAAGGTGCTCTGTTCCTGCAGGAAGCACTATGTTGAAGCTGTCGCCATATTCATCGACATTTTCTGAGGAGTTGAAGTCGTAGGTGAATTTTGCGCCGAGGACGAACTTGCCCAGGGGATATTTGAAATCGGTCACGGCTGACCAGTCGGTGAAGAAGTGGCGTTTCTGGCCGATGGCGTTCCTGTTGCCCAGGTCGACTTCAAGGCTGGCCTTGCCGAAGCGGAAGTGGTTGCCCAGGGTGATGAAATGCATGAAACGGTCGTATTCGCTGTCCATGAAGTTCAGGCACCAGGTAGTGTGCCACCACGGGGCTATGCTCCCCCGCCAGTAGAAATTGTAGGCAAAGCAGTTGGACTTGCCCATCGAAAGGGGCGACTGGCAGAACTGGAACGAGATTTCCTGTCCTTCGGACAGTTCCCAGCCGGCGCAAGCTCCCAGCATGAAGAACTGGTAGAGATTGTTCACAAAGGAACTCCAGAAATAGACGTTGATGGGATTGGCGTCATATTCATAGCCGCCGACATTCACTGACTGCTTGCCGGCAACGAATCTGAGCCTCCCGGTCGGGCGCCATTCCAACAAAGCCATATCCGTGGCATTCAATGGGTTATAGTCCCTGTAGGAAGGCAAGGTGAGACGATGGCGCAGCCTGTAGCTGAGCTTGTCCGCAAGTTTGCCGCCCACGTGTATGTTCAGGTAGTCCACGTGGAAGCCGGACAGGGTCTCCTCAGGATTGATATGGGTGGAAAAGCCCGTCCTCACGTCGGCATATGCATAATCGACGGTCTGGGAGCGGAGCTGGAAGAGGGTTGCCGCCAGGATGACGGCAGACAGTATGGTTCTTTTCATCTTGTTCTGTGGGGAATACGCGAAGTTAGCAATTTCAGTGGAATATTTCCTGAAGGACTTCGAGGGAACGGACGTGGAGCGAGGTTTCGCAGTGATATTCAAGATATTGGAGTATTTCCTCGCATATGCGGCTGCGTTCCTCTCCTGTCAGCGGCAGGAGCATGGCGCCGGCGAAGGGCAGTTCGATAAGGCTGTAGAGCTGCTCGGGGAACCCTTTCGCAAACGGGGCTATGCTTTTCCTGTCAGGACTGAAGCCCAGTGTGGAGGCCAGGGAAAGGAGGAAGAGGATATGGTAGTTGCTGAAGTCTCCGGGCAGGTTCTCCAGGGTCATTATGCATTCGCAGCACCAGTCGAAGAGGCCGTCTTCGTTGGACCCGTCCTTGATTATGCGGTAGAGCACCTCGCTCATGAAGAGGCTCATGGTGTTTTTGTAGAGGTTGCCGCGTATGCCGGAAAGGGGATGGACGGTGCTGATGCGGCTCAGGGGCCACAGTGACGATTGGCTGATTTCACTCACCTTGCCTTCTATCAGGCTCAGTGGCATCAGCCTGGCTGCCAGGCCGGGCTTCTTCAGACCGCGCACGAGGAAACTCCTCCTGCCATATTCACGGCTGAGGGTGTGCACGACCAGTGCGTTGTCGCCGGTGCGGGTGCTGTTGAGGACTATCAGCCTGATGTCGCCGCTCATCTGCCGTGCAGCCAGCTTGCCATCGCCCTGAGGGCCATGCCCCTGTGCGAAATGAGGTTCTTGTCCTCCTCGGATATCTGTGCGAGCGTCAGGGAGCCGCTGTTCGGGACCAGGGCCCCGTCCGGGCCGGGAATGAGGTCGGGAATGAACACGGGGTCATAGCCGAAACCGCCGTCCCCGCTCCGGCCTTCGGCAATACGGCCTTCCACAAAGCCTTCGAACACGTGCGCCCCGTCTTCCCCGATATATGTCACCACGGTGTGGAATCTGGCTGTCCTTATGGATATGCCGACGAGTTCCCGCAGCAACCTGGCCATATTGGCCTGGCTGTCGTGGCCCTCCTGTGAGCCGTAGCGGGCAGTGTGCACTCCCGGAGCGCCGCCCAGGGCATCCACTTCGAGCCCGGTGTCGTCCGCGAAGCAGTCGCAGCCGCAGCGGGCGTGCAGGTACTGCGCCTTCTGCAGGGAGTTCTCTGCCAGTGTCTGACCGGTCTCCGGGATTTCTTCAAATATGCCGAGTTCCGTCGGCGTCACCAGAGTGTAGCCCTCTCCGAGTATCTCGGAGGCTTCCCTGAGCTTTCCTTTGTTTCCTGTAGCGAATGCAAGTGTCATGTCTGTCGTTTGAACTCCGCAAATTTAGTGATTTTTGATATCTTTGTTCCGGTGGTATGACAATTGTACCGGAATACGGGGCTTTGGCCCGTTTTTTTTCATAAAGACATTATAAGAATGAATGTATTCAGAAAGATAGCGGCGACGGGAGTGTTCCTTGCGGCTGCAGCGGGAGCCTTTGCGCAGTCCCGCAATTTCGAGATAGGACAATGGGAAGAGATCGGGGACCGTATCTACAAGGAACTCGAAAGGTCATATGTCGATTCCCTCCCGGTAGGCAGGATGAAGCGCGCCGCCATAGACGCGATGCTCGAAAGCCTGGACCCGTACACGGTATATGTGCCCGAGGAGGAGAACGAGGATTTCCAGATGATGATCGGAAAGACCTACGGCGGTATCGGCGCAGTCATATACAAGCCTGAGAAGGATGGTCCTGTTTATATCAATGAGCCGTATGCGGGCTCGCCGGCAAGCCGCGCGGGACTGGTGTGCGGGGACTGCATACTCGAGATAGACGGTCAGAGCACAGCAGGTCTGGAGACGAAGGAGTGCAGCGACAGGATGAAAGGCAAGCCGGGAACGGAGGTGCTGTTCAAGGTCAGGAAGGTGCGGGGCGGCGAGGTCATGGACGTCAGGGTGACCAGGGAAAGGATACACCTGCCTGACGTTGAATATGCAGGTATGATAAATGACACGACAGGCTACATACTTCAGACCGGTTTTACAGAGAACGTGTCCCAGGCTGTGCGTCAAGCAGTTACAAGACTCAAGGACGAGGGCATGAAACTGTTGGTGCTGGACCTCAGGGGCAATGGCGGAGGCCTGCTGCAGGAGGCTGTGGGCATAGTTTCGGTGTTTGTTCCGAAGGGTTCCACCGTTGTCACCCAGAAGGGCCGCGGCAGGGAGGAAATCTGTTTCAAGACCACCCTGGACCCTGTTGACACCGAGACTCCGATGATGGTGCTGGTAAACGGGTCATCCGCCTCTTCTTCCGAAATAGTCGCAGGCGCGCTTCAGGATTATGACAGGGCGACCATCATGGGCCAGAGGACTTTCGGCAAAGGCCTTGTCCAGAGCATCAGGCCTCTTCCTTTCAACGGTCAGCTGAAGGTGACAACCGCGAAGTATTACACTCCGAGCGGACGTTGCGTCCAGGCCATCGATTACTCGGGACGCAACGAAGACGGCAGCGTATCCTTCATCCCGGATTCCCTCACACACGAGTTCAGGACGGCAGGCGGCAGGCCCGTCAGGGACGGAGGCGGCATCACTCCTGACATAAGCGTCAGTGACGAGCAGTACAGCCGTCTGGTATATTCACTGGTGCTCAACGGAATAGTCGAGCAGTACGCCTTCAGTTACGTACAGGCCCACGATGCCATAGCCCCTGTGGAAGAGTTCCATCTTTCCGATGAGGATTATGCCGCTTTCGTGACTTTCGCCAAGGAGAAGGAGTTTGACTACCGCTCCGATGCGAAAGCATATTTCGACCAGATGAAGAAGAAATTGGAGGAGGATGGCATGGCCGATGCGGTGAAGGAAGAACTGGATGCGCTTGACAAGGCCATAAATCTGGACAAAGAACGTTTCCTGAACCTGAAGAAAGATGAAATCATTCCTTTCATAGAAGAGGAGATAGTCGTCCGCTACTATTTCCAGGAGGCCGGCATCAGACTGCGTCTGCGCTATGACAAGCAGCTGGAGGAAGCCCTGAGGCTCTACCGCCCCGTAGTTATGTAACATTTGTTTTGGAAAAACGTAGTCCACCTATGAAATTCCAACAAAAAGAACCGGCCCTTTCGGGTCGGTTCTTTTTGTATGCGGAAGGGTAATCAGTTCACCTTGACATCATCCAGACTGTTGATCACAATCTGGATGGTCCCCTGATAGAGGGTGAGGACACCGGTAATGTCGACGGTGCTGCTCTTGTCCAGGACGGCGGCTGGTATCTCACTGTCCGCGAAGCGGGCATAACCGCTGGTCCTGACCACCACCTCGGTCTTGCCGCAAGTGAAGTACTGGCTGACGGTGGCCGCAGAAGCATTGGACCTCAGCTGTTCGCGATGGTCGGCAACCGTACCGTGGTTGTAGTCCCCGGAATTGCCTATCATGGCGCTGTCGAAGAGTCCGGCATCAAGGTTCTGCACAAACTTGTTCTTGGACATCGCCCAGGTGGTCACGCCCCAGGTATTGTCGGAGAGGAACACTCTGTTGGAGGACAGGTCGGTGTCGACATTGCTGTCAAGATAGACCAGGGTGAAAATTTCGTCGGCATATTTCAATCCCTTGACGGTCACGAGCTTGCCCAGATACGGGCAGGTGGCGAGGGTCGCGGTTCGGGAAGGGAGCTGCGCTTCGGTCAGTTCCACCGGAGTCACTTTGTCGCCCCTCTCACCGCGGAATACGCGCTGTCTGATGAAGGCATCCTCCTCGATATAGGAGGTCTCATACTCCTGGGTCGGATCGTCCAGGCCTATCTGCACCATTCCGCTGCCGCCCGAAGGACCGTCAGAATAATTCTTGAGCTCCTTGTAGCCGTACATTCCGACTTTCATGCCGAGCAGGTTGACATATACGGTCTGACCGGGCTTGTAGTCACTGTAAAGCGATGATTTCCCGAGCTTGAGCTCGATGCCGCCTGTCTCGTCCTGTATGTATATGCTCTTGTAGAAGTTGCCCTGCTCGTCGCTGGAGGAGACCTTGCCGGCAATGATAACTTCGTCGTTCACCATATACGGGTTGCCCGGGGTGTAGTCCTTGGCAATCTGCGCGATGGTGTGGGTCGGGGTCATATGGACGGGCTCGTAGTTTTCCGGCTCCCTGTTTTCCAGAGTGAATACGGGGTCCCACTCCTGGCAGGAGGCAAGAAGCAGGAGAGCAAGCGGTATGAATAATTTAGATGTATTCATATTATACTGTATGTCAAATGGTTAGAAACGGAAATAAACATTGAGCATATAGTTGGCTCCGTTGAGGTAGAAATACTTCGAATCGAAGCGGTAGTACCTCTCCTTGCTGACGGTGTTGTCCACAAGACGGGTCTGCTCGTAACCTCCGGTCTTGATGTTCTTCTCGTTGAGCACGTTCTTGGCATTGAACGAGAATCCTATCTGATACTTGCGCTGGATGTACCAGGACTTGCCTATGTTGATGTTCAGAAGATGGGCCGGATTGAACTTCTCCTGGGATGCCATATACTCGATTTCGGCAGCGGACTCGTGATTGTCAGGTCCTGCCGCGGCATAGTCTGTCCTGTAAACAGGGTTCATATCGAGGTATGAGTTCGCAAAATATTCGAAATCGAAGTCGATGAACCAGTAGTTGTAGTTCCATGCAAGGCCTATGCTGCCCGCAAGCTGAGGTGTGCTCGGGACATAGTGCTTCTGGTTGTGGTCGAATATGGCGTTTCCTTCAGCATCCTTGACATAGCTGCCTGAAGCGTCTTTCCTGAATACCGGGTGACTCTGCCAGTAAGGCACGATTTCGTCCAGGGTGACAAGCTCGGCGCTGTTGTCCACGGTCTGGGTCATCCTCGGATTGGAAGTATAGATGTACTCACCGTAGCTGAGTGCGCCCTGGAGGTAGAGGTTGTTCACAGGAGTAGGGACCTTGAAACCCAGTTCAATGCCCATGTGGCGCTCGTCTATACCGCTGAGTGCCAGGTTGGTGAAGGCGTTCTTGAGGTCATCGTAGTAGCTCATCACGTCGGTCTGGTCCTTGATTGTGGTGTAGAAAGCCGAAACCCTGGCGTTCCAGTTGCCTTGGGTGAGCTGCCAGTTGATGTCAGCGGTGAAGTTCTTCACCGGCACAAGGTTGTTAACCAGGGAGTTCCTGGTCCTCGGGGAGAGGAAGGACTTGTTGAAGGTAGGAGCCTCGGTGAGGTAACCCACGTTGCCATATACCCTCATGTTTCCGCCTATCCTGTATTCGAGCCTGCCTTTCGCGCCGTAGGTGAGGAAGTTCTTATGCTCGGAATCGCCATATGAGGATATGGCCTCGCCAGTGAGCGGGTCGTAGCTGGTAAGCAGGGTGCCGTCCGATGCGTAGATTTCCTTGCCGTTCTCGTCGAGGCCTGCGAAAAGGCCCTTCCTGACCAGACCTTCACGCCAGAAGCCCACGGCTCCGACAGTTCCGGCAGCAGACGCGGTGAAGGCTCCGTAGCTGTAGTCAAGCTTGGCCCAGAGGTCTGCGCTGCGGACATGAGCGTAGTAGTCGTATCCGTATTTGTCGCCCTTGGAGAGAGACTTCGCGCTGCCGTTGCCCCAGTAGTAATGAAGGTCGTTCTGGAGTTTCTCGGCAGTGGCGGCATATTCGCGCTCGGCAAAATTGTCGATGTTCAGGAAATAGTCGCCTCCCAGAAGGTCTGCCAGGATCTTGTAGTTTTCAGTCCTGTTGATCTTGGCGTCGAAGCCTCCGGTAAGAGTGAAGTTCCTATCGGCGCGCCACTTGAAATTGCCGCTGAGATTGAAGTCTCTCTGGTCCACACGCCTCTCCTCCTGCACATATTTGGAACGGAGGCGTCCGTTTGCGTCAAGGTTGTTCTGGTTGACATTGTAGAGTCTGGTCCAGTTCACGTGGATCAGATCCTGGTCATAGCCACGGGTCCAGAGGTCTTCTGCCCAGTCTGCCTTGAACTGATTGTTCCTGTTGTAATCGGACTCTTCCATATAGAAATAGCTTGGGAGATTCCTGTAGTAGTCAGGACGCGGGTCTGCGGCATCGTGCCAGTCAAGCGCTGTGTAGCCGTTCTTTCCGAAGCGGAAGAGAGCCGTAACGCCAGCCTTGAAATCATCCGACGGGGTAAAGTCATAACGGAGCAGGGCTATGGGCTCGTGAGTCTTGCGGACACGGGCATTGCGCATCTTTCCGTTCTGATATCCCCAGTTGGAGTTGTACATATTGTCTCCCACAAGGTCATATACCTCCTGGGTGGAAGCGTTCTGAGCCCCTCTCTGTCCCGGAGTCGCCATAAACGCGGCGCTGAGCTTGTGGACGTCGTTGAACTTCTTCTCTGCGGATGCATAATATGCGAAAGACCTGTAATACACTCCGTCTATCCAGTCGTTGCCGCCAAGGCGGGCAGAGGCGCTGAATGCATATGACCAACCGTTGTCCAGAGGACCGGAGGCATAGGTCATCATCAGGCGGAGGCGGTAGAGGGCGCTGTTGGTGAGTACGCTTCCCCTCCAGCCCTTGCGGACATATGATGCCGTGACAGGGATGTTGGTCACTCCGTTATAGCCGCCGAAGCCGAAGTCCGCCACCTCGGCGCCGTCAAAGCTGTCCTTGGTCCTGGTGGCCTCGTTGAGACCACTCCAGAGGGAGAACGGAGAAGCGCCGCTGAGTGCGTCATTCATCTTCACACCGGCAAGCCTTACATCCTGGCTCTCAGCCGAATATCCGCGATTGCGGAAACGCACCGTGCTGAAATTGTAACCCGCGATGGAGTTATAGACTTCGTTCTGTCCGAAAAGTATGGTCGGGTTGTCACTGTAGCCGGAGTCATCCATATCGAACTCTGCGAAGTTTGAGGCGTCCAGTTCCGCAAGCACCTGGCTCGGGGTGAGCGAGAGACTGAACATATTCTTCACATAGCCGTCGTTCACCGTGACGTTGACCCTGGTACTTACGAATTCTTCTGCCTCGATGACGAGGTCATACATACCGTCTGCAAGGTTCGGGAAAAGGAAATTGCCGTCCTGGTCCGAAGAAGTACGGGCAATCACGGACGAACCCTGTGACAGGGTGATGGAGGCCTGGGCGACTGCCGACCTGTCAGCTCTGCTGACCACGGTTCCCCTGACTCCTCCGGTCGGGTCCTGGGCCAGAAGGCACAACGCGCACAGCAGCGCGGACACCGACAGTGTCAGTTTTCTTAACATATCTGATTCTTATTTGCTTACTACTATGAATGTCGGATAATGGTCGCTATATCCGTTGATGAAGGTTCCGTTCGAGAAGGTTCTCTTCGGCTGGTCCTTGTATTGGCCCTCCTGCTGTTCCATGAACGGCTGCTTGAAGACCTTGCCGTAGTATTTCTTCTTCACTATAGGGGTGATCCTCAGACCGGAGGTGGCCTGCGCAAGGTTCCGGTTCACGAGTATGAGGTCGTAGATGTTCCAAGCCCCCTGATATGCCAGAGAACCGTAACCGGCCCTGAGCATGGCGTGGAAAGGACTGAAGAAATCCCCTTCCTTCAATTCGTTGATGTTGGCCTTGCCCCTGAGGTATCTGACCATGCTGACGTCGGTAGGATTGTCATTCATATCCCCCATCACGACTATCTTGATGTCCGGGAACTCTTCAGTGAGTTTTTCAGCCTCACCGTATATGATCTCGGCGCCCCTGCTCCTGAGGTCTCCGCCCTTGCCACCGGTTCTGGAAGGAAGGTGAGCCACAAAGAAGGCGAACATCTCTCCGTCGAGCAGTCCCCTGACCATAAGTATGTCTCTGGTGCGGAAGTCTTCCTGCTCCTCGGGAGAGAGGGAGAACTCTATGTCCGACCCGCTGAAGGTGAAGGGAATGGAACGGCTCTCGATGACACTGAAATTTTCAGGTCTGTAGAGCAGCGCCACGTCCACACCTCGGCGGTCAGGCCCGTCATAATGCACAATCTGGTAATTAGCCGCAGCTATCTCCTTCTGGCTGACCAGGTCTTCAAGTACGTGCCTATTCTCTATCTCGCTGACACCCAATATGGTATGAAAAGTCCCATTCTCCTCGGCCATGGCCGCGATAACCCTCGCCATATTGTGCTGCTTCTTCCAGTACTTCGACTCGGTCCATTCGTTCGTCCCGTCCGGAAGGTACTCATAGTCATTCTTGCCCTCGTCGTGATAGGTGTCGAAAAGGTTCTCCAGATTATAGAAACCTATGACATAGCTCTTCTTCTGCGCTGAATATGCCGACTGGAACACCAGCAGGAAGACAGTCAGAACGGTCAATATCTTTTTCATAACTGAAACTCGAAAATTATCATGAATATGCTACCACCACCAGTCCACGCTCTTGGGGTCCTGTTTCCTGACCTTCCCGGCCGCATCCTCGCCCAGAGCCTCATCCAGGGCATCGAACAGCCTGAAGCCGAGTTTGGCTTCCAGTTCACTTATGGATATGGCCATAGACTTGGATATGCTCCGGTCGTACTTGGATGCGCTGCTGTACTCGTCGTGATCGAAGAAGAAGGCGCAGCCTGCATAGTTGCCATATCCGATGGTGGAAGAGGTCTTGTAGCGGAGCACCGCCTTGTAATAGGACACAGGGATGGTTACCTTGTTGGCGGAGGCATCCCTGACATAGGAGTCTGCGCCGTCCACCTGACAGCCGGTGATGACATAGAGCGTGTCGGACTTGGACGCCCAGTTCCGGACCTTGATTTCGAGGTCTGCCCAGATATTCTGGTTGAAACCGTAGAACTGCGGGGTCATGTTCGTTCCGTAAAAGGTCTGGGCATTGTTGGCATAAGAGCCCTGACGGGATGCGGATGGCAACATATGGCCACGGTCGTAACGCCTGCCGTCTGAACCGTTGGAGAAGCCCTTGCTCACGTCGGATTGCTTTGATGCGGCGAAGTTCGGGTCGAAAGCCCAGGCATCAGACCGGCCGTAATTGGCACCTATGTTCCAATTGCTCAGAGGGTAGGCAACCCAGAGGGATACCCTGTCGTCATAGCTCCAGAGATAGGAGTAGCTCCTGGTCTGGACTTTCCCGACCTTCATATGGTGGTTGTAATAGTCGTAGCGGCCGTCGAACTGCGCCGGGTCGAAATCCGGCAGTTCCATCCAGCCTGCAGGAACAGGCATACCGCTGCCCTGGCTATCTCCGCCGGAATTGCCGGACCCGCCGGTGTTGTCCGATCCGCCGGTATTGCCCGAGCCCTGGCGAGGGGCGGCCTGGGTCATGGTCTTCCTGGACCTGGCGCTGCCGCAGCTGAGAATCAGCTCGAGGGACCTTTCCTCTCCGGTGTTGGCATCATAGACTAAACGGACACTGCTGTCTTCGGACGTGCCCGAACTGTAGTCCAGACGCGCCCAGCCGTCTTGATGGCCCCCATAATTCATCTCGAGGGTCCAGTCTCCGCTGGTTGTCACGGAGAGGCGCTGGAATCCTGCATCCGCCGACACCTGCTCGCTTTCCAGTCTGAGGACGGCAGAATCCGATCCCGAACAGGATACGAGCAGGACTGACAGTGCCACGAAAAATGACACTGCCAGCCTGGTCAATCTGTAATCAAATGCTTGCACGGAACTCAAAAAACCTTGGAAACTACTTCACTGCCTGGATGCCGAAGAGCAGGGCCCTGGCTTTGGCAGTGGTTGTCACTGTTATCTTGGTGTCGGCTTCCAGCGCAGCATCGAAGTCGAGGCTGTACTTGTCGGCATCCGTAACGGTGAGAGTGAAAGGAGAAATACTCGTGGCGCCATCATTTGCAACAAGTGCCTGGATGCCAATTTCAGTCTCGCCCTGAAGGAACTTCAGCGTCGTGGTTTTGCCTTTCCAACCTACTGCATAGTAGCTTACGGATCTGGTTCCGGCAGGGAGCGTGAGGGTGAACGAGCCTATAGCATCGGAACTACCTACCTTAAGCACCTTCACATCGGATACTCCGTTTATGGTAGCAACTCCCTTATCATCAAATGTGCTTATGGTAGAATATTCCACCGTCGTGGTGTAATCGGATGCGTCCACTTCGCCACCGGTGTTGCCACCTTCTTCGCCGCCGGTGTTACCGCCTTCTTCGCCTCCGGTGTTGCCGCCTTCATCGCCGCCTCCGACGGAAGTCACCGATATGATGTATGCGTTGGCAACCTGGTCCTTCTGGTCTTCGACTTTTGCATTCTCGAAGCGGCCACGCTGGCCGGCAATTGTCACGATGTCACCCGCCTTGATGCCGAGATTTGCGAATGACCTGTCATTATTGGCTACAGGAGCCTGGGTAAGGCCATAGACATAGACATATGTGTCACCGGCGTCCTCTTTCAGATAGAAGTTTCCGTAGGTGTCATTGACTATCTCACTGACCACTCCGGTCAAACGGTAATATGGAGATTCGAAGACTTTGCTTGCAACTTCCTTGGAAAGGAATTCAGTCAGGGTGACGTCTGTTGACTTGCAGTCAGACTCCCAATATGCGCCGCTGACCTGATCCTTCTGGTCCTCCACCTTTGCATTCTCGAAGCGGCCACGCTGGCCGACAATGGTCACGATGTCACCGGCACGGAGACCGAGAGATGAGAATGATCTGTCGTTGCCGCTCTGAAGAGTCGAAGTAAGACCATATACATACACGCGGCCGGTACCATCCTGGAGATAGAAATTGCCGTAGGTGTCATTGACGATGGATTCAATCTTTCCTCTGAGGCGATAATTCTTTCCGTCGCCGGTTTCTGCCGCCAGGAAGTCGACGATTGAGACCTCGCTGATGATAGCTTCGCCACCTTCTTCGCCGCCGGTCTCACCGCCTTCGTCAACCCCGTTGAGTTGCACGATATAGCAGTCCTTGAGTTCAGGGGCGGTGCCCTTGTAGTTGACCAGGGTACCGACAAGAACCACTTCGTCTCCGATCTTTATCTGGTCCTCTGACGTGAACTTGACATTGCCCAGATACAGCGCACGGAATATGTTGAACTCTCCGGTCGCACTTCCGTCATCAGAGATGTTGAAGGTCGCATTGCCATACTGGAGGCTAACCTCAAGGTCAGAAGAAATGATGCCCTTCACATAAACGTCGGCCATGCTGTCATTTGCCGTCATCTTTGAAGTGAGGGCAATCGCATCTGCCGCGGTATATGGCGACTCGAGGGTGCCTGCGCCCACAAGGGTAACGTCGCCACCTTCTTCGCCGCCGGTCTCACCACCTTCTTCGCCGCTTCCGGTACCCAGGTCGACGCCGTTGCTGGTATCGATGGTCTTGCCGGCTTCGGTTGAAGCGACTACCTTGAGGTCATCAAGCCTGTAGGCGCTCGCAACGCTGGCTGAGATGTGGATATAGAGCTTGGATGAAGGCATGGTGAATGCCTCGCTGGTGTTCAGGTTCCAGGTTCCGCTGATTTCTGTTCCGCCTATCTCGTATTCAAGGGCAACCCACTTTTTGCCTGTGTCGCTGACATATACCTTGAACTCGTCCTTGTTGAAGTTGGAATCTCCGTCTTTCAGATATTTCTCGGCGCCGAAGCTGATGACAAGACTGCGGCTCTCACCCAGTTCGATTCCTTTCACCTGGATATATGCATCCTTGCCGAAAAAGAGGTTGTTCATTCCCGATCCGGCATATTTTGAATATGAACCGTCGGAGGTGCTGTTGGACCTTGCGGACATTCCGTTGAAGAGATAGCTTACTCCGGAAGCGCCGCTTCCCTGTTCGTTCTTCCAACCCTCGAACTGGTCGAGATATGGATAGCTGTTGCCGCTGCCGTAGGTCTTGGTTGCTTCCTCCTTGTCGAAGTTGTTGAAATAGATGGCATCAGCATCTTCGCCGCCTTCCTCGCCACCTTCACCGCCTTCATCTCCACCGCCTTCGCCGCTGTCATATGCTTCGGTGGAAATCCTGAGATTCTGCACCTCATAGGTGCCGGCCTTGGATGTCGAGCTCTTGTACTTGAATGCCAGCCTGATGCTTGATCCGGCATAGCTGCTAAGGTCAATGTCTCCGGACTCGACAAACGTGAAGTCGACAGGATATACAGGTATGCTGAGCTGGGTAGTGAATGCTTCGACATCTTCTGCCGCCTTCGACTCTTCCTGAAGTACCCAGAGGGTCACATCTTTCTTGATGTCAGAGAAGTATTTGCCGGCATGGCTGAAGCAAAGGTGAGCAGCCTGCACCTGCGAAAGATCGATGGAAGGCGAGACGAGCCAGCTTTGAGATTCATAGTTTGTATTGTTGGCATATGCCTTGGCCACCATTCCATAGCTTGTGCTTTCCGTCCAGACTGCTTCGAGATCATCCGGTTTAACGACATCTATCACTTCCCAGCCGCTTATTCCGTCCTTCTTGAAGTCCACAGAGTAGAATTCTCCGGACAGAGGCGCCTGTCCGCTACCGGTCTGGTAAAGAATTATCGTCTTGGTTACGAGCTTTTTGCCTACCACGAAGGTGATCTCGGCCTCCCTGTCATAGCTGTCGTTCGGATCGGCAGTCACCGTGAGCTGCTGAGGCTCTACCGATGCCTTGCCTTCTATGCTCTTGAAAGACACCCAGGATTCATCGCAGCTTACGGTCCAGTCCCTGGTTGCCGTGAATGAAAGGGTTGCAGTTCCGCCTTCCTTTCCGACAGTCAACGATTCCTGCTCAAAGGAAAGGGAAGGGGCCCCGAGGGGAGCTTCTTCATTCTCGCATGCGGTGAACATCGCGGCCGCCGCCATAAGCGAGAGAACAAAATTTCTGATTCTCATTTTGTATTGTCTATTTTGTTTACTGTTTTTGTCTACCCAAATATGAAAGGAAACAAATATACATATTTTCCCGGCAATAACGGTTTAGATTATGCCCGGGAGACAGGAAAATTAACCAAATTGTCAAATGCACCAACAAAATTGCCCGCACTCTTGGATATATCCGGACATTGGACTAACTTTGCATCCGGAATCGTGGAGAGATTTGCCCGCTTGCAACCACGTTAAAAAATGCTAAAATGTATCATTTCATACTTGTTTGGTGTTTTTTGGTGTCGGCTCCGCGTTCCCGTGGGGCTTTTTTCATGTCCTGCAGGAAACCGGGCTCTCTTCGCTTCACCTGGTAACAAACAAAATAATAATCAAAGATATGTCAGACGAGATCAGATCCACTTATCTCTTTACTTCCGAATCTGTGTCCGAAGGCCATCCGGACAAGGTAGCAGACCAGATTTCGGACGCAGTGCTCGACGAGTTCCTCCGTCAGGATCCGGAGGCGAAGGTAGCCTGCGAGACCTTCTGCACCACCGGTCTTGTGGTGGTCGGAGGTGAAGTCAACAGCAACGACGCATATGTCGACATCCAGCAGACCGTACGCCGCGTGGTGAACAGGATAGGCTACAACAAGGCCGAGTACATGTTCGACGGCAATTCCTGCGGAGTCCTCTCGGCCATACACGAGCAGAGCCGTGACATCCACAGGGGCGTGGTCAGGGAAAGCGAGGACAGCCAGGGCGCCGGAGACCAGGGCATGATGTTCGGATATGCCTGCAAGGATACCGAGGAGTATATGCCTCTCCCGCTTGCGCTCTCCCACCTGACCCTCAGGGTGCTTGCCGACATAAGGAAGAACAACCTGGAGCTGATGCCATATCTCCGCCCGGACGCGAAGAGCCAGTTCACTGTGGAATATGACTGTCTCACCCACCGCCCGCTGAGAATCCACACCATCGTGGTCTCAACCCAGCACGACGAGTTCCTCCCGGGCAGTCTCGGAAAGATCGACTATGCTTCCGCAGTGGAGAAATACGGCCAGGAAAAGGTGGATTCCGCCATGCACCAGAGAATTGAGGACGATGTACGCAACGTCCTGATCCCGAGGGTGAAGGCCTGCCTCCCGGAGGAGACTGCCAAACTCTTCGACGACAGGCTGATACTACTTGTGAACCCTACCGGCAAGTTCGTGATCGGAGGCCCTCACGGGGACACCGGTCTCACCGGAAGGAAAATCATTGTCGACACCTACGGCGGCAAGGGCGCTCACGGAGGCGGTGCATTCTCGGGGAAGGACCCATCCAAAGTGGACAGGTCGGCAGCATACGCGGCAAGGTATATCGCCAAGAATCTTGTGGCCGCAGGAGTCGCAGAGCAGCTTCTCGTGCAGGTGGCATATGCCATAGGCAAGGCTGAGCCTGTCAGCATATTCGTGGACAGCTACGGCACGGCCTGCGGGAAGGTCAGGGACGACGCGGCAGCGGCAGGAAAGAGTACGGACAGCCATATCGCGGATATGGTGGGAAGGCTCTTCGACCTGAGGCCGGCGCGCATCATCGAAAAGTTCCAGCTGAAAAACCCTATCTATGAGCCGACTGCGTCATATGGTCACGTCGGAAGGAAGCCGTATGTGGAGGAGATGACACTCATCCGCGGAGGCAAGGAAGTCAGGAAGAAGGTACAGTTCTTCGCCTGGGAGCTTCTTGACAGTGTGGATATGGTGAAGGAAGCCTTCGGTCTCTGAGACCGGGGCGGTTTCTGAAGATATTTGACGCTTATTCAATATCCGCTGCGGTCCATTTCGCGGCGGATATCTTTTTCCTTGATGGTCTGGCGCTTGTCGTACTCCTTCTTTCCCTTCGCCAGGGCGATGAGCAGCTTGGCGTAGCCGTTGTCGGCGATGTAGAGTTTCACCGCGACTATGGTCTGGCCCTTGAGCCTGGTGGCCTGGCGCAGACGGAGCAGTTCCTTCTTGTTGAGGAGCAGCTTGCGGTCCCTGGTGGTGTCGTGCTGTCCCCAGGAGCCCCAGAAATACTGGGCGACGTTCATTCCCTTGACATAGAGCTGTCCGAGGGAATCGAAATAGCAGAACGCATCGACAAGGGATGCCTTGCCGGCACGGATGGACTTGATCTCCGTCCCGGTCAGGACTATGCCCGCGGTGAAGGTCTCGAGAAATTCGTAGTCGAACGAGGCCCTGCGGTTGCTTATCTGTACTTTACTCTTTGCTTTCGGCATTCTGCATTCATTGAAGGAATGCAAATATACAATGTTTTTCGTTATCTTTGGTATCCGGGGTTCCGCAAGTGGGCCTCCGTTTTCGATATGGAGAAGAAAGAAGCAAAACGCGGGGTTCCGCCCATGGCGCAGCTCCCTGACCCGGAGGAAATCGACCTCAGGGCTGTCCTGGACTCATATCTCGCGGGAAAAATTGACCTCATCTGCGTGCTCGGACCCACCGCTTCGGGCAAGACCAGATATGCGGTCAGCCTGTGCAGGAGCATCAATGCCATGCTTGCCGCCGACAAAGGCCGCGACCCTTCGCTTGCCGGCGCGGAGATACTTTCCGCTGACTCGAGGCAGGTGTACAGGGGTATGGACATAGGCACGGGCAAGGACCTCTGCGAGTACGGGGAGATACCCTACCACCTCATCGACATAGTCGAGGCGGGCTCACGCTACAACATCTACGACTACCAGAAGGACTTCGAGAAGGCATATGCCGACATCCGCAGCAGGGGCGGGGTTCCGGTACTATGCGGAGGCTCGGGCCTGTACATCGAGGCGGCGACCTGCGGATATGCCCTCCCGGAAATGGCCCCGGATATGGAGGCGAGGACCGCTCTGGAGGCTCTGGAGCACGATGAGCTGCGCAGGAGGCTGCTGGAACTGGCTCCTGACACCGCGGCTTCCGTGCTGGAATCCAAAAGAAGGACAGTCAGGGCGCTGGAACTTGCCATATACGGACAAGAACATCCGATTGAAAGGACGTCCCCGCTGCCCAAGAACTGCTACCATATCGGCACCCTGGTGAGCAGGGAGGAAAGGAACGCCCGCATTGACAGGCGTCTGGCCGAGAGGATGGAGGAGGGTATGGCGGATGAGGTCCGCACTCTGCTGGAGAGCGGCATAAAGGCAGAGGACCTGCTCTATTATGGACTGGAGTACAAGTTCGTGACCCAGTATGTGCTCGGGATACTGACTCTTGAGGAAATGACAACCCTGCTCTCCAATGCCATACATCAGTTCGCAAAGAGACAGATGACCTGGTTCAGGGGTATGGAAAGGGACGGAATGCGCATCCACTGGACGCTCCCGCGCTGATTACTGCTGCCCGCCGTGGCCGAATGAGCGGCGTTTGCCTTCGACTCCTTTCCAGAAATCCACGTCGAAATCTGCGGGGCTGACGAACGCCCCGTCATGGTCGATCCTGAATGAGAGATAGGTGATTTTCAGTCCCATATCCAGGAACATGCGCTCGTAATAGGTCTGGACTTCGAAGAGCGCGTCCACCGCATCCTTTCCGCACACGGAAGCTATTCCACTGTCATACAGTTGCTTGCGACCTTCGCCATAGAGGTCGTCGGTGCAGGCAAGCATCTCCAGCCCATTGGCCTGGGCAACTGCCTTGCTGTACTTGTGGAGAAACTGGCTGTCGGTCTTGAGATGGACTATGCCTCCGGGTTTGAGGAATTTGCGGTATCGCTCGAGGAAGCGCGGTGAGGTGAGGCGGTTGTTCTCGCTCTTGAGCTGCGGGTCGGAGAAGGTCAGCCATATCTCGGATACTTCCCCCGGGGCGAAGAAGGCCTCGATGAATTCTATCCTCGTCCTGAGGAAGGCGACGTTGTGCATCTCGTGCTGGGTGGCGTATTTTGCTCCTTTCCAGAGTCTTGCGCCCTTGATGTCCACGCCCACATAATTGCAGTCGGGATTCCTCAGGCCCAGGTCTATGGTGTATTCTCCCCTGCCGCATCCGAGTTCGACTACCAGAGGCTGCTGCTTCTGGAGCATCTGGGGCACCCAATGCCCCTTTACGGGATGGGGATTCAACCCGAACACCCCGTCCCTGACCGCCAGCACTTCGAATGATTCCGGCTGGAGCAGACAGGAGAAACTCTCGTTCTCCTTGAATTTGCGTAGTTTACCGTGACCCATATCTTCTCAATCTGATTCCGACGCCATCCACGTCTTTTCCATTGTCAATTTCTTCTGGCAGAGCCACTTGCAGCTTCCAGTCGCCATATGCGACGGGTTTCAGCCCCTGCCCGAAACCATAGAGATACATCTTCGTGAAACGTCCCTGCTGACAGTCCTCGTACCTGTCGAGTTCCAGCAGGCCTTCGTATATGGTCCCGTCGGGTCCGGTCAGCACCGTCACCGCATTCAGGCCCTGCGGGAGACCTTTGTCGCGCTGACCTTCGAAGAGCAGGTATATGTCCAGGTCATAGAGCCAGTCCTCTCCATCCATCGCCAGATCGAAGCAGTAGCCGCCTCCGGCATCCCTGTCGGCATATCCGACAAAGGCTTCGTCAGTGGCAGGTCTTGAACAGGCCTGGAAGAGAAGCGCGAGCAGCAGGATTATGGACAGGCGGGTTCTCACTGCACCTCCTTATGCTGAGGGTTATCCTGCTTCCTAGAGCCTTCCGTCCTGTTGCCGCCCTGTCTCGGACCGCGGTTGTTGCCGCCCTTCCTGTGGCGGTCTCCCCTTGCTTCGATCCTGATGTCGGCCTTTCCTTCCTCGCGTCTGCCCTCGTCCCGACGACCGTCCTCGCGGCGATTTTCCTCGCGGCGGCCCTCATCCCTGCGGTTATCTTCCCTGCGTCCTTCCTCCCTGCGGCCGGCCTTTTCGGCGCCACGCTGCTCTCCCTTCTTCTTTTTCTTCTTCTTGCGGGAGAGGTTGTCGAAACGGGATATGCTGTCGTCCCCCACGGCAGAACGGAACTCCGGAGCCTCGGCCTCGAGCGTATCCGTCTTCAGGGACTCGGGCTTGACGCCGTTCCTGTTCATCTTGATGATTTCACGCACATCATAGGCGTCGAGAGGATAGAGGTTGGACATCGAATTCTTGTCGTAGGAGAAGTACATGGTCTCCTGAAGTATGTCCGTCTTTATGAGATATGCCAGACCGTCCTGGAATTCAAGCGGTTCCTGCACTTTCGGAATGCGGGACAGGGCGTCCGTGTAGTTTTCGACCTCATAGTTCAGGCAGCACTTGAGCTTGCCGCACTGGCCCGCGAGTTTCTGCGGGTTGAGGGAGAGGTCCTGGCAGCGGGCGGCGGAGGTGGTGATGGACTTGAAGTTGGTGATGTAGTTCGCGCAGCAGAGTTCCCTGCCGCACACTCCTATGCCGCCTATGAGCCCGGCTTCCTGACGGGCGCCGATTTGCTTCATCTCTATCCTGATCCTGAACTCTTCGGCGAAAACCTTGATGAGCTGCCTGAAGTCCACCCTTCCGTTCGCGATGTAGTAGAATATGGCCTTGGTGCCGTCTCCCTGGAATTCCACGTCGCCGATTTTCATCTCAAGCCCCAGTTCTGCGGCTATCTCCCTGGCGCGTATCATAGTCTCCTGCTCGCGGGCTATGGCTATCTGCCAGTTCTCTATGTCGAAGGGTCTGGCCTTGCGGTATATCTTCCTGAGTTCGGCCGTCGCGGGATCCACGCCCTTGCAGGCCATCTGGCGCACCACGACAGGCCCCTCGAGGGTTACGATTCCGAGGTCGTGGCCGTTCTGGGCCTCGACTATCACCATATCCCCGGTGCGTATGCTCTGCTGGGAGTCATTGCGGTAGAAGCCCTTCCTGGTGTTCTTGAAGCGGACTTCATATATGTCCGAGAACTGGTCCTGGTGCACACCTTCCAGCCAGTCTGCGTCCATGAGCTTGCAGCAGCCCGGCCTGTAGGTGCAGGTCAGTTCGTTGTCTATGTTGCGTGATACGGCACAGCCGCGGCTGCAGTCATACTGTATGTTTTCGTTGTCTTGCATTACGGTTTCTGAATACTCTGGTAAAGCCTTAGGGCCAATGCGGCGAATATGATTTTCTGTGAGACGTTCCTGTCTATCATGGACGATGCCCTCTCGAGCGAGGCCGTAGCCCTGCGGCAGAACTGCGGAGGGAGCTGTGAGGCCAGAGAGGAAAGGGCTTCCCTGTCGGTTGCAGGGCAGGTGCAGAGGCTGTCCATTCCATTCTGCATCATAAAGATGTTGCGGAGGGTCTCTGCGGCAAATGTACAGAAAAGTTTCTGTTTTTCCCTCGATTCCATGGCCGCCACCTGTTCGGTGAGCGTGAGGATTTCCTGAAGCCGGCCCCCTGCTGCGGCCTCGAAGAGGTCTTGGATGGACTGGCGCATCGATATCACCTCCTCCCTGCCGGCATATTCACGGAGGGCAAGGCCTATGCTTCCGCCTGATACGGCGGCCGCGTCGGTGGCGTCGTCCTGCAGGAAGCCGTGCCTGAAGGTCAGTTCGCTGACCATTTCATCGGCGCTGAGAGGGAGTATCCTCATCGGCTGGCAGCGGGAGCTGATGGTCTGGAGGACGTTCTCCGGGGAATGGGTGACGAGTATGAACATCGTGCCTTCGGCGGGTTCCTCGATGGCCTTGAGCAGCTTGTTCGCAGTCTGCTGGTTGATGAGTTCGGGCAGGTAAATGACCATGGCCCTGTAGCGTCCCGAAACGGCCGAGAGCGAGAGTTTGCGGAGTATGGCGTTGCCTTCGGCGACTAGTATCTGGCCGCGTTTCTTCTCGAAACCGAGAGCTTCGTTCATGTCGCTTTCGAGGAAATAGGGATTCTTCAGATAGAGTTCCCTCCAGTACTCGGCAAACTGGTCGCAGACCAGCTCAGAGGCCTTGCCCTTGACCTTGGTTCCGGTTGTTATCGGGAAGGAGAAATGCAGGTCAGGATGCGCCAGTCGGGATATCTGGCGGCAGGACGGACACTCCCCGCAGGAATCCCCGTCGATATGGTTGGGGCAGCAGGCATACTGGAAGAAGGCCAGCGCCAGGGAGAGGGCGGAACAGCCGTCGTTCTCGTGCATCATCAGGGCGTGCGGTATCCTGCCGCTGTCCACCATCGAGGTGAGCGCCTTCCTGGCGGCTTCGTTACCGCATATGTCCGCGAATTTCCCCATCGTCAGAATTTTCTTTCCGCTGCGTAGCGGGCGTGAGTCTCAAGCGTGGACCTGTAAGGGCCCGGAGGCAGCACGGAAAGGGCGGCGACAGCCTTGTCCACGAATTCCTCCAGCCTTGAGGCGGCCTTCGCCACACCGTCGTGCGCCTTTACGAACGCCACGATTTCCCCTATGTTCCCGGGATGGTCCGCAGCCTTCGAAACCATATTCCGGATATGCCTCTTTCCCTCCTCGTCCGCCTCTTCCAGGGCGCAGAGCAGGGGCAGGGTGATCTTCTGCTCGAGCAGGTCGTGACCTACGGGTTTCCCTATGTCGGCGCCTTCCTGATAATCGAAGATGTCATCCTTGATCTGGAATGCCAGACCAAGATTGACGGCATATGCCCTCACGGCTTCGACATATTCCTCCGGTGCTTCGACTGAATATGCTCCCGTGACTGCCGACGCTTCGAAGAGCGAGGCGGTCTTGCAGTATATGACCCTGAAGTATTCTTCCTCGGTCAGGTCGCCGCTGATGGATTTCTGAAGCTGAAGCATTTCGCCCTGGGCGAGGTCGCTGAGGGTTTTGGAGAAAACGGACATGGCGTCGTCACGGCGGCGCTTGCCTGAGAGTATCTTCTCCATCGCGCGCACCAGCCAGTAGTCTCCAAGCAGCACCGCGGCATTCCCTCCGAGGAGTTTCATCACAGTAGGACGCCCCCTGCGGCTGCTGCTGTTGTCGGCAACGTCGTCGTGCAGGAGTGTGGCATTGTGCAGCAGTTCCGCCGCAGCGGCATAGCTGTAGCTGTCCTCGCTCAACTCCCCGCCGGAGCAGGCCTTTGCCGCCAGCAGGGCCAGCACGGGACGCATCATCTTGCCGGGATGGTCAAGTATGCTGCTGTTGGTGTCGTTGAGCAGTTCTATGTCGCTATGCAGGCTCCGGGAGATCAGGTCCCTGACCTTCCCGAGATCCTCGGCGACATAGTCATATGTCTTTGGCCTTTCAGTCATCAGAGTCTGTCAATCAGTTCGCCTGAGACGCCGGTCTCCGGCTCTGTTCTTCAATCAGAAGAAAAACGCGGCAGACACCGACACTCCGTTGAAGTTCTTGCCTTCAGTGAAGGCTGTCTTCACGGTCTGGCCAATGGCGTCGACTTCGCCAGATTCGGAATAGAGGGAGCCGAAGTTCCAGAAATATCTTGCGGAAACCTGCAGTCTCCAGAATTCTATTCCCGCGCCCAGGCCGAGTCCGTACTCGAGCCTGTCAATCGCAGCCTCGCGGAAGTCCTTGCTCTCGAGGGTTCCGACCTTGGTGTTGAGATTCACGGCATAGCCCACGAAAGGCTCCGCGAACACATAAGGCCTGAAAGCCAGGAGGTCAGGGCCCCACTGCAGCTGTACGGGCAGTTCGAGATAGCCCACCTTGGACTTGAGGTCCAGGGCCGGACCGTCCACTTCTCCCGTCAGGGCTGAACTGAGCTGCACGCCCTTGACCTGGTAGAGCAGCTCGGGCTGGATGCAGAATCCCGCGCCGAGATGGAGCTGGAACGCCAATCCCGCGTGATAGAGGCTGTAGGACTCAGCGGAGAGCACATCCACATCGGCTGACGAGGAGGTGAAGCCGCCGACCGCTCCGAAGCGTGAGGAGCCTATGCCCTGCGCAGAAGCGGTGAAAAAGGTCATCACGGCAATCGCCGCGGTGACCAGCATTCTTCTTGTGTTCATAGTCAGATGAGTTTTGAAAGACGCGCGACGATGTCGTCCTTGTCAACGAGGCCTACAGTCCTGTCCACAAGCTGGCCGCCCTTGAAGTAGAGCAGGGTCGGGATGCTCATTATCCTGTACTGCATCGCGATCTGGTCGGCATCATCCACGTTGCACTTGACAACTTCGACCTTGCCGGCATATTCCTCCGCTATCTCGTCCACAGTCGGTGAAAGAGCGCGACACGGACCGCACCAGGTTGCCCAGAAATCCACGAGCACCGGAAGCTCGCCTGAAAGTATCTCCTGAAAATTGGAGTTTGTTGCTATCTTAGCCATAATAAGTACCTTTTAAAAAATTTGTCCTGCCACAAATATAGCATTTATGGCAGGATTATCAAACATTCATTCCGGCATTTGGAATCAGAATGCCTGGGCGGCGTCCCAGCTGAATGCCCTCAGTCCGAGGTCGGGGTATTTCGCATCCTTGTCCCTGAGGTCGGCCAGGATGAGTGCCGCCTTGTCGTCAGGCACCACGGTAAGGATGGCGTGGTTCATTGTCGGCCAGGCATGGTTGCCGTAGTGGGGTTCACCTTCAACGTTTCCCCTGCCCTCAATGTTTTCCCAGCGGGTGAATCCCCTCTGGCCCCTGGCATCGAGTATCTCCACGATTTCCTCGTTGTATGCCTGGTTATATGAAATGAATATCGCTTTCATCTTACTTTCCAATTTTCTTCATTTTTCTTTTCTCCTGTCTTGTGGCGAAGACGCAATAGACTGAAGGTATGAGCACAAGGGTCACGAGGGTAGATATCGAAAGTCCCCAGCATACGGTCACACCGAGCGAGTTCCACATCTCTGCACCTTCGCCCCTGCCCAGGGCCATAGGCAGCATACCGAGCACTGTGGTGAGGGTGGTCATAAGGATAGGACGGAGACGGCTCCTTGCGGCGGTCACCATCGCATCGATGACGTTCATTCCCCTCTCCCTCATAAGTATGGTGTAGTCTATCAGCACGATACCGTTCTTCACGACTATTCCGAGGAGTATTATGATACCTATCATACCCATCACTCCGAGGGCTGTCCCAGTTATCCAGTTTCCTAAGAGCACGCCCACGAAGGCGAACGGAACCGAGAACATGATCACGAAAGGACTCATGAAGGATTCGAACTGGGAGGCCATCACCATATACACGAGTATTACGATGAGGACGATGAGTATGAGGAGATCCCTGAACATCGACTGCTGGTCCTCGAAGTCTCCGCTCATCACGGTGGAGAGATTGCCCGGAAGGTCAGCCTCGTCAACTATGGTATTGATAGCTTCGACAGCTTCGCTGAGGGCCTTGCCCTTTGAGATGATGCCCGTGACGCTGATATACCTTTCCCTGTTCTTCCTCTCGATGGTAGGAGGTATCTTGGCCTCCACCACGGTTCCCAGGTCCTTTATGCGCACCGGTCTGCCCATACCGTTGTATACCACGATGTTCTCGATGTCCTCGATGCTGCGCCTGAACTCCTTGCCATATCTGACGCGGATGTTGTATTCCTCTCCTTCCTCACGGTAGTACGAAGTCACGGAACCGTTCATAGCCGCGCTGAATGCCGCAGCGGCAGAAGTTGAGTTGAGGCCGTTGAGAGCAAGTTTGGTCCTGTCGAAATCCACCTGATACTCAGGAGTGTACTCATCACGGCTGAGTTCGACTTCAGAGAACAGACCTGTTTCGAGCATCCTCTCCCTGATGAGGTCTGCGGCATCCTTTGTCTGGTCGAAATCATAGCCGTAGATCTCAAGCTTCACAGAACTTGCGCCTCCCATTCCGCCACCGCCTTCGGATACGGAGCCCTTCTTGACTTCAGGATACATGAGCAGGTCGGCGCGGATTATTTCAGCAAGTTCGGAAGATGACCTTGTCCTGGTTCCCTTGGAACCGATGGAAAGGTTCATCGAGATGATATTGGAACCGTTGTTCTGGATGCTGGCGAAGGCATTGTCGGAATCAGCCTGTCCGTAGCTGTACTGGAGTATCTGTATCTCAGGCACATCCTCGGCGATGCGGGCCGCGAAATCAGCCGCAAAGGCGGCGGTCACGCTCTGCTCGGTACCGGCAGGCAGTTCGATGGACACTGTGAGCCTGTCCGAATCCTGGGTCGGGAAGAACTCGGTCTTCATACCCGGGAGCGTGATGACCATGGTAACCAGAAGTATGCCCAGAGCCGAGAATATGACGGTCTTCCTGTGGGTCACAGCCCAGCGTATGATGACGGCATATCCGTCCGATATCCATCCGAGGAACTTTTCCACAGGGTCGAATATGGCCCTGTGCAGCCTGCCGGTCTTCGGCTTGTTGCTGAGCATCCTGGAGCAGAGCATAGGCACGAGGGTGAGGGCTGCGGTGGTGGAAATGATCATGATGATGGTCACGATGAATCCCAGCTGCTTGAACATGATTCCCGCCATACCTGACACCATGGTCAGAGGGAGGAACACGCAGAGCATCGTCAGGGTAGAGGCGATTACGGATATGGCAACTTCGGACGTGCCGTGGACGGCTGCCTCCTTCGGCTTCTCACCCCTTTCCAGATGTGTCGATATGTTCTCAAGCACCACTATCGCATCGTCGACCACCATGCCTATCGCTATGGAAAGTGCCGACATGGATATGATGTTCAGGGTGTTGCCGGTCGCGAAGAGATATACCAGCGAGCCCAGGAGCGCGATAGGGATGGAAAGGACGATGATGAAGGTCGCCCTCCACCTTCCGAGGAACAGGAACACCACGAGCATCACCACGAGAAGGGTAATGATTATGGTATCCTTCAGGGAGTTGATGGTGTTGATGATGTTTGTGGAACCGTCCACGACCGTGGTGATCCTGATATCCGAAGGCAGGGTTTCCTGAATCTTCACGAGCTGCTTCTTCACGCTCTTGATCACATTCACGGTATTCGCTCCGGTCTGCTTCTGGATAGCTATCATCGCCGAGCGCTGACCGTTGGTATATCCTTCCTGGGATTTCTCCTCGAGGCCGTCCACAACGGTTGCCACGTCCCTCAGGTACACCAGATTGCCGCCTGAAGCGCCGACAACGATGTCCAGCAGTTCCTCAGGGCTCTTGAACTCCTTCTCCACACGGAGAGAGAAGGTCTCAGAACCTATGTCTATGCTTCCGGAAGGCACATTCCTGTTCTCGGATGCGATTATCTGGGATATGCCGGCGACAGACAGGCCATAAGCCTGAAGCTTGTTCGGGTCGCAATAGACCTGGATTTCCCTGGAAGGAGCTCCGTTCACGGAGACTGTTCCGACACCTTTCACCCTTCCGAGCGGGGTGACCAGCTTGTCGTCAAGTATCTTGTCCAGGCCTGGAAGGCTCTCGTCCGCCACGGCGGAGAGTATCATCACAGGCATATCATCCGCACTGAACTTGAGGATGAACGGAGTGGAAGCCCCGTCAGGCAGCGACTGGCTCACCAGGTCCAGCTTGTCCCTGACATTGTTGCAGGCGTCGTCAATATCGGTGCCATATTCAAACTCCAGCACCACGAGCGAGATGTTCTCCTTTGACTGGGAGGTGAGGTTCTTCAGGTTCTCGACACCGTTGAGACTGTTCTCGAGAGGTTTGGTAAGGTTGTTCTCGATATCCGACGCGCTCGCTCCCTGATAGTAGGACATCGCCATTATGATATTGGCGTCGAAGTCCGGGAACTGGGCTATGGATGTATTGATCAGGGAAAACACACCGAAAATCGCGAAGGCCAGGAAGAGCAGGCCTGTCGTGACGGGGTTGTCCACCGCTTTTCTATATATGCTCATAAATGTTTCCTTGGATTTATTCTGCTATTCTGACCTTGTCGCCATTTCTGAGGCTGGCGCTGCCCTTGGTCACCACCACATCGCCTTCGGAAAGGCCGGAAAGAACTTCGTACTCATTGTCTATACGTCTTCCAAGAGTAACGGCCGTGCTCCTCGCGGTACCGTCTTCCCCAACGACGAATACGAATCTCTGACCCGAGCCCTGCTGCTTGACTATGGCGATGTCCGGAACGACTATGCTGTTGCTGGTTCCGAAGTTAACCTCAACCTGGGCGTACATGCCCGGACGCAGAGCCTTGTCTGCGTTAGGCACGATTACCTCGATGGTCACGGTGTGACTTGCCGCATCCATGACCGGATATATCCTGTTCACCCTGCCGGAGAAGGTCTTTCCCGGAAGAGCGTCAGCCTTGATGCTCACCTGGTCTCCCTTCCTGATCTTGCTGTAGTCGCTTTCGGATATACCGACGAGTATCTTCACAGGGGAGATTTCCTGAACCACGAATATAGGCTGGGACATTCCGTAGAGGTCACCCCTGTCGTAGTTGCGGGCGGTTACCACTCCGTTCACCGGTGAAAGGAGGATGGTGTTCTCGAGAAGGTTGTCATATGTACTTCTGGACACCTTGTAGGCAAGTTCGAGGGCCTCGAAGTCGGACTGTGATACCGCGCCTTCCCTGTAGAGTTCCCTGGTACGGCTCAGTTCTGTGGAATCGTTCACCAGCCTGAGCCTGGCCTGGTCGAGCTGGAGCCTGTCCATTTCGGCCAGCACCTGTCCCTTGCGGACGAAGTCACCGACCTCGACATTGATTTTCTGTATGCGGGAACCCGTCTGAGGAGCTATGTTGTTCACAGCATTCGCAGTCACAGTCGAGGAATATGTTTCCGTGTGGGCGACTTCCCTGTATCCGGCTTTTGCCACACCCACGAGCGCAGCCTCATTTGCTGCCTTCGGTGCAGGCTCTGCGGTCTTCGGGCCCTTGCCGGCCCCGCAGGAAGCGGCAAGGATGACAGTAGCGAAAAGGAGCGCAGTCCTGATGTTTGTCTTTGCTTTCATATCTTTATTCTTTTTCCTGTTATCTGTTCTTTGCGGACCGGAAGGTCCTTTTCATCATTCGAAGTTCACGTTTCCTTCCTCATCGAGGAAATCCCTGCCCAGAGTCTTTTCCAGATTGGACTTGGCGACAAGGAACTCATAAACAGCCTGTGAGCTGGCAAGTTCCGCCTGGGTAAGAGTAAGCTGGGCATCGTTGAGCTCGGTCACCGTGCTCTTTCCCACGCTGTAGGACTTGGCCGATATGTCATATGCCTTGCGGGCAAGGTCAACCGACTCGAGGGATGCGGCATAGCTCTTCATGCTGGTCTCCATCGTGGTGATGTTCTGGCGTATGGCTATCTGGAGCTGCTTCTCGGTGTTCGCCTTCTGGAGGTTGAGCTGGTCAAGCTGCACCTGCGCCTGGCGTGTCTGGTTGTGACGCTTTCCGCCGGCGAAGATCGGAATGTTCAGGGAGAGTCCGACGTATGAGTACGGAGTCCACTTGAACTCGGAGAACTTGAAATCATTGGTCATCGCGTTCATACTGTAAGCGAAGCCCAGGGAGAGAGACGGGAGCGAGGCATATTTCTGAAGCTGCACGGTCTTGGCAAGCTGGTTGGCCTGGATCTCGAGCTGCCTGAGCGAAGTATTGCCCGAAAGATCCGCAACCCCTCCTTCTACCACGTCACGAAGCATCGTGCCGGCATAGTCTTCCAGACTTCCGGCCACGTCAATGTCCATCTCCAGGTCCACGCCCATGACGGCCTTGAGCTGCCAGAGCGCAAGAACCACCTGGCTTTCTGAATTGTATACGTCAGGAATGGCCCGCGCGACATTGGACTTGGCCTGGATATACTCCAGTTCCGACGCCTTTGCGACCTTGTACCTCTTCTCGATCACTCCGAAGTTGTCCACCGCATTCTCATACACGGACTTGTACACTTCGAAAGCCTGCTTTGCCAGAAGCACGGAGTAATAGGCCTGCTTTACCTGGGTCACCATATCCAGACGGGAAGAACGCGCCTGTTCGACGGCGAGTTCCACCGCATCGGCGGATATGGATATGCTTTTCCAGAGCGAGGCATTGACCAGAGGCATGGATGCGGACAAGCCTGCGTTGAAGGTGTTCCAACGGCCCACCTCGATTCCGCCTCCTGACGTGAGGGCTCCGGTGTCAGGGGTTTCTTCAGAAGGCTGTTCCCCCTCCGAAGCGTCTGAGCCCATTCCGCCCATGGCGCCCATGTCGAAGTCCATGTACATCACCTGTTTCTTTATCGTTCTCTGGAAGGAACCGCTTGCATCAACCTGCGGAAAGAGTGCGGCATAGGTGCCCTTCCTGGCATATTCGGTGCGGAGAATTTCCTTGTCCGCGACTTTGACCGCTATGTTCTCGCTGAGGGCTATCCTCAGGGCGTCCTCCAGCGTGAGGACAGTTGTCTGGCTGCTGTCAGGGCGTTCTGCCTCAGGTTCGGCATACTGGGCCCGGGCCACTGCTGACGGCACAATCAACATCATCGCCGTCATCATTACCTGCAAAATCCTTTTCATCTGAAATCAATATATCTTTATTTACTTGTTGTCAATCTGTTTTCTCCCGCCCTGTGCCATCTCCATAAGAGCCCTGCACCGGAGACGGCCGTCCTCGGTAAGGAATGTGCTCATAATCACTTCCATAAAGTTGTTTACCATTGATTTTGCAGAGCGTCTGTGCCCCAGGACCGTGGTATCCCCCCTGAGATACGACAAGATGCCCCGCTTGAGCAGGAACATCTGCAAGACGCAGAGCTCATAGTCGATGTCCTTCCTGTACAGGCCTTCGGCCACGCCCCGGTCGAACAGTTCCCTGAACTCACCCTTGAAGATTTTCATTTTCTTTTCGGCGTGCCTGCGGAAAACTTCCGGATACCATTTCACTATATCCTCGCGTATGCGCCTGTCCGGGTCCGAGAAACCCCTGCGGTAAACGTCCAACATCTCGACGGTCATACCGACCAAGTCCTTGCCCTGTAACCTTTTGCGGAAGGCCTCGTGATAAAGGGCGACATCCGCGTCGACTATGCTTCCGACAAGAGCTTCCTTGCTTTCGTAATATATGTAGAATGTCTTCTTGGACATACCCAGTTCGTGGCATATCTCATCGATGTTCACATCCCGAAGACCTCTTTTCCTGAACAGCTCCCTGGCTGTCTTCATTATCCTTTCTTTCATTTCATCTGCAAATCCGGGCGTATATACGCAAACTATATGCCATAAAAATTGCACAACATATGTTATGCAACAATTGTATCAAATTACCCAACGGCAATTTTATCGTTATAATCCGCTCTATTCAAGTATGTTACAGGTGAAAACCAGGAAACTGGAAAATTTTTCAAGTTCCTTGGAATGTGACAGAAAGGCTGTCAATTGTGTCATATTCCTGCCATGAAAATGGCAGGTATGCAAGAATTCCGGCCCCTACCCGAGCCTGCCGGCAGCGCTTGAGGCCGCGGATGAGGGGACTTTCCTGACAAAGGCATATGCCAGGAAGCCTATGCCCAGCAGGATGAAAGGTATGCTGAGTATCTGTCCCATGTTCAGGGCCATACCGGCCTCGAACGCGACCTGGTCGTTCTTGATGAATTCGATGATGAAACGCATTCCGAAGCATCCTATCAGGAAAGAGCCGATGTAGAAGCCCCTGAAGGTCCTGTTCATCCTGAACTTGTATATGAGTATGAGTATGATGCCGAGCACCAGGTAGCTGAGGGCTTCGTACAGCTGGGTCGGATGATGCGGCAGCCTGTCGGGATCGGCAGGATCGGCAGGATTGATGTTGCGCTCGAATATGAAGCCCCACGGTAGGTCGGTGACGGCTCCGTATATCTCCGAGTTGAAGAGGTTTCCGAGCCTGATGAGACAGCCTGCGAAAGCTACTGCCATTGCGAGGTGGTCCATCAGCCAAACGAAATCGAAACCGTTAGTACGGCCGTACTTGCGCGCAAACCATATCATGGCTATGATCAGGGCAATTGCACCTCCATGACTTGCAAGTCCTCCCTTCCAGGGCATGAATATCTCCAGGAAGCCGGACCAGCTGCCGAGATAATAGTCAGGCTGGTAGAAGAGGCAGTGTCCGAGCCTTGCGCCTATGATGGTGGCTATCAGCAGTGTATAGAGGAGCGGATCGAGGAGGCTCTGCTTGACTTTCTCGCGGCGGAAGAACCAGGAGAAGATGTAGTAACCGAGTATAAACCCTGAAACAAAGAGCAGGGAGTACCACCTTATCGACAGGTTGCCTATTTGGAACAGCACGGGATTCACGTTCCAGTGGACTGCAAGCAGATTCATCATATGCATGGAATTTGTGCGAAGGTACGAAAAAAGAGAGTGACCCGGAAGTGTTTTGTCCGCGGGTCACTCTGTTTTGTGTATTCAGTTGTATCAGCCCTTGATTGCAGCTATACCTGGGAGCACCTTGCCCTCGATTGCCTCGAGAAGTGCGCCGCCGCCGGTAGAGATGTAGCTGACCTTGTCGGCAAGGCCGAACTTGTTCACGCAGGATACTGAGTCACCGCCGCCGATGAGGGAGAATGCGCCTTCTGCTGTTGCCTCAGCGATAGCCTCACCTATGGCACGTGAACCTGCGGTGAAATCCTCGCACTCGAATACGCCTGCAGGACCGTTCCAGAGTATGGTCTTTGCTCCCTTGAGCGCTGCGGCGAAGGCCTTGCGGCTTTCAGGACCGGCATCCACGCCCTCGAGTCCTTCAGGGATTGCGTTTGCAGGAACGACCTCTACCCTTGCGCCCGGCTTGAGGGACATGGTGGAGAAGTCGAGACCGTCGGTGGCAACGCAGTCGGTGCTGAGCACGAGCTCCACGCCGTTCTTCTTGGCGAGTTCCTCGACGCCAAGAGCGACATCAAGCTTGTCGAGCTCGCAGATTGAGGTTCCTATCTCGCCGCCGTGAGCCTTCGCGAAGGTGTAGGTCATGCCTCCGCAGAGGATGAGCTTGTCCACCTTTCCGAGAAGGTTCTCAATGATGCCTATCTTGGAAGACACCTTGGAGCCGCCCATAACAGCGACGAAAGGACGCTGGATGTTATTGAGGACTGCGTCCACTGCTGCGACTTCCTTCTCCATAAGGAGACCGAGCATCTTGTTCTCAGGAGCGAAATAGTCCGCGATGACGGCGGTTGACGCGTGCTTGCGGTGTGCTGTGCCGAATGCATCCATCACATAGCAGTCGGCGTATGAAGCGAGCTTCTTCGCAAACTCCTTCTGTGCGGCCTTCATTGCCTTCTTGGCCTCCTCGTAAGCAGGATCTTCCTTGTCTATGCCGACAGGCTTGCCCTCTTCTTCAGGATAGTAGCGGAGGTTCTCGAGCAGCAGTGCCTCGCCCGGCTTGAGGGCTGCGGCAGCCTCTGAGGCATCAGCGCAGTCAGGGGCGAACTTGACAGGAACTCCGATAGCGGCGCTCACGGCGTCAACAATCTGTCCGAGGCTGAGCTCAGGCTTCTTCTTGCCCTTCGGCTTGCCCATATGGCTCATGATGATGAGTGAACCGCCTTTCTCGAGGATAAGCTTGAGAGTAGGCACTGCACCTCTGATACGGGTGTCGTCGGTGATCTTGCCGTCTACGATAGGGACGTTGAAATCGACTCTTACGATGGCCTTCTTGCCAGCGAAGTCATAGTTTGCGATGTTTTGCATATATGTCTTGGTTTATTGTTTTCAAGTTTCCAAATATAGCGATTATTAGTCAATATGTTGTTATCTTTGCGGACATAAATCGTATCAAGGATGAAAGCGGAATACCCTGAAGGATGGAAGGACTATGAGCTCGTCGACTGCGGCGGCTTCGAGAAACTCGAGAGATATGGCAGCTATTACCTTGCCCGCCCCGAGCCGAAAGCCGTCTGGGACAAAACTCTCGGGGAGGAGGAATGGAAGAAACTGACCCACACGCGTTTCTCCCCCGGCGCAGGCTTCGGCAAGGCGGGAAAGGAGGACAGCGGAACCTGGGAGAGGCTCCGCCGTATGGATGACCAGTGGTACATACGCTATGACGGAAAGGGACCTTCCTTCAGGCTCAGGCTTGGCCTGACCTCTTTCAAGCACGTCGGGGTGTTCCCCGAGCAGGCTTCGAACTGGGAGTACATATATGCCAGGACCAAGGCTCTTGCGGACAAGGCCAAGGCCGAAGGCAAACCTGCGCCCAAAGTGCTGAACCTGTTCGCATATACAGGGGCGGCCTCCCTGGCTGCCAAGGCCGCGGGAGCCGATGTCACCCACCTGGATTCGGTGAGGCAGGTGGTCACCTGGGCGAGGGGAAACATGGAGGGCAGCGGCATGGACGGCATACGCTGGGTCATCGAGGATGCGCTCAAGTTCGCACGCAGGGAGGCCAGACGCGGCAACCGCTACCAGGGCATCATCCTTGATCCTCCCGCATACGGCCACGGACCGGACGGGGAGAAATGGAAGCTCGACGAGTGCCTGTTCGAGATGCTGGGCTGTGTCGCGTCGATACTTGCTCCAGAGGACAGTTTCATGGTGCTGAACCTCTATTCGAACGGTTTTTCCGCCATGTTGGGAGAGACCGTGGTCAGGGAGGCGTTCAAGATAAAAGCGGGCTCCCGTGCCGTCATAGACAGCGGAGAGCTCGCTCTTCAGGACCGCTCCGGCAAAGTATTGCCTCTGAGCATATTCGTTAGACTTAGCCGCTAGGGCATCAACCCTGTGCGGTATCCGTCATTTCTTCAGCAGCCTCGCCGTCAGGGAGATTCTCTCCGCTGACGGCGTTTATCATTGTTGCCAGACTCCTGACCAGCGCCTCCGAGAGGTCGGAGTCCCCGTTCTCATCCAGCACATCGGCCAGATAGTACAGGCAGTTCGCGCACTGGTTGAATTCGTTCTTGGCATAGCCGTAGTATCCCAGGAAGAAGTTGGTGGAGGTGAGCAGCTCGACCGAGTAGCGCTCGGCCAGATCCCTCGCCTTTTCAGGCTCTCCAAGGGCGTAATAGGTCTCGATCATCGATATCACGAAGACATCATTCTGATAGAATCCTATGCATATGCTTTCGAGAGGGAAATTCTCCTGAGGCACGCATTCCTGGCACTTGTCGAGCATGGCCACGGCTTCGTCGCGGCGGCCGGCCGCCATCAGCTCGGTCGCTGCATTGAGGAAGAGTTCCCTCTGCGGAACGACCCCGAGGAAGGTGTAGAGGTTCTGGTAATCCACGAAATAATCCTTCCTGCTGAGAGCTTCCCAGCGGAACACGTTCTCCATATTGTTCACGAGCCTGTCGAGCTCAACCTTGCCAAGGCCTTCCGAAGTGCTGATGCTGTTGCGCAAAGGCACGAACTTGCAGGTGAAGCCATCGTACATCAGGTAGGACTTGATGCCTATGTTCAGGTCTCCGCCCTGGCTGAGCAGGTGCAGCGGACGGTCCCACTGATAACCGTCGAGCAGGTCGAGCATGAAGAGTTCCGCCTTGGTCAGGAAGTTCTTGTCGGCAGGAATCTCGAGCACTATCGACTCCGGGATTTCGTCGGCATATTCAGGAGAGAGTATGCCGCTTCGGAGTACGTTCTCCCTGTTGACCGGTATGCTGAATTTCTTTGAGACTATGTAGTCGACCTTGCTGCCGTCCTCGAGGGTGACCTTGGCGTCCGGATGCTTGAAGACTGCCATCACGTCGGACAGAGGGATGACCTGATTCCTGGTGTCGACGATGCGGACGTAGTCGTTGGTGCCGTTGAGGTACTGCAGGTCGGAGACGCTGATCGGCAGCGGCGCGGACTCGTTGATGGCGTAACGCATCTGGTGTATGTACCAGTCGGTACCCAGGAGCGAGGTGTTGACTATCCTCACGTCTGTCCTGATGTCCTCCACCTCCTGGGCATACCAGAGAGGGAAGGTGTCGTTGTCGCCGTGGGTGACGAGGATTCCGTTCTCCCCTACCGCAGAGAGATAGTTCCAGGCCATCTCCACAGCGGTTTTCCTGTTGCTGCGGTCGTGGTCGTCCCAGTTCTGCTGCGCCATCAGCGCCGGCACCCCGAGGCAGAGGGCCACGGTGCAGGCGGCGGCGGTCTTCCCGGCCTTACCGCGCGAAACGGACGAGAGCCACTCGCATATGCCGGCGACAGCAAGGCCTATCCAAATCGAGAAGGCGTAGAACGAACCGGCATATGCATAATCCCTCTCCCTGACCTGATACGGAGGCTGGTTGAGGTATATGACTATGGCGATTCCGGTGAGGAAGAAGAGCAGGAAGGTCACCCAGGTGCCCCTCTTGTCCTTTCCGAACTGGTAGAAGAGCCCAATCAGGCCCAGGAGCAGAGGCAGGAAGTAATAGTGATTCTTGCCTTTGTTCTCGCGGAGTATGGCAGGGGCATCCCTCTGGTCCCCGAGCCTGAACTCGTCTATGGGCCTGATGCCGCTCTCCCAGTTACCGTAGAATATCTCGCCTGGGGACGGGCTGTGTATGTCGTTCTGTCTTCCGACGAAGTTCCACATGAAGTATCTCCAGTACATCCAGTTCATCTGGAAGTCGAAGAAGAACCTGAGGTTCGCCCCGAAAGTCGGCTTCTTGTACTGAGAGCCCGGGACATTGTGTCCCTTTCCGTCCATATATGACTGATAGAAGCGTATATAGCTGTCGCTGGCCGAAGACCACATCCTCGGGAAGAGCATCTTGCCTTCCGGAGTGTATTTCGCGTCAACCGGTCCTGTCACCTTCTTGTACTTGCCGTCGACCAGGGTCCAGTAGTCCACGGTATAAAGCTCGTCATAAGGCGCACCGAAGTATTCTCCATATACCAGAGGGGCGGAGCCGTACTGCTCGCGGGAAAGGTATCTCACGAGGGAGAAGGCATTGTCCGGCTGGTTCTCGTTGGTCGGAGGCATCACGCTGGAGCGTATGATGACTATGCTGAAGAGCGAGAAGCCTATGAGTATGGTTGTGAGGCAGAGGCTCACGGTGGTAAGCAAGATGCGACCCTTGCCGTAGAAGAGCCGGGTGAGGGCGAAGCCCAGGGCTATGAGCGCGATGATGAAGAATGCCGCTCCGGAATTGACCGGAAGTCCGAGAGTGTTCACGAAGAAAAGATCGGTGTAGGCGGCCATCTTCGGGAGATACGGGATGAGGATGAACACCAGCAGGCCGAGTATCACCACTGAAAGGAGCATGATCTTGACGCACTCCGGGAGGCTGTACCCCTTTTCCTCCCGCTTCCTGTAGTAGAACAGGAACACCAGGGCAGGAACGGCCAGCAGGTTCAGCAGGTGCACGCCTATGGAAAGACCCATCAGGAAGGATATCAGCACTATCCACCTGTTCGCATATGGCTCGTCGGCCTCTTCGTACCAACGGGTCATCGCCCAGAATACGAGGGCAGTGAACAGCGAGGACATCGCATACACCTCACCCTCCACGGCGGAGAACCAGAAGGTGTCGGAGAAACAATATGCAAGAGCTCCGACCGCTCCGCTTCCGAAAATGGCTATGGCGGATGCGGTGCTCCACCTGCCGTCCTCCCCCTTGGCCACCAGCCTCTTGGCGAAGAAGACTATGGTCAGGTACAGAAGGAATATGGTGAAGGCGGAACAGAGCGCGCTCATCACGTTCACGGCGACGGCCGCATGTGAGGCGTCGGTGAACATGGTGAAGAATCTGGCGATCAGCTGGAATACCGGGTTTCCCGGCGGATGGCCCACCTCGAGCTTGTATGAGGAGGCTATGAACTCCCCGCAGTCCCAGAATGAGGCGCTGGGTTCTATGGTGGAGAGATAGGTGAACGACGCCACGGCCAGCACGAGCAGGGCGACGACGTTGTTCCACAGTTTGAATTTCTTTTTATCCATTTTGTCTTGTGTGAACTGCAAAGATAGACGGGAATGGTTATCTTTGCAAAAATCACGCAAGGAAATGGCTGAAAACGATTGGAAGAAGAGGCTTGGGGTGGTGTATTCGACCGCGGAGGATTTCGGGTACGTCACGCAGGATGATGCCGTGGAGGCGGAAACTCCGGAACCGGGAAAGCAGAAGCTTACCGTCACCATTGACAGAAGGAACAGGGGCGGCAAACAGGTCACCCTGGTGAGCGGTTTCACAGGACGCGAGGAGGACCTCAGGGAACTGGGGAAGATCCTGAAGGTCAAGTGCGGTGTGGGAGGAACAGCCAAGGACGGAGAAATCACCATCCAGGGTGATTTCAGGGACAAGGTGACCGAACTGCTCTGCGGCATGGGCTACAAGGCCCGCAGGGGCAACTGATCATGTCCGTGTCTCTTCCAAGCGGATATTTCGGGGTTGACACCGTAGCGGTGAGGGACCTGGGAGCGGCTTTCCTCGAGGGCTCGCTCGGGTCTGAGGTACCCGCCGTCATGGAGCAAGTTCCGTCCTGGGGCGACTCCCTGCTGAACAGTGCCCTCGTGTCCGCAGCAATCCTGCTCTGCCTCGCTGCGGCCCCTTCCTTCTCGGAAGTCTTCAGCCTGCTCCGGGGCAGCCTGACCAGACTAAAACCGGCCATGGACCTGGAGAACAATGTCAGGCTTTCCAGGGAGCGCAACCGCCTTTCCGCCCTGGCCCTGCTGGTGCTTTCCCTTGCCGCCGCCAGGTTCTCCCTGGTGGATTTCGGCTTCCTCTCGGCCTACGGACCGGCCGTGGGGACACTCGCCGTCATCGGCGCCTGCGGCCTGGCGATGCTGGTAAAAATGGGCTTGAACGGGCTCCTGACCCCGCGCAGGTCTGGCCTGGAGTATTATAACACGGCCCACAGCCTATTCCTGAACATACTCACGATGACGGCAACCCTGGCGGTGGTCACCATAGGCATATGCTCCCTCCTGAAGCTGAATGACCTGAGCGTCAGATGCATCCTGCTGTATGAACTGGGGGCGGCCTTCCTGCTGAATTGCATACGGAGATTAGATTTATCCCTGCACTTTTGCAATCTATTCACAGCTTTTTTGTATCTTTGCGCTCTCGATTTTTTCCCCGCGGCACTACTAGTCAGTGCAACGCTATTTTTTTGATTAACAATGACTGTTGAAAAAGTTATAATTTCGCAGGCAGCTCCGGCGGACCAGACTCCCTATGCTGCCTTGAGGGAGAAGTACGGAGTGCAGATAGACTTCAGACCGTTCTTCCACATAGAGCCCCTCTCCTCAAGGGAATTCAGGGCACAGAGATTGAACATACTCGATTACACGGCCATAGTCTTCTCGGCAAGGCACACGATAGACGCTTTCTTCAGACTCTGCGACGAACTCAGGGTCAAGGTGCCTGAGACGATGAAATATTTCTGTTCCACAGAGGCGGTGGCCCTGTATCTCCAGAAGCATATCGTGTACAGGAAGCGCAAGATTTTCTTCGGAACCGGCACCCCGGATTCCATAATCGCGCAGATCGGTACCAAGCATAAGGATGAGAAGTTCCTCATCACCACCAATTCCGCCAGCAGCAATGCAGCAATGACGGGCCAGTTCAAGGCCGCAGGTCTGGATTTCACCGTAGCCGACTTCGTCAAGCCGGTGTCCCAGGACCTGAAGGATTTGGACATATCGTCATATGACGTGGCTGTGGTGTACAATTCCGCGGACCTGGTCTCCCTCAAGGAGAATTTCCCTGACTTCAAGCCGGATGGCATCAGTTTCGTGACTTTCGGCAAGCAGATAGTCAAGGCTATGGAGGAGGCAGGTTATCCTATCGCATTCCAGGCCCCTACCCCGGAGGCTCCTTCTGTGGCAAAGGCCCTTGCCATATTCCTCGAGGCAAACAAAGGCTGAGAAGGTCATTCGGAGGCACAGTATGGACCAGACTCTGGGCAAGAAGGAAAGGCTGTCCGACAAGAAGGACATTGACCGGCTCGTCAGGGAGGGCAAATTCCGTCCCGGTGAGGGGCTGAGGAGTTGTGTCCTGTATGACAACGGCCTGGATTTCAGCAGAATACTCGTGTCCGTACCGAAGAAGATGTTCAAGAGGGCGGTCAAACGCAACCTGCTCAAGAGAAGGATACGCGAGGCTTACCGCAGGAACAAGCATCTTCTCGGCTCAAGGGGCGTGGATATCCTTTTCGTATATTGCACCAAGGAGGTCCTGCCTTATTCGGCGATCCTCGCACGAGTCGAGGGGATACTCCGGAGCATTTCAGAGCACGCCTGACCATGTCCAAGACAGGCAATATTCTCAAGACCATAGGAAATGCGCCCTTCCTCTTTCTGATCTGGTTCTACCGGAAGTGCATTTCCCCCTACACCATGCCGTCGTGCCGCTTCACCCCGACCTGCTCGGAATATGCCGTACAGGCTTTCCGCAAATATGGTCCATTCAAGGGTCTATGGCTGACGGCCAGACGCATACTGCGCTGTCACCCCTGGGGAGGCAGCGGATATGACCCCGTTCCCTGACTTTAACTTTTATACGCCTTACCATGTCAGCTTCTTATTTTGACGAGTATTCGGACAGGCTTGCATCGCATCTGGCGCAGGCCTGCGTATCCGCTTCGTTTCTCGGCTCGGGCATACTTTCCTCCGGGGACATAGACGGCAAGTGGAATGAGCTTGCCCCGGATTATTTCGGAGATGCCGTCAAGGAGTTCAATTCCTATCCCGAATTCACCCTTGCCTGCGCGGGCTATCTGGGAATTGCCGTGGCGCACAAATGGGATGAGGACTGGACGGCGGGCAGCAGGTCGTCATATTCCGATTATCAGGATGCGCGGGGCTTCGATTATATGGACGAGTTCATAATGGAAGGTATCGTGAAGGCTGACGCCGAGGGCAGGAAGAGGCTGGATGATGCGATGAAGCTGTGCAGTTCCTGTGCCCTGAGCTATCTCAGGCACGAGGCGGTGGAGCCCCAGAGCGTGACGGCGTACAAGCTGGTACTCGCGACCATGGCTGTAATGTTCCGCATCGGGGCTGCCGTGGAACTGTACCGCCTGGGCTACAGGATGGAAAAGGTCAGTTTTTCGTAGTTTGCCCTGATGAACAATCCCTTCAGATACAGGCCTTCGGAGCGTATGCGCGGGCTTATTTGGCAGCTTGACGGCGCAATTGCCGCCGATGTCCGCCTGTCCGCCCTTTTCTCTGAGGGGAAGATGCTGGGCATACTCATATGTGACGGCGGAATCCTGTTGGCATATTCAGGGAAAAGACTGGCAGAGGCGGATGGCGTCGTGCTGGACGGGGAATTCAGGACTTTCGTGCCGCCGGTGTTTGACGTGACTGTGGGTTATTTCCGGGAGAAGGAGGAGGAGATCAGTTCGCTGAGCCGCATGATCGCTTTGGAGAGCGACGGGGAGAGGATGCGCGAGCTGAAGGAGTTGAGGGCGGCGGAGTCGGTGAAACTGCAGGAATGGACTTTCGAACAGTATAAAGTGCTGAATGCCAAGGGGGAATGTCTGAACATCGCGGAGGTTTTCGCTCTCAAGGGCTTGGTTCCTCCGGCTGCGAGCGGTGACTGTGCGGGGCCGAAGCTGCTGCAATATGCCTATCTGAACGGGCTTCATCCCCAGGAAATGGCCGAATTCTGGTATGGCAGGTCGCCGGCGGGGCCGGTAAGGGCCCGGGGGCGCTGTTATCCCTCGTGTTCGTGGAAGTGCGGTCCTTTGCTGGAGTTCATGCTGCAGGGGCTTGAACTGACGGATTGCCGCAGGGCGTTCGGAAGTCCTGTCATTCTTTCTGAAGATGAGGACATGATTATGGTCGAGAAGCCTGCGGGCATGCCTGCGGTGCCGGGTCTGGATGGACTGCTTTCCCTGGAGGAGTGGCTGAGGGGTCGCTACGGTCAGGAGATTTATCAGGTGCACCGGCTGGACCAGGATACTTCGGGGGTGATGGTCTTTGCGAGGAGCCGTCGCGTCAGGAGCCTGCTGCAGAGGCAGTTCGAGAACCGTTTGGTGGAGAAGCTGTATCTGGCTCTTGTGGACAGGCTTGATGCGGCTCTGCCTCGGGAAGGCTGCATTTCGCTGCCTCTTGCTCCGGATTATGAGGACAAGCCGCGGCAGAAGGTGGACCCGGTGCAGGGGAAGCCGGCCGAGACGCGTTATCGTGTCCTCGAGGGGCGTGAAAGGATGAGGCTTTTTGACTTTTTCGGCGTTGCACCTTCCGACAGCATCGATGCCGTAGAATTCCGGCCGCTAACCGGCCGCACTCATCAGATCCGTGTGCATTCCGCTCACGCCTCGGGGCTTGGTGCCCCCATCTGCGGAGACACTCTTTACGGCGGTATCCCTGCTCCGCGCCTCTGTCTCCATGCCGCATCGCTCAGTATACAGGGTATTCAGTAATCTTCAATAATATAACTTAAGATAATCCGACCTCGGCTATCTTATTCAAATTGGGGAGCCACATACAAAAAAGAGTGGGAGGGATTTAGTTTTCCGTTGTTATCCTCCTGAACTTCTCTCCCCACCAAAAAAAAACAGAAGCTGACCTTTTGGGTCAGCCTCTGCAATATTGCGTTACAAAACTAGTCGCTGAGAGAGAACCTCTTGAATGCAAGGATCTTAGCCTCAGGATCAACAGACTTGATGTACTTTGATACACTCATCTTCTGATCTGACTGAACGAAATCCTGCTCCTCGAGAGTCTGCTCCTTGAAGAACTTCTGTACACGACCTTCGGCGATGTTGTTGATCATCTGCTCAGGAAGAGAATTGGCCTTCTCCTCTGAAACGGTCTTGATGATCTGACGAGCCTGCTCGGCCTGCTCCTCGGTCAGCCAACCCTTAGCGGTGTTGGACTCGATGTGAGCCTCGCTGTCAACGTGTGCAGGGTTGATGCCGGCCTTCTTGAGGGCAGCGTCAACAGCCTTCTGAACCATCTCCTCCTTAGTCTTGAGGACAGCCATTGCCCTCTCCTTCTCAACCACCTCTGCAGGGCAGTCAGCCGGAGATATGGCAACCGGGTTCATGGCGGTAACCTGCTGTGCTACAGCCTTGCCGAGCTCTGCAGGAACCTCCTTGTTGAAAGCCACGATGGCGCCGAGCTTGCCGTTGAAGTGAACGTAGTCAGCCACATACGGAGCCTCGAGGGTCGCGTAGTAAGCGAGAACGTGCTTCTCACCGGTCTTTCCGGTCTGTGCCGAGATCTCCTCCTCGACAGTGTGTCCGTTGGAGCACTTTGCTGCCATGAGGCCCTCTGCGTCAGCCGGGAAAGAAGCGATAGCCGCATCTGCGATTTCGTTGGCAAGAGCCTTGAAGTCAGGAGTTGCGCTGACGAAGTCAGTCTCGCAACCGAGACATACGATGGCACCCTTGCCCTCTGCGAGCCTTACGAGGACAGCACCTTCGGTGGTCTCACGGTCAGCCCTCTTCGCAGCCACGAGCTTACCCTTCTCACGGATGATGTCCACTGCCTTCTGGAAATCGCCGTCAGCCTCTGTAAGAGCCTTCTTGCAGTCCATCATGCCGGCACTGGTCATCTTGCGTAATTTCATTACGTCTGCTGCTGATATAGCCATTGTCTGATTCTATTATTGGTTAAACAGAGCGATTATTCTGCCTGTGCAGCCTCTGCCTCAGGGGCTTCAGCCTCGGCAGGCTTCGCGTTCTTGCGTGGACGGAGCTTCTTTGACGGAGCCTCGGCTGTTTCTACCTCAGCCTCCTTCTCCTTCTCGAGCTTCCTGTCATTGAGTCCTTCCTGGATAGCTGCGCAAAGGGTAGCGGTGATGTACTCGATGCTCTTTGCTGCGTCATCATTTGCCGGAATCACGTAATCAACAGGGGTAGGATCGCAACAAGTATCAACCATAGCGATTACCGGTATATTGAGACGGTTTGCCTCCTTGACTGCATTTGCTTCCTTCTGGACGTCTACGACGAAGATGGCTGAAGGGAGACGGCTCATGTCCTTGATTGAACCGAGGTTCTTCTCAAGTTTTGCCCTCTGACGGTCCACCTGAAGTCTCTCACGCTTAGCGAGCTTGTCGAACGTACCATCTTCCTTCATCTTGTCGATGGTGTTCATCTTCTTGACTGCCTTGCGGATGGTTGGGAAGTTTGTGAGCATTCCGCCCGGCCATCTTTCAGTCACATATGGCATGTTAACGGAGCCTGCCTTCTCGGCAACTATCTCCTTTGCCTGTTTCTTTGTAGCCACGAAGAGGATCTTGCGGCCTGAGCGTGCAAGCTCCTTCATTACTTCTGCGGCCTCGTCTATCTTGACGATACTCTTATGCAGGTCGATGATGTGGATTCCATTCTTCTGGTCGAAGATGTATGGAGCCATCTTAGGATTCCACTTCCTGGCAAGGTGTCCGAAGTGAGCACCTGCATCGAGCAATTCCTGGAAATTTGTTCTTGGCATTTCTTTAAAAAGTTCTTTTGTCTGTTAAAACTATCCCTTCAGGCCATTGCCTTCTGCCTGTCGGGCTCTTTCATCAATCCGGAGTAGCACGGTATCCCGCAGTCTCCTGGATTTTCCGCAGATCCGGCAACCTTCAAGCAGCCATCCCGGATTCGCATCCGGAATATGGGTCCGAAGATTTCCCAACCGGTCTGTGCTTGTAAATCAGCAGTACAGGGCGATTAACGCTTGCTGAACTGGAAGCGGCGACGTGCACCAGGCTGACCAGGCTTCTT
>JAEDLE010000010.1 GCA_016295455.1 Bacteroidales bacterium
TCGTAGCGGAGCTTTAGGATTATTCGACAGCAGGATTCAACAATAGGATTCAGCAACAGGCAGGCCGGCAAATATTGATTTGCCGGCCTGTACGTTGTGTTGTGGCTCCTCCGGAGCGTTGCTATCTTGCGTTATACTCCTCCAGGGCCTTTGCCAAAACCTTGAGTGCGCGTGCAAGGTCTTCGGTTTTTAGGACATAAGCCAGACGTGCCTGGTTTCGGCCCATGCCAGGGGTGGAATAGAAACCGGCGGCAGGAGCCATCATTATGGTCTCACCCCTGTATGGACGTCCCTGAGCATCCACGCCGGGATCCACTTCGTCCCTGTAGCAGAAATCAGTCAGACACCATTTGCAGAAATCCTCGGCATCTTCCACAGGCAGTGAAGCGATGGTATAGAAGGCGCCCTGTGGCTGAGGGGAGTAGACTCCGGGAATGGCATTTAGACCTCTGATGAAAAAATCACGGCGTTCGCGATACTCCTCGAAGACTTCCCTGGCGTAATCCTCGGTCCCTTCTATGGATGCTTCGGCGACTATCTGTCCGAGGAGCGGAGGGCTTAACCTTGCCTGACAGAATTTCATCAATATCTGGCGCAGCCTCTCGTTCTTCGTCACTATCGCTCCGATACGTATACCACACTCGGAATATCTCTTCGACATCGAGTCAACCATCACAACGTTCTGCTCTATTCCCTTCAGATGCATCGCTGAGACATATTCCCTTCCGCTGAAGTTGAAGTCGCTGTACACCTCGTCAGCAATCAGGAATATGTCGTTCCTCATTGTAAGCTGCCTGATTTTCTCCATCTCTTCGGGGGAGTAGATATATCCCGTAGGGTTGTTCGGGTTGCATATGAGGAGAGCCTTGGTCTTCGGTCCTATGAGTTTCTCGATTTCCTCGACAGGAGGAAGTGCAAATCCGTCCTCTATCCTCGTTGTCACAGGCTTTACCACAGCACCCGCAAGCATCGAGAAGGATATGTAGTTGGCATATGCAGGTTCAGTTATGATGACCTCGTCTCCCGGGTTGAGCACAGCCATGAAAGTGAAGAGCACTGCCTCGGAACCTCCGGTGGTGACTATGATCTCGTCAGGGTTCACATCTATGCCGTGGCGGCGGTAGAAACCGGACATCTTCTCCCTGAGAGAGGCTATGCCCTGGCTCGGACTGTATTCAAGTGTTTCCCTTGCAATGTTTCTGACGGCATCTATCGCCTTCTTTGGAGTGGGAAGGTCAGGCTGACCGATGTTCAGGTGATAGATCTTTATTCCTTCTGCCGCAGCTTTGGCTGCCATGGGAGCCAGTTTCCTGATCGGAGAGGATGGAATGGTCTCTCCTCTGGTAGAAAAACTCTTCATTTTGTCTCGGTTATTGGTGTGATCTGTTGCGCGGGAAACCGTGTGGTTCAGAGATTTCCGTACCCGGCAAATATAATAATTTTATGAATATATGCATAACTCTTTCCCATTTAGATTCTAAATTACACATTTTTCCTGCAATCTTCAACAAATAATGCGATATTTGCCTGATACCAACTTTATTTGAGAATGAAAAGTTTTCCGAAGACAGTGCTTGCCGTGATGTGCGGCATTCTTGTGATGAACATCCTTGGGATACTCATCTTCTTCATGATATTCGGTGCCTTTCTTTCGGCTGGGGACACCGCTCCTGTGCTACCGCGTTCGGGAGTGCTGAGGATGGACATGTCCGCAATGACCGTGGTTGAAAGGCCTTCCGCAGAATCGGAATTCCAGTCCTTATTCGGCGGTTCAGTTTCCCAGGTCGGCCTGTGGGAGCTCGTACAGTCGATAGATGCCGCCGCTGCCGACCCGTCAGTAAGCTATATCTACCTCAAACCGGAAGGCGGCTCCACCTCCGTTGCACACCTTGAGGAAATCCGCAAGGCCCTCTCCAGGTTCAGGGAGAGCGGCAAGCCGGTCATTTCCTTCATCGAGAATCCGGATACCCGCTCATATTACCTTGCGAGCGTGGCGGACAAGGTCTATATGTCCTCCAACTCCGGCGCCACACCTATGATAGTCGGTGTCGGAACCCAGCTCTTCTTCCTGAAGGACCTCCTCGACAAACTCGGAGTCAACGTCCAGCTGATCAGGCACGGCAAATACAAGTCCGCGGGCGAGATGTACGTGCGCAGTTCCGCCAGTGCCGAGAACCTCGAGCAGAACCAGGCCATGGTCAACTCCATCTGGAACAGCCTCGCGGATGAAATCTGTGAAAGCCGCGGAATGGACGTCGCCACCCTCAGCGGACTCATCGACAATCTCAGCCTCAACGATGCTTCCGATATGCTTGAATATGACCTCGTGGATTCCGTGCTCGACCGCAATGAACTCCGTGAGAAACTCGCCGCCCTCGCGATGGTGCCTTCGTTCAAGGAACTCAGCTTCATCCCCATGCAGGATTACGTCAAGGTAAAGGGCGTGCAGAACATAGCCGCAAAGGACCAGATAGCTGTCGTATATGCTGACGGCGAGATAGTTGACGGATACGGCACCGGCAACGTTGCAGGAGACCTCTTCGCTTCCGAAATCGCCAAGATCAGGGAGGATGAAAGTGTCAAGGCAGTGGTGCTCAGGGTTTCCTCTCCGGGCGGAAGCGTGGTGGCGTCAGACAAGATCAGGACCGAACTGGAACTGCTTGCCGGCAGCAAGCCTCTGATAGCCTCCTACGGAGACTACGCCGCTTCCGGCGGATACTGGATTTCAGCGGGTTGTGACAGGATATTCTCCGACAGGACCACCCTCACCGGCTCCATCGGATGTTTCAGCATGATACCGGACTTCAGCGCTACAGCGGACAAGGTCCTCCATATAGGAGTGACCACCGTAGGCTCAAGCCGCCATACCGGCATGTATTCCGGAATGGGCCCGCTCGACAGGGAAGAGACGGCATATATGCAGAAGTCCGTCGAAAACATATATGACCGTTTCATCTCAGTCGTTGCCGAAGGCAGGAATCTGGAGGAGGATTATGTGGACTCTATAGGGCAGGGCAGAGTATGGACCGGAGCTGACGCCCTGGGCATAAATCTCGTGGACGAGACCGGAACCCTCAGGGATGCGGTCATCTATGCCGCAATGTGCGCCAGTGACGGTGACCCGGACCTCTCCAAGTGGAACATACAGGCCTATCCGAAGCCGCTCTCCCTCATGGAGAGCCTGATGGAATCATTCGGCAGCGGTTCGGATGCGCTCAATGACGTCTTCGAAGGTACCGCATTCGAGAACTTCGCAAGGGCGTTTTCCGGATGGAGCCATGACAAGTCCGAACACTTCTATGCAAGAATGCCTTACGGGATCGTGATCCGGTAAGGCATATTCAAGGCTTGTTCTTATTTACAGCATCGTCTGCCGGTTATCTCTTCTGAGGGATGAACTGGTAGACGATGTCTCCGTTCTGGCGGGCGGGAGCTTTCGGATCGGCGGAGAATCTGGACTGTTTCGCGGCGATGAGGGCATATTCCCTGAGGCAGCTGTCGTCCGAAGATCCGCTGTCCTGGACCTTCGCTCCTGTCACCCTGCCGGAATTGTCCACGCTTATCAGCACCACCACTATGCCTCCGCCATAGCAGCGGTATGCCGGTATGCTCAGATGGCTTGCCTTGCGCCCGCCCAGATCATATGACACCACCGAAGGTCCCGAATACTCCTTCGCCTTCCCTTCTTCAGCCTTCTTCTTCTTCTCCGGGGATATGTCGACGTAGTCTTCGTCTGCCTGTTCCGCAGTGTATCCCTCCCTGAGTTCCCTGGCGAGCTTGTCGGCATCCTCGTAGAGCTTCTGGGCATCGGTGCCGCGGTCGTCCTTGAGGGAGGACCTGTCCACCGCCATATTCCTTGCGGAAGGGGAGACCCTGCCGGCTATCATGTCTTCTATCCTCTTGTCTATCAGCTCGTCGAAAGCATCTTTCTCTTCCTGAAGACGCTGCTCTTCGGCCTTTTTCTCCAGGGCTTCCTCGCGGCTGAAGTCAATCACGAAACTCTCACCCCTGCGGATCTGCGCGCTGACGGAGCTGAGCAGTAAAACGACAATCACCGTGAGATGTATGATCACGGTGATGTACAGTCCTGCCTTGTCTTCTCCGCTGAGTCTTGGCATATTCCTATTTGTTCCTGAAAGCCTGGTCTATGGTTGCGGATATCACGTCTATGGCGACCTTGTTGTGACCGCCCTGCGGGATGATGATGTCGGCGTAGCGCTTGCTCGGTTCTATGAACTGCAGGTGCATGGGCTTGACCGTCCTCGAATAATGCTCGATGGCCGTCTCGACGCTTCTGCCCCTTTCGGCTATATCCCTGACTATGATTCTCATAAGCCTGTCATCGTCGTCCGCGTCCACGAAAATCTTTATGTCCATCTGCTCCCGGAGTTCCTTGCAGTTGAAGATGAGTATGCCCTCGATGATCACCACCTCGGCAGGCTCCACTCTCACGGTCTCGGTCTTCGAGCGGGAGCAGGTGATATAGGAATAGACAGGCTGTTCTATTGTCTTGCCCTGTTTGAGCTGCGCCACCTGGTCCTTCAGGAGGTCGAAGTCGATCGCGTCCGGATGGTCGAAATTGATCTTCTGCCTTTCCTCCATTGGAAGATGGCTGGAATCCTTGTAATAGGAATCCTGCGGAATGACTACCACGTTGCCTTTCAGCTTCTTCTGTATCGATCTTACGACGGTAGTCTTTCCTGAACCTGAACCGCCTGCTATACCTATGACCAGCATGTGTCTCTCTGTTAGAATTCTGCGTTCTTCGGAGTCCTTGGGAAAGGAATCACGTCCCTGATGTTGCTCATTCCGGTCACGAACAGGAGCAGACGCTCGAATCCGAGTCCGAATCCGCTGTGAGGCACTGTACCGAACCTTCTGGTGTCGATGTACCACTCCAGGTTCTTCCTGCTCATACCGAGCTCGTTGATCCTGTTCTCAAGCTTCTCGAGCGAAGCTTCCCTCTCGGAACCTCCGATGATTTCGCCTATCTTAGGGAAGAGCACGTCCATTGCCCTCACGGTCTTGCCGTTGTCATCCTGCTTCATGTAGAAGGCCTTGATTTCCTTAGGATAACCGGTAAGGATGACCGGCTTCCTGAAATGCTTCTCCACGAGATATCTCTCGTGCTCGCTCTGCAGGTCGACGCCCCAATATACAGGGTATTCGAACTGGACACCGTTTGATACAGCCTCCTCAAGTATCTTGATTCCTTCGGTGTACTCCAGCCTTACGAATTCGGTCTGACATACGCCACGCAGCCTGTCGATCAGCTCAGGGTCATATTTGTCGTTGAGGAAACGCACATCGTCGATGCAGTTCTCAAGCGCATATGACACCAGATACTTGATGAATTCCTCCGCGAGGTCCATGTTGTCCTTGATGTCGTAGAATGCCATTTCAGGCTCTATCATCCAGAACTCGGCAAGGTGGCGTGGAGTGTTGGAGTTCTCCGCCCTGAAGGTAGGTCCGAAAGTGTAGATCTCACCGAGCGCCGTTGCACCGAGCTCGCCTTCGAGCTGGCCGCTCACGGTCAGGCTGGTCTGCTTTCCGAAGAAGTCCCCGGAGTAGTCGATCTCACCCTTCTTGGTACGGGGGAGTTCCTTTTCGAGGTCATAGGTGGTAACCTGGAACATCTGCCCTGCTCCCTCGCAGTCCGATTCGGTGATGAGCGGGGTGTTCAGATAGACGAAACCCTTGTCATTGAAGAATTTGTGGATGGCGAACGCCATGGCGTGACGTATCCTGAGCACGGCTCCGAAGGTGTTGGTCCTCATCCTCATGTGGGCCACGGTCCTGAGATACTCCAGCGAAGTGTCCTTTTTCTGGAGAGGATAGCGCATCGGGTCGCACTCTCCGTAAATCTCGATTTCCTTTGCCTGGATTTCCACGCGCTGTCCGCTGCCCACGGATTCCACGAGCGAGCCGCGGACCGCCAGGCTGGCACCTGTGCTGATCCTCTTGAGTATGTCCTCGCTGATGACGGTGGTGTCGGCAACTATCTGTATGCTGTTCACGGTTGAACCGTCATTCAGAGCTATGAATTTCACCTGCTTGTTTCCTCTCTTGGTCCTGACCCAGCCTTTGGCGAGCACCTCCGTTCCCGGTTCCATTCCAAGGAGTTCCTTTACCTTGATTCTGCGTATGGTTTCCATAATGATATACTTTCTTTTCAAACCCTGCAAATATAAACAAATTCTTCCAAATGCGTCCTCGGGCAGCCTTATATATCACAACGAAAAAGGGTGACTGTCAAGTCTTACGACCCTTCAGTCACCCTTTCAGGATTATGTGCAAGCAGAATTACTCTGCCCTTCTTGCCTGGTACATGATCTTAAGCGCGGAGCATCTTCTCAGCTCCTGCTTGACATCGGTAATGATACCCATTCTGACATCCATGTCACCTTTGATGACGGTTGTCATCCACTGTCTGTCAGCCTCGCTCATAGCGTCGCGTTCTGCAGCGATAAAGTCACGGATATCCTCAGTAGTCTTGAAAGAGTCGTTGAGCTGGATACGCGCGTCGGTACCGTACTGAGCCTGATAGGTTCTGGTAGGGGAACCGATGTTGATGTATGAAGCAAGGTCCTTCCTCTCGAGTTTCACTACTTCTGAAGCCTCAGGAAGTTTTACGAGGACCTTGTTCTCAGTCTCTCTCATCTGAGTTGTCACCATGAAGAAGAACAGAAGCATGAAGACGATATCCGAAAGAGAACCTGAGCTGATTGCAGGAACGTCCTTCTTTGAATTACTTCCACCGAATTTTGACATTTCTATTCCTCCTTATTACTTTTTAGCTACATCCTTTGGTTCAGCCTCGGATATGTTCTGCGGCACTGCCTTCTTCACGATATCCTGCTGTTCCTCGGTAAGACCGTTGAAAGACCTTCCATACTTGGACCTTGCGAACTCGTCACGGAGTTCGTTCACAGCCTTCACGAGTTCGTTCTGAACTGCGATGTAGGCCCTGTAGCTGGTACCGCGGTCATTCTGGAGTGAAATCACACCCTGTGAAACCGGGCAGGTACCGTATCCCTCGATCTCGATTTCCTTCTTCTCAGGGAGATTAGGGTCGTTGAGAGGGTTGGTAAGGAATTCCTTGATCTTGTCTTTCAGCTGGCTAATGTCGATCGCTTCGCTGCCGGCAAGAATCCTGTCGGCGGAATTAATCCTCACAACGATGATGTTGCGGCGGTTGACTTTCTGGTCCTGAACCTGCTGGTCCGCACTCGGCATAGGCGGGAGACGGCGCTGAAGACCTGTCTGCGAACCCATGGTTGTGGTCATAAGGAAGTAGCAGAGCAGGAGGAAAGCGATGTCCGCCGTGGAGCTGGAGTTGATCGCAGGTGTTTTCTTTTTAGCCATAGAAAGATACTTTATTTATTGCGTACTGTTCCAAGAATCTCTCCGAAGACGATGGCGAGTATCGCAAGACCGCCGGTGAGATATGTGAGGTTCAAAACAGTGTCGGTGAGCTTGAGTGTGGTTGCTGATGGCTGCTCGGTGGTGAGGTTGAGTGCAGGAGCGCCTGCGGAAACCAGATAAACCACGAAGCATACTGCAGCTATTGCGACAACACCTGCAAGAAGCTTGATGAGGCTCTTAGGGTTGTTCATTGCAGCAATCACGATGCCCACGACAACAACGCATGCGAGGGCGATGCCCAGCATGGCGTATGCCCAGTAGAGGAGCGGATCCACGGTACCGTTGTCCATCGCAGGAGAGTCAGGATAACCCTTGACGAATCCGAGCGCGAGGATAACGACGCTGACGAGGATCAGCACCCACATGAACATCTTGAAAAACTTGTTCATATTAAATAATTTATGGGTTTACCGTGATATGATTACTTCCTGTTGTACTTGGTGATGATATCCACGAGGGAGATAGAAGCGTCCTCCATGTCGATGGAGATGGAGTCGATCTTTGCGAGGATATAGTTGTAGAACACCTGGAGAATCATGGCAACGATAAGACCGCCGACGGTGGTGATGAGGGCGACCTTCATACCTCCTGCAACGACGTTAGGAGAGATGTCACCTGCAGCCTGGATAGCGTCGAATGCGGCGATCATACCGATCACAGTACCGAGGAATCCGAGAGACGGAGCGATGGCGATGAAGAGGGAGATCCATGAAAGACCGTTCTCCATGTTGCTCATCTGCACTGAACCGTAAGAAACGATGGTCTTCTCTACGGTGTCGATACCCTGGTCATAACGGAGGAGTCCCTGGTAGAAGATGCTTGCTACAGGACCGCGGGTCTCGCGGCAAACGTCCTTTGCAGCCTCGATGCCACCGTTGTTGAGAGCCTCCTCGACCTTTGCGAGAAGCTTCTTGGTGTTGGTCTTTGCGAATGAGAGATAGAGGATGCGCTCGATAGCGAGTGCAAGACCGATGATGAGACAGATGATGATGAGGGACATGAAGTCTGCACCACCTTCGATGAACTTGGTCTTGAGAGCCTGATGGAGAGGAACTTCCTCACCTGTACCCTTGAGGAGGTCAGCTGCGGTCATCTCGGTGGCCTCTGCAACCTGCTCATCCTGTGCAAATACCTTGTTTGCAGTTACGGCCATTACGCCGATTACTGCCAAAAACATGAAAAACTTTTTCATAATTGTTTTTGTGTGATTTGAAATAATATTGAAAAATGATTGATTCTGTCGTTCCTAACCTTTAGTGTTGCATATATGTAATTCGCCGCAATTTACTAAATAATTTTCAATAGGCAATAATTATTTGGAGATTTCCCCCTTGAGGTTGCGCTTCATCATGTCCTTTACCCACTCGTTGTCCCCGCTTTTTCCGAGCAGGTAGAAAAGTTTTGCGAGCGCGCTTTCGGTCGTGCTGTCGTAACCGTTTGTCACTCCGGCCTTCTCAAGACCCTTCCCGCAGGCGTACAGGTCCATGTCCACGGTGCCCGAGGTGCACTGGGTCACGTTCACCAGGACCTTGCCCATACCGGCGGCTTCGCGCACTATTTCAGTGAACCACCGGGCTGAGGGCGCATTTCCGGCTCCGTAGGTCTCGATGATCACCGCCCTGGTCACCTGATCGCAGAGGAAATACCTCACGGCCTCAGGGGTGATGCCCGGATGCAGCTTGAGTATGGACACCCTCGTGTCCAGCCTGGTGTTTATGGAAATGTTCTGGTACCAGTCAAGCGGCTTCCTGATGCATTCGGTGTTGTAGCGAATGTTTATGCCGCTTTCTGCCAGCAGTGGATAGTTCGGCGACTGGAAGGCCTTGAACGCCTCGGCGTTGGCCTTGATGCTCCTGTTCCCCCTGATGAGCTGCGACCCGAAGAATATGCAGACTTCGGGAACCATGGCGTGGCCTTCCCCGTCCTTGGCGGAGGCTATCTCAATGGAAGATATCAGGTTTTCCCTTCCGTCCGTCCTCGGAACGCCTATCGGCAGCTGGCTGCCCGTGAATATGACGGGTTTGGTGAGTCCGTCCAGCATGAAACTCAGGGCAGATGCCGAATATGCCATGGTGTCGGTCCCGTGCAGTATCACGAAGCCGTCGTAGGAGTCATATTTCTCCTGTATCAGCCTGGCCAGCGCCTGCCACATTCCCGGCTCCACGTCCGACGAGTCGATCAGCGGGTCGAAGGTCCAGGAGTCTATCTTTGCGGCAAACTTGCGTATTTCCGGCACTTCTTCGACTATCTGGCTGAAATCGAAGGGTTTGAGGGTCTGGTCGGCGGCATCCTGCTTCATGCCTATGGTTCCGCCGGTATAGATCAGTAGCAAAGAACTCTGTGTCATCTCAGATTGAAAAGCTTCTTGGCGTTATCTGTGGTCACTTCGGCAACTTCCTCGACACTCACTCCCTTCACCTGGGCGATCTTCGCGGCTATCAGCGGAATATGGCTGCTGTCGTTCCTCTTTCCCCTGTACGGCACGGGCGTCAGGTAAGGCGCGTCGGTCTCCAGCACTATCCTGTCCAGCGGTATTTCCTTTACGGCTTCCGCCAGCCTGGAGTTCTTGAAGGTTATCACTCCTCCTATCCCCACATACCAGTCTCCCATCTTCCTCAGTCTCCTGAAGGTCTCGGGACTCCCGCTGAATGCGTGCAGGTTGCCCCTCACTTCCAGATGCCTGTTCTCCTCCATCACCCTGAAGAAGTCCCCGGTCGCATCCCTCAGATGCACATTCACCGGCAGTGAAAGCTCCGAAGCCATCCTGAGCTGCTCCGCGAAGGCCTTTTTCTGAAGCTCCGCACTGTCCGCGGAATAATGATAGTCCAGCCCTATTTCACCTATCCCCACCGGTTTCACCCTGTCCACCATATCCCGTATCTCTTCCACTTCCTTCTCCCATCCTTCGTCCACAGATCCGGGATACAATCCCAGCATGCACCTCATCACCTCGCCATGCCTTTCCGTGATTTCGATCATCCTCCTCCTTTCCTTCCCGTCCACATCAGGCTGTATCATCATTCCTACTCCGGCCTCCAGGCTCCTCCCCACGACCTCGTCCACCTCATCCCCGAAAGCTTCGTCATATAAATGTACGTGTGTGTCTATATAATATGCCATCCGGCAAAGTTAGTAATCTTCATTTTAAATACATCATATTTGAATATCTTTCCGGTCTGCACTGCCTTCCATGTCAGTTCCTTGACGCCGTTGTCTTTTCTCCGGCAGGTCACAACTCCAGGCTGCACGCCCCCGTCAAATCCACGGTCGCGAGTCCGTCCGCCTCCAGCAGGCCAGTCAGCACCCTTACCTGCTGAGTGCTGATTCCGGCCTTGACCGCCAGTTCCTCCGGTCCCAGTCCGCGTTCCTTCACCAGTACCCTTGCCAGGCTCTCCATATCCCTGCGCATCTGCGGTTCCAGGTCGGCATATACCTTCGAGATGACTCCGGGCATGTCCCTTTTCTTCGCGGGCTTTCCGAGGCCCATGGCCTCCACTGTCGCGTCAGGTAGCCCTACGGGCTCGGCGATTTTCTTGTATATCAACAGATTGCATCCTTCGGAGCGGCTGTCCCAAACCCTTCCGGGCAGGGCGTAAACCTCCCTTTCATATGAATATGCCAACCTGGCCGTGGTCATGCCTCCGCCCTTGACCCTGGACTCGACCAGTATGGTTTTCGAAGCCAGACCGGCGATTATCCTGTTCCTGCGCAGGAAATTGTGGGCTACCGGGGCGGTTCCGATCGGGTAGTCGGTCACGAGCGCACAGCCCTCCGTGCCGGCCATCCTGGAGGCGATGTGCCTGTGGGCACCGGGGTAGACCGTGTCGATTCCCGTGGCCATAACCCCGACTGTGGGCAGTCCGGCCTCCAGGGCGGCCTGGTGGGCCGTGATGTCCACTCCATAGGCCAGGCCACTGATTATAAGGGGCTTCTGACCTGTCCTGGCAAGACTGTCGATGAATTCCCGGCACCAGTCCCTTCCGTAGCTGCTCATGTCCCGCGTCCCGACCAGGGCCAGGCAGAGCGGATTGCCGAATATTTCGGCAGGATCTGAGCTGCACTTTACATACAGACCGAGCGGCGGGTCTTCGCATTCGGCCAGCATCGGGGGATAAGCGCTGTCGTCCGGGCAGATGAAGACCCCGCCTTCCTCTGAGGTTTTCCCGAGTTCCTTTTCCGCCTCCTCCAGGGCCTTCCCCCAGGAACTTGCCTCCAGCTCCGGTATCAGTACCGCCAGTTCATTCCCGGTGTTGCGGAAGACCGCCGAAGCGCTTCCGAAATGTCCGACAAGTGCCATTCCCGTCCTGGGCCTGCTTCCCAGCAGCATATTCAGCGCACAATATGCGACTCTCTCTTCTTCCATCTTTTTTCCGCAATGATATGCAGAAAAGGCACGTCCGCGGAGGACGTGCCTTGAAGAATTCATATTTCTTTACCCGTGTGACGGATTCCTTTACTCCACCCGCGGGGAAATGCGGAGCGTCAGATTATGAGCAGCGCGTCTCCGTAAGGTCCGAAGCGGTAACCCTCGTCAATCGCGACCTGATAGGCCTTCATCACCTTGTCATATCCGCCGAAGGCGGCAACCGACATCAGCATGGTCGAGAGCGGGAGGTGAAAGTTGGAAACTATCGCATCCGGAACGCTGAACTTGTAAGGAGGGAAAATGAACTTGTTGGTCCATCCGTCATAAGCGTTGACCTCACCCTCGGTGGTGACATAGGTCTCAAGACCCCTCATCACGGTCACTCCCACGGCGAGCACCTTGTGCCCCTGCCTCTTGGTGGAGTTGATAGCCTGTGCGGCCTCTTCGCCTATTATGAGCCTCTCGGAGTCCATCTTGTGCTTGGAGAGATCCTCGACATCCACCTTGCGGAAGTGTCCTATACCCATATGCACGGTTATAAAGGTCTTGTTTATGTCCTTGAGTATCATTCTGTTGAACAGTTCCCTGCTGAAGTGTGCCCCTGCAGCCGGGCAGGCTACTGCTCCCTCCTTGTCGGCGAAGATGGTCTGGTAGTCCTCTCCGTCCTGGGTTGTCACCTCATCCTTGACCCATTTCGGGACTGGGGTCTTGCCGAGGGAATAGAGTGTCTTCTTGAAATCCTCATATTCACCGTCGAAGAGGAAACGCAGGGTGCGTCCCCTGGATGTGGTGTTGTCTATGACCTCGGCGACGAGGCTGTCGTCCTCTCCGAAATAAAGCTTGTTGCCTATCCTTATCTTCCTGGCGGGATCCACTATGACGTCCCAGAGCCTCTGCTCCCTGTTGAGCTCCCTCAACAGGAACACCTCTATGTCCGCGCCGGTCTTTTCCTTGTTGCCCTTGAGCATGGCAGGAAAGACCTTGGTGTCGTTGAGCACGAAGGTGTCTCCGGCACCGAAGTAGTCAATGATGTCCTTGAACATCCTGTGTTCGATTTCTCCCGTCTTGCGGTTGAGGACCATCAGCCTGCACTCATCCCTCCATCTTGTCGGTTCGGAGGCAACCTGTTCCCTGGTGAGCGGAAATTGGAATTGTGATAGTTTCATCTTCTGTTTTTCTATGAGCGTACCTATTTATATACGGGAAAATTCGGAAAATGTTTCATCTTCAGGCGATTTTATGCACAGGGGCGCTGAAAACGCCCGGAATGCTCATATCTTCGCCTCATGGAAGACTTCCGCAATGGACGGGTAGGTGTTCTTCAGGAAAGGGGGCAGCGATGATTTCGCCACCCAGGCGGCCTTGGCTATGTCCTCTTCCTCCTGGGGCGTGAGGTCCACCGGCCCGTCATATCGCATGGCATACCACCAGGTATGCTTGAGATGCCATATTCCCCCGCGCAGGTAGCAGTGGTCGGTGATGCAGATGAGCTTTCCCCTCACCAGTTCTTCGATCCCCGTCTCTTCCGTGACTTCACGCAGGGCGGTGACCCTGATGTCCTCCCCGGCTTCCTGGTGCCCTTTCGGCAGGTCCCAGAGTCCGTTGCGGCGTATCAGCAGGAAATCCCCGCGTCTGTTCGAGACCAGCCCTCCGGCGGCATTCACCTCCCTGAACGCGGAGCACACGTCGGCGTAGCAGGCTTCCTCATCCTCCGCGCCTATGCATATGCTTCCGGGATAGCCTTCCTCCCTGAGCATCCTTACGAGCCGGTGGACGTCCTCCCTTCCCGAGGGGTGGAACTCGACCGTGTTCGGGTCTGTCAGCACGCTGTCCCCGGGGCTGCATACGGTCAGGCATCTTTTTTCAAAATATATCCTGTGCATAGTCTTGGCAAAAAATACATATATTTGTAGAACTGCAAAAATAGAATGTTTAATGACAGGATACAATAGCCGCCACGGTATGGTGAAGGTACCTCCGTACCAGCTGTATATGGCATTTGCGGATATGCGCAACTTCCTCCAGTACCTTCCTGAGGACAAGCGTCAGGGGGTGCAGGCAGACTATGATACCATCAGTGCAAGCGTCCAGAACTTCGACATAGGCGTGAAGGTCTTCGAACGCGTGCCTTATTCCAGGATTTCGGTGGTCGACAACGGGGCGCCGTTCGCCTTCAAGGTGGACCTGCACTTCGACCCGTGCAGCAACGACCCGAACGCTACGGATTTCCACATCGCTGTGGAGGCGGACCTCAACTTCATGATGAAGATGATGCTGGGTTCCAAGATCCAGAGCGGCCTTGACAAGATAGTGCAGTCGTTCGAGGACCTTTCCAACGGCCGCATGCCTGAAGGAGTGGACCCATCGCAGTTCCCGGGCTCCGATTTCTTCACCAAAAGATGAACGCCGTCCTGAATGACGGTTTCCTCGGGGTCCTGTCCTCACTTGCGGGTCAGGACGCCCTTCCGCGTGTGCTGGAGGCCTTCGGCCAGGCTCCTTCCGTGTCCGTAAGGACCAATCCCTTCAAATGCCGCCCAGGGCAACTTCCCCTTCCGGGGGATGCCTCCGCGGCCCTGCCTGTGCCGTGGTCGGAATACGGCTACATCCTGGAATCCCGTCCTTCATTCACCCTCGATCCTCTCTTCCACGCGGGGGCGTATTATGTACAGGACTCTTCCGCAATGTCGGTAGGTCGTATGGCAAGGGAGTTCATCTCCTTGAAAAACAGGCCATTGAGAGTGCTGGATCTCTGTGCGGCTCCCGGCGGCAAGACCACCGACCTGGCCGCTTTGCTGAGGAAGGCCTGCGGCGACTCCTTCATACTTGTCGCCAACGAGGTGATGAAGAACAGGGCTTCCGTGCTGGCCGACAATGCCGGCCGCTGGGGGGATCCGTGCGTGGCAGTGACCTCAGCCGACCCTGCGGCTTTCGCCCGTCTGGAAGGCTTCTTCGACATTGTCGTGGCGGATGTGCCCTGCTCGGGCGAGGGGATGTTCCGCAAGGACGAGGAGGCCCTGCGCCAGTGGTCCTGGGACAACGTTGCCCTTTGCGAGGCCCGTCAGAGAAGAATAATCGCCGATGTCTGGCCGGCTCTTGCCGGGGACGGGGTGCTGATATATTCCACCTGCACCTTCAATGACAGGGAGAATGATTCCAACGTGGAATGGGTGGCGCAGAACCTTGGAGCGGAGGTCGTCACTCCCGAGTTGCCATATTCAGGATGGATAAGGACGCGTCAGGGCTACAGCCTCGTTCCGGGCCTGGTTCCGGGGGAGGGGCAGTATTGCGCGGCGCTGCGCAAGAGGGGCGGGACTGAGGCGTATCTGCGACAGGCGCGGCCGGGCCGGGACAGCCGTTTCGGGGAATTTTTCCAGACCCGGATGAATATGGTGGAGCGAGGCGGCACGGTCATTGCCGTCCCGTCGGCGGTGTATTCGGAGATGGGGGCGCTGGACGTGCTCAGACCTCTGTCCAGAGGCACGGCTGTAGGGGTCGTGAAGGGTCGGGACCTGGTTCCGCACGCGGACCTGGCGCTTTCGGCGCTGCTGGTGAAGGACTGTTTCCGGAGATGGAGCCTGGACAGGAATCAGGCCCTTGCCTTCCTCCACAGGGACACCCTCGTGCTCCCCGACGCCCCGCGGGGACTGCTGCTGCTGGAATACGGGGATTTTGCTCTCGGGTTCGTCAAGAACCTGGGAAACAGGACTAACAGTCTTCTTCCGCAGGGGAGGAGGATCAGGATGGATATCTAATTATGAAAAGAACATTGATTGCCGCGGCCATGACGCTCTGCTGCGTCCTCGCGTCCGCCCAGACCACAAAGCAGGAATTCGTCGACAAATACAATCTCCTGACCGGCAAACTCGGCCTTGACGGCGTCGGAGTGGAGACACTGCTGACCAAGTGGGAGGCCGCTTTCCCGGAAGACCAGGACATGCTCGAGGCCTTCTTCCTCTACTACTACACCAAGTGCCAGACCCAAGGCACGACGTCGTCATATTCAAAGAGATACCTCGGGCAGGAACCGATACTCGAACTGAAGGACAGTCTCGGGAAAGCGGTGTATTATTTCTATGACTATGAATATGATGACGAGATGTTCGGTCAGGCGTTGTCCTATCTGGAAAGGGCGAACCGGGCGCAGCCGGCCAAGCTGGAGAACAGGCTGGCGCAGGTGACGGCTTTGATGAACTATGAGAAGGAGAGCCCGGACCTTGCCCTTGCGGCTATGACGGACCTGATTGCCGAGAACTATGCCTCGAAGCCGGAGTGGACCTATGCGGGTGAGCCTGTGGACGGGGAGGAGTTCATTTCATATGTGCAGGATTACTGCCTTTCTTTCTACAGGATAGGCAGCGACGCTTCTTACGAGGCCTTCAGGAAGATTTCGGAGGAGATGCTCCGCCACGAGCCTTCGTCACATCTTTTCCTTGACAATATGGGAACCTACAGCCTTGTCTTCCGCAAGGACAACAAGGCGGCACTCAAGTACTATGACAAGGCTCTGAAAATCAAGCCGGACGATATGGTGGCTATCCAGAACTGCGTCATCATATCCAGAAGGCAGGGAAGCACGAAACTCGAGAAGAAGTATCTGGCAATGATGGTGGAATATGCCGAAGAGGAGACCGCCAGGCAGTCCGCGAAGGTCAGGCTGGATTATCTGAACGGGAGCAAGGGACGCTAGTCCGCACGGGCTTCATCCCCTTCCTTTCTCTTGCGGTAGAGTTCCCAGGAGTTCACCAGATTGTGCGCTATCGAATAGAACCCCCCGGCGATGGCCGTCACGGGGGTCATGAACGAATATCCCAGCCATATCATGAAGCCGGTGTTCTTCTGGCCCAGGGCCTGTCCGGCGGTGATGCTTATGCTTTTGCCGTAGCCTGAGGCGGAGACTCTGCCCAGGATGAACTGTATGAAGCAGCAGAGCATAGAAATCACTCCCATCATCACCAGCGCCTGCCAGGACAGTCCGCTCCATACCAGGGCGCGGGTGGCGAGTATCATCGCGAATATCAGTCCTATGCTCCAGAGATAGAAGGCCCAGTGGGTGTAGCGGCTCAGGAAGGCCTGCAGTCTCGGGCAGGTGTAGCGTATCAGCCAGGCCAGCAGGCAGGGGAGCAGCAGCATGGGGAAGATCCTCCTGGCTATGGTCCAGACGCTGCCCCAGAAGCTGACTCCGGCCTCGGGGTGCACCAGGGGTATGACGGCCGGGATGAGGAAGGTCGCAAGGGCGTTGATGAACACCACGTAGCTCATGTTCTGAGGCAGGCTGCCTCCCAGCCTGTCGGTGATCACTCCCGACGCGGATGCGGTAGGGCATATGAAGCAGAGCATCGCCGCCTCCACCATAATTCTGGCGTTTCCCGGCTCCATCAGCCTGGCGGCCAGGGCGAGTCCGGAGAAACTGAGGGTCTGGAAGAGCAGCAGCCTAAGGTGCCAGCCGCGGAAGCGTATCCCCGACGGGGACACCTTCACGAACTGCAGGAAGAGCATTATGGCAATGAAAATCTGCTGTCCCTTGGACACGATCACGCTGCACACCGGCCCTATCGGGTGCAGGGCGTGGCAGAAGTGGAAGCCCAGGTACAGCCCGACTCCCGTCGCCATGGCGATGGGCAGCATCCAGTCCTTGATGAATTGCAGACACCGGTTCATCTCTGTCGTTCAAAATAAGTGAGCGAATTTCGTACTAATTATTTAACTTTGCAAAATATGCCTATGGCTATTTTTTATATGGTAACAATGAAAAGAGTTTTTTCCATCATGGCGGCGGCAATGGTTCTGGCCGGCTGCGGCTCAAGGCAGGAGAAGGTTCCTGCCATCGATCTCGCCAATCTCGACACGAGCGTGTCCCCGGGCGAGGATTTCTATCAGTACTCGACAGGCGGCTGGCAGGCAGCCCATCCGCTCAGCCCCGAATATGCGCGTTACGGTTCCTTCGACATGCTGAGGGAGAACAACGTGGAGAGGATCAACAGCCTCTTCTCCGACATGACCACCCTCAAGGCTGAGCCGGGAAGCGTGGAGCAGAAGATTTCCGACCTCTACAAGATGGGCCTCGATTCAGTCAGGCTCAACGAGGAAGGCGCGGCTCCCCTCAGGAAATATATCGAATCGGTATATGCCGTTTCCGACAAGCAGGAGTTGGCAAGGCTCATAGCGCAGATGCACGACTGCGGTGAGGGCATGTTCTTCGGCTCGTTCGTGGATGCCGACCTGACCAATTCGGACATGAACATACTCTATCTCGGACAGGGCGGACTCGGAATAGGCAACAGGGACTACTACCTGACCGAGGACAACGCTGCCATCAAGCAGGGCTATCTCGAGTTCCTCACCAAGGTGTTCGGCCTTGCGGGTGTGGAGCATCCTGAGAAGGCTGCGGCCAATGCCCTCGAGGTCGAGGACGTGCTTGCGGTGAATTCCTGGGACAATGTGCAGGAGAGGGATATACAGGCCCAGTACAACCCCATGTCCACCGCGGCTGTAGTGTCGGCATATCCAGGCTTCGACTTCGCGGCTTATTTTCAGGAGAGGAGCATACCTGAGCAGGACAAGATCGTTGTTGCCGAGCTCTCTTTCTTCGACGCGTTCGCGAAGTATTACGGCAAGGCGGAACTGGACGTGCTGAAGGATTATGTGGCAGGCCAGCTCATCCAGGGAGCCTGCGGCGCCCTCAGCGATGATTTCACCGACGCTTCCTTCGATTTCTTCAGCCGCCAGATGTCCGGCATACAGCAGCAGAAGCCTCGCTGGAAGAGGGCAATGTCGGCTCCGAACAGCGTGCTCGGACAGGCAGTGGGCAAGATGTATGTCGCAAAGTACTTCCCGGAGTCTTCAAAGAAGATGATGGAGGAACTTGTGGCCAACCTTCAGACCGCCCTCGGCCAGCATATAGACTCGCTCGACTGGATGGGTCCCGAGACCAAGGTCAAGGCCCACGAGAAACTGGACAACTTCAAGGTGAAGGTCGGCTATCCTGACAAATGGAAGGACTACAGCTCGCTCACCATCGATCCGGCTATAAGCTACTATGATAACCTCAGGGCTGCAAGCCGCTGGTACATAGCTGACAACATGTCCAAGCTCGGCAAGCCTACCGACAAGGAAGAGTGGCTTATGGACCCTCAGACCGTGAATGCCTACTATAACCCTACCACCAACGAGATATGCTTCCCTGCAGCCATACTCCAGCCTCCGTTCTTCAATCCGGACGCTGACGAGGCTGTCAATTATGGAGGCATAGGCGTGGTGATAGGACACGAGATGTCCCACGGCTTCGACGACCAGGGACGTCTCTTCGACGCCAGCGGCAATATGGAGAACTGGTGGGCTGAAGAGGACGACATCCGATTCAGGGAGAAGTCCAAGGTGCTCGTGGAGCAGTTCAACAAGGTCGAGATACTTCCCGGCCTGATGGCTGACGGACAGAACACCCTCGGCGAGAACATCGGCGACCACGGCGGACTCAGCATCTCCTTCTCGGCCATGCAGAACGCCATCGCGGGCAAGAATGTCGGCCTGGTCGACGGCTTCACCCCGGAGCAGAGATTCTATCTCTCATACGGCGCCATCTGGGCCCAGAACATCACCGACGAGGAGAAGAAGAGGCTAACCCTGCTCGATGTGCACTCGCTTGCCGAGAACAGGGTCAATGTCTCTGTCAGGAACTTCCAGTCCTTCTTCGACGCTTTCGGAATCAAGGAAGGCGACCCTATGTTCCTTCCTGAGAGCGAGAGGGTTCACATCTGGTAAGCCCATATGGACACCGCGAGGTTCATAGCGGCAAGACTGCGTTACAAGGGAGTGATAGCTATGGTTGCCATAGCTATCTCTTTCTTTGTCATAATCCTCGCGCAAAGCATTTCTTCAGGCTTCCGGCACGAACTGCGGGAGGCCGTGGCATCAGTTACAGGAGACGTCACCGTGGTCAGCCAGGGCAGTGACATCGAAGGTTCCGTGCCGCTCGGGGACCGCAGTGTTCTCGAGGAGGCCATACTCTCTTCCGACGGAGTGGCATCCGTCACCCCGGCAGTATACCGTGCCGGCATAGTCAAGGGCAGGGAAGAGCTCGCCGGAGTCATATTCAAGGGAACGCCTGACGGTCCGGACAGTCTCCGCGTTTCCATCCCTTCCTCCCTCGCGGACCTGCTTTATCTCAAGGAAGGCGACGATTTCCCGGCATATTTCGTCGGCGACAGGGTCCGCACCAGACGTTTCCGTGTCGCTTCGGTATATGACGACCTGCTCCGTGACGGGAATATGGTAGTGTTCGCCGGGCTTTCCGACATGCAGAGGCTGAATTCCTGGCGGGAGGACCAGGTTTCGGCACTGGAGATAAGGCTGAAGGATGATATGCCCGACCGCAGGACCATGGAATACCGCAAGTCGGAGATAGGCGCGAGACTGCTCGCACTGGCTCCGGAGGACGGTCCCGCACCGCTTGCGCTTTCAGCCGCAAGCCAGTTCCCCGACATCTTCGCCTGGCTGGACCTGGTGGACAGGAACGTGCTGATGATACTGGTGCTGATGACCATAGTCGCAGGCTTCAACATGATTTCGGGCCTGCTTATACTCCTCTTCAGGAATATCTCCACCATAGGCACGCTCAAGGCCCTGGGAATGACGGACCTGTCGATATCCGCCATATTCCTGAGGGTGTCCTCCAGCCTCGTCCTCAAGGGCATGGGCATAGGCAACGCCCTTGCCCTGCTGTTCTGCATGCTGCAGGGGAGCACGCATATGATAAGGCTCAATCCCGAGAACTACTACGTTTCCTTCGTGCCGGTACACCTGAACCCCGCCGGCATCCTGCTTGCGGACCTGTCGGCATATCTTGTGATAATGCTGCTTCTCCTGATTCCTTCCCTCTACGTTTCAAGGGTGGACCCTGCGCTGACTGTCAGGGCGAAATGAGGGTGAAAGCGTCGTAGAGGCTGTATATGTTGGAGACGTAGTTCAGGGTTTCGTAGCCCCTCAGTCCGCCGTACTGCAGCAGCGTGTCCGCATCTCCCGGACCGTTCTCCCTCAGATCTCCTATGATGTTCTCCAGGTCTTCCCAGCTCGAATGGGGCAGGCCCTTGGCCCTTGCGTACCTGATGCAGTCCAGCACCCTTCCTTCCCCGGCGCTATACGCAGCCATCACGAATTTCGGGAGATCGTCCGCATCGCTGACGAACTGTGTGAATATCGAATTCAGCCTCCTGATATAGGCTGTTCCAGCGGCCAGGTTCTTCTCCGGGTCCAGCATGTCGTCGTTTTTGAAACGCCTTGCCGTGGCCGGCATCATCTGCAGCAGGCCCTCCGCGCCCTTGGAAGAGCGGGCGTCTATCCTGAAGCGGGATTCCTGCCATACCAGGGCGGCGAGCATCCTCCAGTCCCATCCGGCCTGAGGAGCATACTGCTTCAGAAGGGCGTCATACGGGCTCGCGGCGGCATATTCCCGTCCCAGTGCGACTCTCCGGTATGGTTCGTACGATGGCCTGAAACGCCGTTTCAGGGCGTCATATCCCTCTTCCTGCGAGTAGAGGTTGAACCAGTGGGTGAAATTGCCCATAAGCACGTCGTCGGTGGCTCTCATCACCCAGACGGTGCCGTTCTCGAGGCTGTCGGAGACTATGTAACCACGTTCTCTGGTGAGGGTGTCCGAATATGGCATTACGACTATGTCAAGGCTGTCGAGGGCAAGCATCGCAAGGCTTTCGGATGCCTCGCCCAGCACTATCTCCGCTTCGGACCGGAAATGCCCGGCAAAGTCCCTGATCAGCTCGTAGGTGAATCCGGTAGGGAGATTCATCACCCGGGACTTGTGACCCTTGAGGCATATGGCGCAGTCAAGTTCCTCCGGCATTGTCGGCCGGGTTATGCTGAGCTGGGTCACGACCGGACCTGCCACGAGGGCTATCAGTGTCGGTACCAGGTACCTGAATGTCTTTTTCGCCCTCCTTCCCATAATCCGCTATCTTGTTGCGCGCTGCCTTCCGGACGCAGCTCCGCCTGAAGGTCCTCCGATTGAAGCGTTGCCGCCCGAAGATCCTGCATTGGCAGTGCCCTGCCTGGTGCTCTGGAGATAGAAAGGCCACCAGACTCCGAACTTTACGGCCCTCTGCGACCTGATATAGCCGTGGGCGCTGAAATAGTCCGTGCGGTCATTCGGCCAGCCCATGTTGGCGTTGACGAGTTTCACGAATATGCAGGCCCTTTTCCACTGAATGTTCACGAAGGCGTCGATGTAAGGGCAGTTGCCGTATGACACCTGCTCCTGATTGTGGAACAGGCCGGACTCCGGACTGTAGGCCGGAGCATGCCAGAGTGTGGTGTAGAGTGCGTTCGCGCCTATCTGCATCTGCATCACGTTCTTGACCACGTCCAGCTGGAGGTACCATCTCAGGTTCAAGGCGAGGGTCGGCAGGGGCACAACCGAAGGGTCGGATGAGTACTGCAGCAGGGCCCTGTTGTCCAGGTGGAAACGCCAGAGCCGGAAGTTCTTGTCCAGGGCAAGTTTCGCCACGCTCATGGGGCTGGCGTTCTGCTGCGCCACCGCCTGCGTGTCATAATAGATGTTGTTGAACAGCTGGGTATATGCCGCCGTGAGCCTGAAATCCCAATGCGGCACATCTATGGTGCCCTCGAGCACCGAAGTCGACTTCTTGGCGAAATCCGAACTCCACTTCAAATGGTTCGAGTAGTAGTTCTTCTCGAAGAACTCCGGCTCGTCGAGGGTGGTCTCGAAGTGGAATCCGAAGGACATCGGACTGTTCCTGTGCCTGCGGAACGGGAATATGTTGAAGCGGGCGTCCGCACTCAGCCCGAAATCGTTGATTTCGTTTCCGGCGAAGGTGTAGTAGCCCCTGGCATCCCAGTCCACATACTTCCGTATGCGCCCCTCCGCGCCGCCATATACATAAAGGGAGTTCCAGACCGTGTTCTGCGGCCGGTTGAGATAGCCGTCAGGGGTGAACATGTAGTGGCTGAGTATGCGGTTTCCTATTCCGGCGCTGATGCTGGAGACTGCCGCATCGGCGGACCAGGGCTGGAGTTTCAGATAAAGCTTGTTCTCGAGTTTCATCACCCGGAGGGAGTCGGAGCTGGCGGTCGGGTTTATGAAGAAGTTGTTTCCGTAGAAGGCCCTGCCGTTCCCGTCTCCCAGTCCTATCTTGTCGGTGTAGTGCTTGGTGTAGACCGAATACTCGCTGTCGTGGCCTATGAAGGCGGTGGTGACGTCGGAGTGGGTTCCCAGGCTGTCGGCATTCTTCCTGCCCAGGCCCCTGAACGGGATCCTGAGCATCTGGTTCAGGAATACCGTATTTTTTTTCAGGACGTTGTCCGCCTCCTTCAGGTGCACGTCAATCTCCCTGGAACCCACCAGGGTGTCGGTCACCCACCTGTTGTCGACGATGCCGCCGTTCTCGGCCTTCCTGACCGAGTTGAATATGTAGCCGCCGTGAGCGGAGTATCTCTTTCCCAGATAGTTCACCGTCGCGAAGAAGGACCTGTTGTTCACCTTCTCCCTGTCCAGCATGCCGTTGGCTCCGGTCCTGTCGTAGTTCAGGGTGAAGTTCAGCGAAGGGTAGATGTTCTGCGTGGTGAGTATGTGGATGTTCTGCTCCTCCCTCTCGACGTTGGCGAAAAGCGTTCCCCAATATGCCAGTTCGGTATATGGAGTCTTGGTGTTGTACATCGGCACCGTGTGGGGGGAGTAGCTGTAGGACTCGTACGGTGCGTAGAATGAGACCCCCTCTTCAGACTTGCGCCTGGTGAAGTCATAGTACTGCACAGGGGAGCCGGATATGCCCAGATAGCTGGCGTTCACGTCCTCCCTTGCGAAGCGGAGCTCGTTGAAGCGGTAGTTGTAGCCGGTGTCCAGCTTCTGGAGACGGACATTTCCGAACATAGGGTCCACGTTCCAGGTGATTATCCTCTTGAACTGCATCGAGTCGGGCACCGCATAGGTGTCCAGCACCCTGGGCTTGTTCTCCGCTATGCTGTCCCTGATTGCCTTGAGGCTGTCCCTGGCCGCGAGCACGCTGTCCTTGAGCGTCATCTTGAGGGCCATCTTCTGCTCGAAGTCGTATTTCTTCCTCTCCTCTTTGCTCAAGGATGCATACCACAGCCGGAATTCCTCCTTTGCGCGGGAGGTGGAGTCGGCGAAATAGATGGAGTCTATCTTGGGCCATATGAGGGAGTCACCTGCAGCCTTGAGGGAATCGACGGTGAAGCGGTGTGCGAGCGAATCCAGGAGGGCGGCATAGTACCTGTACCTGAACGGGTCGGTGAGCCTGAGCGAGTCCGGGGCACGGAGCGTGTCCCTTGCGGTAAGCGCGCCGACCTCTTCTTCTCCAAGGATGAAGAGGCTCTCGTCTTCTGCCTCACGGCTGTCCCTGAAGCGGGTGTATATGGATGAGTTGTCGTATATGACGGTGTCCGGTGCGGGCGACGGAAACTGCCTGGGGCCGGGCATTGCGCCGCGTGCGAGCTCCGAAGCGAAGCCCTGGACGGCGGCAGCGAGTATCACCGTGACCGGGAACCAATATTTTCTGAGTCCATTCATCATAGAACGACAAAGTTACGCACTTTTTCCCTATGCGCAAAACGCAGCCCGCCTAGTTCGCCACTTCGCTGAGGAACTTGATTCTCACCAGCCTGATTTCGAGTTCCTCGTAGTCCCCGAGAGCCCTGACGGCATCCTCGAGGGAATCCGATGCGGCTTCGTGCCGGAACCAGTCGCTGATCTCTTCGACCACCTCCTCGTCGATGTTCTCGGAGATGTAGTAGTCCAGGTCCAGCTTCGTGCCTGCCTCGACTATCTTCTCGATGGCTCCGAGCAGGCCGTCAATGTCCATATCCCTTGCCGAGGCTATATCCTCCAGATCCATTTTCCTGTCTATGCAGTGGATGATGAAACGCTTGTCCTCGGACTTGCCCGGGGTTTTCATAAGGAAATCGTCAGGGGTGGATATCTCATTCTCTTCCACATACTTGCGTATCAGTTCGACAAAAGGCCTGCCGTATTTCGCAGCCTTCCCGTCGCCGACGCCGTGGCATTTGATGAGGGCCTTCACCGTGGTCGGATACATTATCGACATCTCCTCCAGCGCAGGGTCTCCGAATATGATCCACGGCTGGAGGCGCAGTTTCGCCGCCATATCCTTCCTCAGGTCCTTGAGCATGGCCAGAAGCTGCAGGTCCCCGCCACCTCCGCCGGCATTGCTCTCCTCCACCTCCTCGTCGTCATCGTCCCCCTCCGCATAGCTCCCGTCTTCGACGAACGTCACCGAATATGGCGACTTGAGGAAGGCCTCTCCTGCAGGGGTGACGTTGATCCTGCCGTAGGATTCTATGTCCTTGGCCAGCAGTCCGGCGGTCACGCCCTGGAGTACTACCGACTCCCAGAATGCCGCGTCCCGTTCCGAGCCCTTTCCGAAGAACGGGCAGGAGTCATGCCGGTAGGACAGTATCATGGCGCCGGTGTTGCCGGCGAGTATGTTCGCCAGATGCTCCGCCTCGAAGCGGTCCGACAGGGATTTCACCAGGGATATCACCAGGCAGAGATGCTCCTTGCCGTCGAAGCGGGGGTGAGGATGGAGGCAGTTGTCGCAGCTGCCGCAGTTGTCCCTCGTATAGTTCTCCCCGAAATAGCCCAGCAGCAGTTTCCTGCGGCATACTCCGCTCTCCACGAAGTCCACCATCTCCTTCAGGAGGTGTTTCCCGATTTCCTGCTCGTTGCCTTTCTTGCTGAGTATGAATTTGTTGAGCTTCTCGGCATCCTTGGGGCTGTAGTATAGTATGCAGTCTGCAGGGAGTCCGTCCCTGCCGGCCCTTCCGGTCTCCTGATAGTAGCCCTCCAGGCTCTTCGGTATGTCGTAATGCATCACGAATCTGACGTTCGGCTTGTCTATGCCCATGCCGAAGGCTATGGTCGCGACTATCACCTGCACGTCTTCCCTGAGGAACTTGTCCTGGTTCTCGCTCCTGGTCTTAGGGTCCAGCCCGGCGTGATACGGCAGCGCGGATATGCCGTTGAGAGCGAGTATCCCGGCGGTCTCCTCGACCTTCTTCCTGCTGAGGCAGTAGATAATGCCGCTCTTGCCCGGTACGGAGCGTATGTAGCGTACTATGTCCTCCTCGGTCTTGTTCTTCTCCCTCACCTCGTAGCGCAGGTTCGGCCTGTTGAACGAGGACTTGAACACCTTCGCATCCTGAATGCCCAGGTTCTTGAGTATGTCGCTCTGGACCTTCGGGGTGGCCGTGGCTGTCAGGGCTATGATCGGGGCGGGGCAGATCTCGTCGACGATTTCCCTTATCCTGCCATATTCAAGCCTGAAGTCATGTCCCCATTCGGAGATGCAGTGAGCCTCGTCAACGGCGTAGAAGGATATGCGTATACCCTTGAGCATGGCGATGTTCTCGGCCTTGGTGAGGGATTCCGGAGCGACGTAGAGCAGCTTTGTGACCCCGCTTACCAGATCCTCCCTGACCGCGTTGACCTGGGTTCTGCTGAGGGAGGAGTTGAGGAAGTGGGCTATGCCCTCGTTCCCGCTGATGAAACCGCGTATCGCATCCACCTGGTTCTTCATCAGGGATATGAGAGGGGATACCACGATGGCCGTGCCCTCCATCACGAGGGCGGGCAACTGGTAGCAGAGAGACTTTCCTCCGCCTGTAGGCATCAGTACGAATGCGTTGTTTCCGGCTATGAGATGCCGGATAATCTGTTCCTGGTCACCCTTGAAATGTTCGTATCCGAAGAACTCTTTCAGTTTGGATTTCAGGTCTTGGCTGGAGCTTTGCATCTTGGAATTCGCGGTTTGTATAAAATTAAGCATTTTTTCCTGACAACAAGCGATATTCCTCCAAAAAATTGCGATATTTGCGCTTCAGGGCGTTCACGGAACTCCCTGGACACAAGATAACGACAAAAAACAATATTGGAAATGAAGACAATCAAGTTCATGGCTGCAGCCCTTTCAGTTTTTGCTGCAGTTTCCTGTGGCAGCAAGGCGGAAAGCATCACTGTAGGGGACACTACCTACACAGCTCCGTCAAAGGCGCTCGCCGATTCAGTAAGCTATTACCTCGGTGTCAACTACGGTCAGATGCTCAAGCAGTATGACTTCGGTACCCTCGATTACAATCTCATGGTCCAGGGCATGAAGGATTTCATCAAGGCTGACCTCAATTCCGAAGACATCAACAGCCAGTTCAAGCTCAATCCTGAAGAGATGAACGAGACCATCAACAACTACCTCAGGGCCCACAGCGAGTATGTTGCCGCTGTGAGGAAGGCAGAGCAGACCGAGTTCTTCGAGGCCAATGCGAAGAAGGAAGGAGTCCAGGTAAGGGAGAGCGGTCTCCAGTACAAGATACTCGATCCGGGCAGCGAAAAGGTTGCAGGTCCTATAGACACTGTGTCTGTCCGTTATAAGGGAACCCTTCTGGACGGAACCGTATTCGACGAGACCCCTGCTGACGGCGATCCTATCGACCTCACTCTCGACAGGGTCATCGCGGGCTGGAGGGAAGGTCTCCGTCTCGTCGGTGAAGGCGGAAGCATCGTCCTCTACATCCCTTCTGACCTGGGATATGGCGACCGCGCGACAGGTATGATACCTGCAGGTTCAGCCCTCATCTTCGAGGTGACCGTGGAAGCTGTCAAGCCTAAGGCCGAGTAATTCGGGAAACAGAATCTTGCGCCTGCCTGCCTGACGGTACGGCAGGCTTTTTTAACAATACACACAAAGGAGAACAGTCATTTATGAACAATCTTGAGTTGGAAGGAACGCTGATGAAGATATTGCCTGCACAGAGAGGCACATCGGCGCGCGGGGAATGGGTTAAACAGGAGTTTCTGGTCGAATATCAGGACGGACGCTTTCCGGTCACGGCGGTATTTTCGGTCTGGGGACAGGACAAGGTGGATGAGCTTGCCTCGTTCTCGGTCGGGGATCTTGTGAGCGTGGCTTTCAAGGTTTCCAGCCGTGAATATGCCGGAAAATACTACACTGACCTCAGGGCCTGGAAGATAGGCCGTGCGAATGCAGGCTCCGGAGCGGAGGTTCCGGCCAGGCCGGAACAGACGGCATATCAGCAGTCGGCGCCTGCCGGATTCCGCAGCGCACCGGCTCCTGTGGCAGATGACTACTCCTCACCGGCAGACTCGGACGACCTTCCGTTCTGATTCCGTGGTGGACCTCACGGCGGCATATTCAGTTAGTTTCAGATGATTCCCAGGGACACGGAAGAAAGGATACTGGACGCGGCGCAGATAGTTGACGTCGTGGGGGATTTCGTATCCCTGCGCAGGCGCGGCTCCGATTTCGTTGCCTGCTGTCCCTTCCATCAGGAGAAGACGCCGTCGTTCCACGTGAACCCCGCCAGGGGCATGTACCACTGTTTCGGCTGTCACGAGAAGGGCACAGCAGTCGGCTTCCTGATGAAGCACGAGAACATGTCCTATCCCGAGGCGCTGAGATACCTCGCGAAAAAATACGGCATCGAGGTCGTGGAGAAGGAGGAGAGCGCCGAGGACCTGGCGGCAAAGACCAGGAGGGAAAGTCTCCATCTGGTGCTGGAGTTCGCGGCTGACTTCTTCGTGCGCAGCCTTGCCACGGATGAAGGCCGGACCAATGGCCTGGCGTATTTCCACAGCAGGGGACTGGAGGACAGTACCATAGCCGGATATGGCTTGGGATGGGCCCCGAAGAGCCGTACGGCACTCTACGATGCCGCCAAGGCCAAGGGATACAAGGAAGAGTACCTGCTCGAGACCGGACTGTGCATCAGGTATGATGACGGACGCATAGTGGACAGGTTTTATGACAGAGTCATATTCCCGATATACAACCACGGGGGCAGGGTGGTCGGTTTCGGAGGCAGGACCCTGAGCACTGACAAGAAGATAGCCAAGTACGTCAACTCGAGCGCCTCCGAGATTTACGACAAGAGTACCACCCTCTATGGCATCAAGCATGCCCGCAACAGCATGGCCCGCGAGGACAGGTGCTATCTCGTGGAGGGGTATCTCGACGTGCTTTCCCTGCATCAGCTGGGCATCACCAATGCCGTTGCATCCAGCGGTACCGCGCTGACCAAAGGGCAGATACGCCTGATACGCAAGTTCACCGACAACGTCACGATAATGTATGACGGGGATATGCCGGGCATCAAGGCTGCCCTCAAGGGCATAAACCTCCTGCTTCAGGAAGGCCTTAGGGTGAAGGTGGTCCTCATTCCTGACGGGGACGATCCCGACTCATACTCCCGCAAGCATACCCTCGCGGAGGTCCGGGCATTCATTTCATCCCATGAGGAGGATTTCCTGGATTTCAAGGCAGGGCTGCTTTCCGAAGATGCGGGGAGCGATCCGCTCAAGCGGGCGGACATGATCAACGAGATGGCGGACACCATAGCCCTCATCCAGGATCCCGTGACAAGGTCGGTATATGCCCAGAACATATCGATGAGGTTCTCGCTTGACCAGGCGGTGATAGGCGCGAGGATCAATAAAGTCAGGCGTAAGATGGTCTCCGGTGACGAGCGCTTTGCCCGCAAGGATGCCGGAATTCCGGACAAAGCCTTTCCGCTGTCCGGAAATGTTCCGCAGGAGCCTCAGGCTGAAGCGATTCCTCCGGTAGTCCCGGAGCCTGGGGAGGAAGACCGGGATGAGGCTGTAGCGGTGCCGTATCCCCAGCTCAAGCCCGTGGAGGACGAACTTCTGGGCTTTATCCTGCGCTATGGCCTGGACACGATGAACTTCGAGTCGGATTCGCCATATTATGATCCTGGGCAGCAGACCACGGTCGCGGCCTTCATAAGCGTGAACCTGGCCGAACTCGAGCTGGAGTTCCTCAATCCGGTCCACAAGAGAACCTATGACGCTTACTTCAATCTGTATGACAACTGTCCCGAGCTGGACCAGAATGCGATAGCCAGGTCATTGGCGGACGGTGAGGACAGGGAGATGGCGGCGCTGGTGACCGACCTGGTGCTTGACCGGTATGACCTTTCGGTCAGGAGCCTGGCGGATTCGATGACGGCGCTGTCCACTCAGCTGGTCAAGTTTGTGCCCCGCACGATTTTGACGTATAAGCTGGTGAGGGTCAAGATGAAGGCTTCGGACCTGAATCGGAGGCTGAAGGTTGCGGATCCTTCGCAGGTGGAGGCTATACTGATTGAGTGCCAGGAAATTACGGAGACAAGAAAAGAGCTTGAAAAAGCATTGGGAAGAATAAGGTGAAAATATAATCGAGACAATCATATGGACAAGAAATTCAAGAGAACGCTTGTGACCTGCGCGTTGCCATATGCCAACGGTCCTGTGCATATCGGTCATCTGGCCGGTGTGTATGTGCCTGCCGACATCTATGTCAGGTACCTCAGGATGAAGGGCGAGGATGTGCTCTATGTCTGCGGAAGCGACGAGCACGGCGTGCCGATCACCATCAAGGCCCGTGAGCAGGGCTGCACACCCCAGGACATCGTGGACAGGTACCACAAGGTCATAAGGGACTCATTTGCCGGACTCGGTATCAATTTCGACATCTACGGACGTACTTCCTCCGAGGTTCACGCCGGAAATGCCTCGGCTTTTTTCAGGAAGCTTTACGATGACGGCAAGTTCATCACAAAGGAGTCGGAACAGTACTATGACCCGGAGGCCAAGACCTTCCTCGCGGACCGATATATCGTCGGCACCTGCCCTAAGTGCGGCGCCGAGGGCGCATATGGCGACCAGTGTGAGAAGTGCGGCAGCACCCTCAGTCCCGAGGAACTGCTGAATCCCAAGTCCAAGCTCAGCGGCGCGGAGCCGGTGAAGAAGAAGACCTCCCACTGGTATCTGCCTCTCGACAGGTACGAGGGCTGGCTCAGCGATTGGATACTCGGAAGCCACAAGGAGTGGAGAAGCAATGTATATGGCCAGTGCAAGAGCTGGATTGACGGCGGTCTCCAGCCCCGTGCCGTGAGCCGTGACCTCGAGTGGGGTGTTCCGGTGCCGGTAGAAGGCGCCGAGGGCAAGGTGCTCTATGTCTGGTTCGACGCGCCTATAGGCTATATATCCAACACCCAGGAGCTGCTTCCGCAGAGCTGGGAGCAGTGGTGGAAGAATGATGAAACCCGCCTCGTGCATTTCATCGGCAAGGACAACATCGTGTTCCACTGCATAGTCTTCCCGTCCATGCTCAAGGCATATGGCGACGGGTACATACTTCCGGACAACGTTCCCGCGAACGAGTTCCTGAACCTCGAGGGGGACAAGATCTCCACCTCCCGCAACTGGGCGGTCTGGGCTCACGAGTATCTTCAGGACTTCCCCGGAAAGGAGGACGTGATGCGTTACGTACTCACCGCAAACGCTCCCGAGACCAAGGACAACGACTTCAGCTGGAAGGATTTCCAGGCCCGCAACAACAGCGAGCTCGTCGCCATATTCGGAAACTTCGTGAATCGTGCCGTGGTGCTGACGCACAAGTATTTCGGCGGTAAGGTTCCTGCCGCAGGCGAACTTCTGGACATGGACAGGGCTGCTCTTGACGAGATACCTCAGCTCAGGGCTTCGATGGAGAGGAACATCGAGGGCTTTCATTTCCGTGAGGCGCTCAAGGATGCGATGTCCATTGCGCGTGTGGGCAACAAGTACATCTCCGACACCGAGCCTTGGAAGGTCGCGAAGACCGACCTCGGACGCTGCGGAACAATACTCAACGTGAGCCTGCAGATCTGTGCCGACCTTGCGATTGCGTTCGAACCATTCACTCCGTTTGCTGCGGAGAGGCTGCGCAAGATGCTCGGCGTATGTCTTTGCGCCGGTGTCGACCACCGCAAGGGCGAGCAGGAGACCGTCAACACCTTCAAGCCGGGCGAGGGCGCTGCCATCCATACCGTATCCCTTCCTTCCGGCTTTGATTTCGCTGCCCTGAAGGCTTCTTGCCCGGGTGCGGACTGCAATGTCTGCCTTGACTGGGATATGCTGGGAAAGGATTGCATACTGCCTGAGGGTCATGTGATTGGCGAGGCCGAACTGCTTTTCGCGAAGATAGAGGACGAGGCCATAGATGCCCAGATCGCGCGTCTTGAGAATATACGCAGGGAGCGCGAGGCCGCTCTTGCCGCAAAAGCCGCCGAGGAGGCTGCCGCGAGGATAGAGCCGCAGAAGGCCGAGGTTTCTTTCGAGGATTTTGACAGGATGGACATCAGGACCGCGACCGTACTTGAGGCCGAGAGGGTTCCGAAGACCGACAAGCTGCTCAAACTGACCATCGACACGGGCCTTGACCGGAGGGTGATAGTCTCAGGCATAGCCGAGTACTACAGCCCCGAGGATATGATAGGGAAGCAGATAGTCATCCTTGCCAACCTTGCCCCGCGCAAGATTCGCGGCATCGAGTCCAAGGGTATGATACTGATGGCCCGTCAGGGTGACGGCAAGATGCGTTTCATCACTCCTCAGGAGGCTCTGGTGAACGGTGCGCAGATAGGCTGACGCAGCTGCTTGCTGAAACGGAAAAGACCGTGGGAACTGAATCGATCCCACGGTCTTTCATATTGTCCGGAAGGCAGCGGCAGTCTGCATAAGGAATGCGGAATTCCTTTGGCAGAGGTTCTGCGGAATACCGTTCCTCCGCTTCAGGGTACTAGTCGCCGGCTTCCTTCAGGCGCTCCGCATTCTCGGCCACCTGGAGCTGGTCTATGCACTCGTAGATGTCTCCGTCCATGAAAACCGGCAGGTTGTACATGCTCCAGTTGATCCTGTGGTCCGTCACACGCCCCTGAGGGTAATTGTAGGTACGTATCTTGGCCGAGCGGTCACCGGTGGAGACCATGGTCTTCCTCTTGGATGCGATTTCGTCGAGATACTTCTGGTGCTCCATATTGTAGAGACGGGTCCTGAGCTCCTCAAGAGCCCTGTCATAATTCTTCAGCTGGGACCTCTCCTCCTGGCACTGAACAACGATGCCCGAAGGTATATGGGTGAGCCTGACTGCGGAGTAGGTGGTGTTCACGCCCTGTCCGCCCGGACCTGAAGCACAGAAGGTGTCCTTGCGTATGTCGCTCATATTCAGTTCGATGTCGAACTCTCCGGCCTCGGGGAACACTGCCACCGATGCGGCAGAGGTCTGAATTCTGCCCTGGGTCTCGGTCTGGGGCACGCGCTGCACGCGGTGCACTCCGGATTCGTATTTCATTATGCCGTAGACTCCTTCATTTGCGGAAGAGAGCTTGAACACTATCATCTTGTAGCCGCCTGCCGTACCCGGAGCCTGGTCTGAAACTTCGACTTTCCAGCCTCTGGACTCGGCGAACTTCGTGTACATCCTGAAAAGGTCTCCCGCAAATATGGCAGCCTCGTCGCCGCCGGTACCTCCACGGATTTCGACCATCGCATTCTTGCCGTCATCAGGATCGGCCGGTATGAGGAGAAGCTTGATCTTCTGCTCCATCTCCGGAATCTGAGGCTCGATTTCGGCTATCTCAGCCTTGGCCATCTCCTTGAGCTCCTCATCCTTCTCGTTCAGGACTATGTCCTTTGCGGCCGCGAGATCCTCGACCATCTTCTTGTACTCGTGGCCAGCGTTGATTATGGGCTGCAGCTCCTTGTAGTCCTTGTTCAGCTGGACATATCTCTTCATATCAGACATCACCTCAGGATCCGAAAGCTGGTCCTGGAGGCTCTGATACTTATCCTGAAGGCTAAGCACCTTCTCCAACAATGTGTTTGCCATATACGGTAATAAAGTTCTGTATGCGGATCAGAGCTGCTTCAGATAGCAGCGTCTTCTCATATATAATTCGTTGTCATATTTCGCCCACACGTTGACCGCGCTGTTGGTCTCTATCTGCGGGTTGGATATCGCCCATTCCGTGTTGCTTTTCTTGTACCTGACGGACATGGACTGGTGGTAGAGGGCAGACACACCCTTGTTCTGCCACTCCGGAACCGCTCCGTTCAGCATCAGGTCGACATATTTGTAGTTCTTCATCGCCTTGAGCAGATGGTACCAGCCGAACGGGAAGATGTGTCCCCTGGCCTTCTGGAGGGCCTTGGATATGGACGGGAAGGTGATTCCGAACGCCACAAGCTCGTCGTTCTCGTCCAGTATGATGGAACTCGTCCTGTTGCTGAGGAATGGCATCACGGATTTGGCCTCCTCCTCGATTTCCTCATCCGTGAAAGGGATGAAGTTGAGCACTGAGGTGGCGAAGCTCTTGTTGTAGACGTCAAAGAACTTCCGGACCAGGTTCTTGTCCTTCTTCAGCACGTCGATGTTCCCCTCGTGGAGATTGTACCTTTCCTTGAGTATGCCCGCAAAACGCTCGATCTTTTCAGTCGTGCCCTTGTTCGCCGGCATCTTGAACTGCAGCCAGTCGCACTCCTTGACATATCCGAGCCTGGTGACGAAGTCATTGTAATACGGATAGTTGTAGAGACAGTTGAAAGGCGGTATGTTCTCGAAGCCCTCGACCAGCATGCCCTGTTTGCCGAGGGTATTGTAGTAGAGCGGACCGTGGATTTCGGTCATGCCTTCGGACCTTGCCCAGTCCTCCGCCGTGTCGAGCAGCAGTTTCGCCACCCCGAAGTCGTCAATGGTGTCGAACCATCCGAACCTGGCCCTTTTCTTCGAATAAAGATCGTTGTAGCGGGGGTTGATCATCCCGCAAATGCGTCCCACGACCTTTTTCCCGTCCAGGACCATCCACATCTTGCGCTTGCAGTATCTGAGCGTCGGCACATCCGTCAACGACTTCATCTGGTCCGCATGCAGGGCAGGGACATACTGAGGACAGTCCCTGTAAAGATCGTCAGGAAACTTTATGAATTTCCTGATGTCCCGCTTTCGGGTAACTTCTACAATCTTGTAATCCGGCATAGTACAGTCTTTGGATATGGTTATGTATCCGTCTTTCCCGCCTTCCCCGTTTTCCCGGAAGGCCGACGAAAGGGCTAATCCGCGAATTTACAAAAAAGATGGGATATCCTCAAAATCACAGGCCTTTGGCTTTCGCCTCATCCCATATTTCATCCATTTCGGCGAGGCTCATCCCGTGAAGGTCACGGCCCTTGCGTATGGTCTGCTCCTCGAGATAGGTGAACCTGCGCCTGAATTTGTCGCAGCTGCGGTTCAACGCGGTGTCGGGGTTCAGCCCGTAGAGCCTGGCGGCGTTTATCACGGCGAAAAGGAAATCTCCCAGTTCCAGTTCTGCACGGTCATATGCCGCCCTGAATCCTTCACCGGAACCTTCCGCCGGGGCGCAGACTGCCTTGTCGGCGTGACCGTCTTCAGCCGCCATGGCCTCAAGTTCGGCATGGAATTCCCCGAGCTCCTCCGAGACCTTGTCCCAGACCTGTCCGCGCTCTTCCCAGTCGAAGCCAACCCCTCTGGCCTTGTCCTGCATGGCGAAAGCCTTCAATACCGACGGCATCGATTCGGGAACGCCGGAAAGGATGCGCCTGTTTCCGCCTTTCTCCTTTGTCTTCATCATCTCCCAGTTCTCGGAAACGGCCTCGGCATCAGCCGCTTCCATATCGGAGAATACGTGAGGATGACGGAATTCCATCTTCTCGCAGACTTTCTCCAGGACGTCGGCTATGTCATATCTGCCCTCTTCCTGGGCTATCCTGGAGTAGAACACTATGTGGAGCATTACGTCGCCGAGTTCCTTCTTGAGATCCTCCTCAGAATGCTTGAGCACGGCGTCCGACAGCTCATATACTTCCTCCACGGTCATGGGCCTGAGGGTGTCTATGGTCTGTGCCCTGTTCCAGGGACATTTCTCCCTGAGCTTGTCCATTATGTCCAGCAGTCTTCCGAAAGCGGCAAGTTTTTCGTCTCTTGTATGCATTTTTACATATTTTCGCGAAGTTACTAAATAATCGCAGAGTATCTTTCGTATTTTTGTGCTTTTGAAGTTATATAAAACGGACAGAATGACACAGATAAAAGACAAGACCGTCCTCATAACGGGGGGCGCATCCGGAATCGGAAAGATAATGTGCAGGATATGCCTGGAGAAAGGCGCATCTGCAGTTGCCGTGTGGGACCTGAACATACCTGAGGTATCCGATGACCCGAGGATACACAGCTACAGGGTGGACGTAACCGACTATGACAACATCACACAGGCATATTCAAAGGTGAAGGAAGAACTCGGCGGGGTTGACATATTGATAAACTGCGCGGGTATCGTGAGGGGCAATGCAACATTCGACCGTCAGAATGAGAGAGACATACGTATGACGATGGATGTCAATGCGACAGCTCCGATGCTGGTGGCACTTGCGATGATTCCGGATATGATGGCCCGCAACAGCGGACATATCTGCAACATAGCTTCCGCAGCCGGTATGCTGGGCGTCCCTAAGCTTTCGGTGTACTGCGCCAGCAAGTGGGCTGTGATAGGCTGGACCGAATCCCTGAGGGTGGAACTCAAGATGGCCCGCAGCAGGGTGAAGGCCACGACCATAGCGCCGTATTTCATCAATACGGGTATGTTCGACGGCGTGAATTCGAAGATATTCCCCATACTTGAACCGGAAAAGACTGCTGCAAGGATCATAAGGGCGATAGAGAAGGACAAGACTTTCAAGGGTTTGCCTTTCCCGTGGCATTTCATCCGATTCTGGCAGGGCGTCCTTCCGAACTGCATATTCGACTGGCTGTTTGGCAAGGTTTTCGGAGTATATGAAGTGATGGACCATTTTACAGGAAGAAAAGCATAATCATTGCATATGACGACAATCAATACCCCTTCTGACCGGATAGTTCAGATAAGGAATAGGCAACTTGACTTTTTCCGCAGCGGATGCACTCTGGATCTGAATTACAGGAAAGCTCAGCTGAGGCGTCTGGGCGATGCTCTGACCAGGTGGGAAAGCAGGCTCTGCGATGCCCTGAAGGAGGACCTCCACAAGTCCTATGAGGAGGCAGTGATGACAGAACTCAGCATAGTCGCGGGGGAGATCCGCTCCCACATCAGGCATCTCCGCCGTTGGGCGGCCCCGGTATGCCGGCATACACCACTCAAACTGTTCCCTTCGCGGAGCAGGGTGGTCAGCCAGCCTCTGGGCAATGCCCTCATCATAGCTCCATGGAATTATCCCGTTCAGTTGCTGCTCAATCCTCTTGTCGGAGCCATATCCTCCGGATGCACCGCCGTGCTCAAACCATCTCCATATGTCCCGCATGTGTCGGAGGTCATAAGGATGATGATCGAGGAGAGTTTTCCTCAGGATTATATTGCCGTAGTGGAAGGAAACCGCACGGTGAACCAGGCATTGCTGGACCTCAGGTGGGACATCATATTCTTTACCGGAAGCCCTGACCTGGGAAGGAAGGTGATGGAAGCGGCGTCCCGCAACCTTACCCCTGTGGTTCTGGAACTTGGAGGAAAGAGCCCGTGCATAGTCGGGGCTGACGCCGACCTGGAAACCGCTGCCCGCAGAATAGCCTGGGGCAAATGCCTCAATGCCGGTCAGACCTGTGTCGCACCAGACTATCTGCTGGTGCAGGAAGATGTCAAGGACAGGTTCCTGGACCTGCTGGGCAGGGAATTCGTACATCTGCTGGGCGAGGATCCTGAAAAGTCCGAACACTTTGTGCGCATAGTCAATGACAAGGCTTTCAGCAGACTGGAATCGTATCTCCAATATGGCAGGACGGTGTACGGCGGGAAAAGGAATGCGCAGACGCGCTTCTTCGGCCCGACCATACTCGACGAGGTTCCGCCTGATTCACCGTTGATGCAGGAAGAGATTTTCGGACCGATTTTTCCGGTTCTCACGTTCAGGACCGAAGATGAAGCGCTGCAGTTCGTGAATTCGCGCGAGAGGCCGCTGGCATTCTATTATTTCGGAAAAAAGGGAGACCGTATGCTGTCAGGCAGTATTTCAGGAGGAGCCTGCATCAATGACACCATCATGCACCTTGTCAATGAAAATCTCCCTTTCGGCGGAGTGGGCAATTCGGGAATGGGGGCTTATCACGGCAAACTCAGCTTTGACGCTTTCTCCCACAGAAGGGCTGTCCTGAGTACCTGCACCCGTATCGATCTGCCATTCAGATATATGCCGTACAGATTTTTCAACTTCGTGAAGAAAATACTATGAAAACAATGAAAGCTTTCAGATTCGCCGTAACTGCGGTGGCAATGTTGTTGTCTTTCGCCGCCTGTTCTCCCGATGGAAACCGACGCGATGACGGAAATGGAGGTAATCCTCCTGTGGGTGGGGTCTTTGAAGAGAATCCTGACTGGACCATGACCTATACCGGCAGGACTGTGGACACTTCAGACGGTGTCTATGTGGTTGACGTCATACATATGAAATCCGCTGATGCGCTCCGCTACTATATAGATCTGGTGAGCCTTGATGAATTCAGGTCCACCTATAAGTCGAATGTCGTGAACTTCATTAACGGCAGCTACAAGAATCTGCTGGAGAATTTCATAGCATCGGGCGATTCGGATGCAAAGTTCGATGCCCTTGATGCCGGGAACGGCAGATGGGTGGCTGTGGCGTATGAGATAGGGGATGATGGCAAATTGGGCAGCAGATACAGCCTGCTCCAGTTCGAGACCCGTGCCATAACGATGCGCAAGGACCAGTCCTACGAGATAAGTTATGATGGCAGGAAGACGGTCCAGGACAAGGACGGAGCCTTTGAGGCTGACGTCATCAGCGTCAGGTCGCACAGTGACTACAGCTACTATGTGGACATAGCCTATCCTGAGTACATACTCCAGAACTATGACGGGGATCCTGTGGGTTTCTTTAACGACGTGCTCGACAATCTGGCCTCCGGACTGGGTGAAGGCGAGGATTTCTCCGGTATTGTCAGCAGCGGCGACCTCACCGTCAACTTCGAGAGGCTGCGCCACGGAGACTGGACGGCATATGCCTTCGGTGTGGACTATCTCGGAAATCTGACCGGGAACTGGTCCGAACTCAAGTTCGACATAGCCGAGGAGGAGCCTGAGGCAGAATTCAGCAAGTGGCTGGGCAAGTGGGCTGTGGGCAGCGACGGCATATTCTACAATATCGACATCAGCAGCGCGGAGGCGAACATGTTCTACAGCATACAGAACTGGGAAACGGGCAATGATGCGAGCGATTTCGCCAATCAGAATGTCAAGGACTATGTCTTCGAGGCATCGTATGACAGGGGCAGCAAGGAGTTCGTGTTCAACAGCCAGTATCTGGGGACTCTTGAGGACCAGGAAATCGGCCTCTTCGACGTATGTTTCCTCGGCAACATCAGATATGACGGAAAGAGCTACACCATAACCGACATCGATGTTCCTATCGCAAGGGCGAAGATGAACGATGACGGCAGGAGCGCCAAAGTCGAGCCTGAATATGTCACCGTGGACATAGACGGCAATTACACCACGAAATACACTTCGATGCAGTTTGTGGATCTCACGGACGACAATCTGTATGTCTATAACGACAAGGTTCCGTCCCTGCCTATGACGATGACCAAGATTTCGGACCTGTCCTCGGCATCTGCGGATAATCCTCTTGCCAGGACTCTTCCTTCAAGGCGCAGCACCGGGTCTCAGACGATGGGCGTTGCCTCAAGGCATTCCCGTATCAGGACTGTGGACGGTACATCAGGCCTCAGAAAGGCCGTGGGCCAGACCAGAAGCGCTGACCAGACGGAAAGGGAGAGACTTATGCTCAACAGCGGAATACGCCGCAGGTAGTTGCTTTCTGAGGTCAGGAGGCTGCTTCCGGGATGCGGGAGAAAGAGAAGCCGACCCAAAAGGGTCGGCTTCTTTCTTGGTTCGCCAGGTTTCGCAGATCCTATTTCTCAATAGGCACCAGCGCGAAACTCAGGTCTGCCTTGCAGCAGAGCTTGCCCCCGACTTCAAGTTTGGCGGAACAGAAGTAGATGTTGCCTCTCCTGCTGTCGCATCTTGCCGTAATCTCGCAGGTATCGCCAGGCTTGACAGGTGTCTTGAACTTGACATTGTTCAGACCTGCATAGAAGGTGATATTGCCGGGAATCTCATCCTTGACGAGAACCGCGCAGCTCTGGGCCATGATTTCACACTGAATCACACCCGGAACTATGGGATTGCCAGGGAAGTGCCCCCTGGTGAAGAACTCGTCCTCCTTGATGGTGTACCTTGCGTGTGCAATTCCGGACTCGTCGATCTCCGCCTCATCGATGAGGAGCATCGGTTCCCTGTGCGGCAGGATTCCCTTTATCTCTTCCTTGTTGAATTTCATCTTGTCTATGGTTTTGGTTCACGTAAATCCTTCAGTTACTCGCTGAACTTCCTGAAGGCGATGCAGCCGTCATGTCCTCCGAAACCGAATGAATCGGAGATGCCTATGGTGATGTCGCTCTTCACGGCGGTGTTTGGAGTGTAGTCGAGATCGCACTCAGGGTCAGGACAGTCGAGATTGATGGTCGGAGGCACTATGCCCTCCCTGATTGCCATGACGGTGGCGATCGCCTCGGCTGCGCCCGCTGCGCCCAGCATATGTCCGGTCATGGACTTGATTGAACTGATGTGGGCCTTGTAGGCATATTCGCCGAGTGCTATCTTGTAGGCGTTGGTCTCGGCGGCGTCGTTGAGTTTGGTGCCGGTTCCGTGCGCGTTTATGTAGAGATTGTCCTTTGCGGCGTCGAAGCCCGCCTCTTCGAGGGCGATTTCGATGCACTTTGCCTGGGTGGTTCCGTCAGGTCTCGGGGCTGTCGCGTGGTAAGCGTCGCAGGTATTGCCGTAGCCCACCATTTCTGCGTATATGGTAGCACCGCGGGCAACAGCATGCTCATATTCCTCGAGCACGAGCATCGCCGCGCCGTCTCCCATCACGAATCCGCCTCTGTTGGCATTGAAAGGAAGGGAAGCGTACTTCGGATCCTCCGCCCTCGAGAGAGCCTTCGCGTTCGCGAAGCCCGCGATGCCAAGCGGAATGGTCGCATTCTCGCAACCTCCTGCTATGATTGCGTCGGCATATCCGTGCTTGATGGCCCTGTAGGCCTCGCCTATGCAGTTGGTTGATGTGGCACAGGCTGTTACAACGTCAATGCAAGGTCCCTGTGCGTGATGCGCGATGGCTATCTGTCCGGCTGCGATGTTGGATATCATCGTAGGGATGAAGAGAGGGGATACCCACTGTCCTGAAGGGTCTTCGATGATTTTGGATGTCTCCCTGACCTGGGTCTCGAATCCGCCAATACCGGATCCTACATATACTCCGAACCTGAAAGGGTCGATATTCTGTTCTTCACCACTGGCCTTGAGGCCTGACTCTGCGACTGCCTGGTAAGCGGCTGCCACTCCATATACGGTGTACCTGTCCTGCTTGCGTATGAACGGCTTGTCCATTCCGTACTGCTCAGGATGGAAGTCCTTGACTTTTCCACCTATCTTGACAGGGAGTTTGTCGGTAGGGAATTCGGTAATGAAATCGATTCCGCACACACCGTTGACAAGACTGTTCCAGTATGTCTGAACGTCGTTTCCAACTGATGAGATGACGCCCATTCCGGTGACTACAACTCTTTTGTCTTTGCTCATTTTTCTATTCTTTCTAAAATTTGACCCACAAATATAGTAAATATTTCTTAAAGTGGCATTAAAAATTTACCATTCTACTACCGCAACTGCTGAAAGGAGGCCTGCGCCGAATGCGCTGAACACGAGTACGTCGTGCTCCTTGAAGCAGCCTTTGCGGTTGAATTCGTCCAGCAGGATGGTGCAGGATGCCGATGAACTGTTGCCATGGTCGGAGATGTTCACAGGGAACTTGGAGTCCGGTTCCCCCATATACTGCTTGATGGCGTCTATGATCCTGAGATTCGCCTGGTGCACTATGTACCAGCTCACGTCATTCTTGGTCATACCCAGTTCTTCCAGCAGGTCCTCCACGTCAGTGGTGGAAGCGGTCACCGCGAATTTGAAAACCTCGCGTCCCTTCATCTGGAGACCCACCGCGCTGTTGTCGCCAAGGTAGTAAGGGGTCGGCATCAGACTCTGCCTCTCCCATATCGTATTGCTGTCCAACTGGCTGTGGAGCTTTATGCCTTTTATGTTCTCACCCGGGCCGAGCACCACCGCGCCCGCACCGTCGCCGAAGAGCACGCAGGTGGACCTGTCTGACCAGTCGCACATCCTGGACGGCTGTTCCGCACAGATTATCAGCACGTTCTTCGCCTTGCCCGCAAGGTAGTGGGTCTCTGCTATGTCAAGCGCATATATGAAACCCGGACAGGCGCAGTTGATGTCCACGCAGGGACATTTCAGTCCAATCTTCGCTCCGATGACACAACCCAGTCCCGGGGTGACATATTCAGAGACTACGTTTGAGCATATGCAGTAGTCGATTTCCTCCGGCTTGAGTCCGGACATTTCCAGTGCCGAGAGAGCCGCTTTGGCTCCGAGGTCTTCTATCTTTTCGTCGGTGATGATGTGCCTTGACCTGATTCCGGTGCGCGGTACGATCCATTCGTCGCTGGTGTCAAGGAATTCAGAGAGCATGTCGTTGGTCACGACTTTCTTGGGAAGCGCGCTTCCTGTTCCGATGATTTTCATTCTCTTCTATGAGCGTTTTATATGTTATACGGCGGCAAAGATAGCAAGACGGCGCGAGCCTGGGAAATAAATGTGGTCATTTGACGGAATATGCCGCACCGATAATAATCTGTAGGCGAATTGAGCGGATATGTGGCGAAATTATTATATTTGCGTGATAGTATCTGGCAATGAAGAAGTATCTGATACCCCAATATCTGCGTGAAAAGTACCAGCTCATAGCCACCGTGACCTTCACGGCGCTGTGGTCCCTGGTCTTCATACTCTGCAGCATACCGTTCTCCGACAATGCCTGGTTCGAACTCGGCACTTCGCGTGCCTTTTCTTTCACGGCGCTCTTCTTTCTCTGCTGCCTTCTTCTCATCATTTTCAGCAAGTGGCTGCTCTATGTGACCAGGGATTCCTTCAGACTGACCTTTCTCCGTTACGGGCTCTGGAATCTGGCCGAAGTCGCGCTGGTGAGCTTGCTCTACACGGCGTTCACGGTCAAGGGGGACGACGTCGGGATAATCAGCCAGGGTGGCGACACTCCTCTCAGGATTTTCCTGAATGCCGCCCAATATGCATTCCTCTGTCTCGTGATGCCGAACATTATGGCAGGCATGTTCTTCGCCATCGTCGACAAGAACAAGACCATACGCCTGATGAACACGAACGACGTCGTTTCGGACGAGCCCCAGACGCCCAAGGGCACCCAGAAAGTCACGTTATATGACAACAGCGGAGTGATGAAGATGTCCGTAAGCCTGGCCAACCTGTTCTATATCGAATCCGATGACAATTATATAATAGTGTGGTATTCCGACAGCAAGGGTGCGCTCAAGAAGTATATGATAAGGTGCAGGCTCAAGACTGTCGAGGAGAGTTTCAAGGGCAGCAGCCTCGTCCGGTGTCACAGGAAATATATAGTGAATATGGACAAGGTGAAAGTGCTCCGCAAGGAAAAGGACGGTTACGAACTTGATCTCGAGAATGACGCCATCCCTCCGATTACCATCACCAAGACCTATGCCGACAACGTGCTGAGCCTCTTCAGCCGCAAGTCCTGAGCATTGACTGTCAGTTATCCCTGAAGACAGGCTTCTTTTTCTATGGATGACCTTCTTTGTTCGCGGGATGTTTGATAACATATGTTATAAAACATTTGCATTTAATAGATTTCCTGTATATATTTGCCGGGATAACCTAATAGTAATTGAAAAGATGAGACAATTTTTGTGTGTGTTTTCCGCAGCCTTGTTGTCCCTGGCTGCATACGCCCAGCAGAAGGCAGATGGAAAGGTGACTTACGAAGACGGGGAGCCGGTGCTTTGCGCCACGGTAGCCCTTCTGGAACGTGCAGACTCTTCAGTAGTGGCGGGAACCGTTACCGACGAAAATGGATACTTCAGCCTCGAGGCCGCAACTGACGGTTGCATATTGATGGTTTCGATGATAGGTTATAGGACGGCATATCTTGCTCCGGGCAGCCAGATGCAGATCAGGCTCGAGCCTTCCTCCGAGTTCATAGACGAGGCGGTCGTCAGTGTTGTGATGCCCAAGACGAAACTTACAGCCGAAGGTCTCCAGACCTCGGTCAGGGGTTCGGTGCTCGAAAGCATAGGATCTGCCAATGACGTGCTTGCCAGGACCCCCGGTCTGATAAAGGGGCGCAACGGCCTGGAAGTCATAGGAAAAGGCTCTCCTCTGGTATATGTCAACGGACGCAAGCTGACCGATGCTTCCGAACTTGACCGCATCCCGAGCAACGAGATACAGAGCGTGGAGGTGATAACCAATCCGGGTGCCCAGTATGATGCTACCGTACGTGCGGTGGTACGCATCCGCACCGTCAGGAGACAGGGCGAGGGCTTCAGCCTGAATCTCAATGCTTCGGACGAGCAGTCGCTGCGCCGTGACGCCAACGACCCTAATCTCAACCTCAACACGAACTACCGCATGAAGGATGTGGATATCTTTGCCGGAACAAACCTCTTCACATGGAGCACAAGGCAGACCAGTGACCTGGTCGCCGTCAGCACTCTTACTCCGAAGTACGGGCAGGAAGGGCATCTGACAAATGACTACTTCCAGAAGAGTGCAAACGTGAACGGCGGTGTCAACTGGCAGCCTGCGGCAAACCACTCTCTCGGATTCAGGGTGGAATACGGCCGTACGCTAAAGATGGAGCAGGAGGAACTGCTGACTGAAGACGTGCTGCGCGAAGATGTCCTGATAGATGTCATTTCTGCCCACGGAGTCTATTCCAATGGGGACAGGGATCCATATACCTTAGCTGCCAATGCCTACTATAACGGCCTGTTCGGCGGAAAATTAGGAGTGGACCTCAACCTTGACTATTACGGGGCATACAACTCTCAGCAATCCCTCACCGAGGAGACCAGCGAGATGGCCCAGGGGGCGGAGATCTCCACAACATCGGCCACCGACAGCAGGATGTATGCCGGCAAGCTCGTGCTGTCATATCCGATATGGAGGGGACAGCTCCAGTTCGGAACCGAGCAGACATATTCGGAAAGAAATGATTCATATCTTCTTAAAGGAGCGGAGGGCATACCTCCTTCAGAGTCTGACGTGACCGAGCTGAATTCCGCGGCCTTCGCCTCCTACGGTGTGATGCTTCCGGGCCGTTTCGGACAGTTGAATGCGGGTCTTCGCTACGAACACGTTGAATATGAATATCTCGACCAGTACAGCGATGACATTGCACGCTCATATGACAACTTCTTCCCTTCATTGGCATATGCCAACGTGTTCGGGCCGGTCCAGTTCATGCTGAATTATTCTTCTAAGACCAAGCGTCCTGACTTCTCGATGCTGTCCGACGCGATACGCTACAACAGCCGCTATGTGCTGCAGAGCGGAAATGCCTCACTGCAGCCGCAGGTGACACACGACATCAATCTCGCCGCTGTCTGGAAGTTCCTGACCTTCTCGGTTGACTACAACAGGACCAACGACCCTATCATGACCTGGGGTTGGGCCTACAACAACGAGGGCGTGGGCATCGTCAAGCCGGTCAACCTGGATTCTCCTTTCAGGATGCTGACGGCTTTCGCGAACGTCACCCCAACCATAGGGATATGGTCACTCAACGCTACCGCGGGCATACAGCAGCAGTGGCTCAGGGTCAATGCATCCGACCCTTCCGAGGCGACAGGGACACGTGAGATATCATTCAGCGACAGGCCTATGTTCTTTATGCAGCTTTTCAACACCCTGCGTCTGAAGCACGGCTGGCAGCTCGAGCTGGGAGCAGAGGTGCATTCCACCGGCTATGTCCAGAACAACTTCCTCTATCATCCTTACCTGGACCTGAACGCGGCAGTGCAGAAGGCGTTCCTCAAGGACGGCTCCCTCATAGTCAGGCTTCAGGGATCAAACCTCGCGGGACTTGCCAACACCGACGTCAAGGTCGACTTCGGGGAGTACAAGATGAGGCAGACCAATGTGATGGATACCCAGAGGGTCAAACTCTCCCTCATCTACAGGTTCAATGCCGCACAGAGCAAGTACAAGGGTACCGGAGCCGGAAAGGAAACCGCTTCACGAATGAAGAATTAGGATCCGGTCAACGTGATCTGAGTAATCTGAAAGTTGGAATTTCATAGCTGGACTATGAATTTCCAACTTTCTCTTTTTTCCGGTATTCGAGGGGTGACATCCCGACACGCTTGCGGAACATCCTGGAGAAATGGTTCGGATAGGAGATGCCAAGTTCCTCCGAAATCTCGTTTATGCTCATCTGGGTATCCCTCAGCAGGGCTTTGGCGGCATTGGTCAGCTTGTCCTGTAAATATTCCCTGGCGGTGACGTGCAGTTCCCTGTGTACAAGGGCTCCGAAATAGTTGGGCGACAGATTGAACCGGGCTGCACACCAGTTGACCGTGGGCTGACCTTTCTGGGCAGGGAGTCCGCTCGAGAGATAGGAGTCCACAATCCTGTCCAGTTTCTTTCTGAAAGTATCTTCCTCCTCTGAGGTTCTGTTGAACTGGCGCTCGTAAAAGCGCTTGCAATAACTCAGCAACTGCCCTATGCCCAGGCGTATGAGCTGGTCCGAGAGGTAGTCGGCAGGAGTGTTCAGCTCGGCAAGTATGTTGGCAAAACAGTTCACTATGATTCCTTTCTCGACCGAGTCCAGGCGTATAGCCTCAAGGATATCGGAGAAAAAGAAGCTGAACATGTAGAAGTCGCGTCCGAGTCCGGTCTTCTCGAGCAGTTCCGGGCAGAAAGCCAGCATCCATCCGCGCGGGCGTACCTGAAAATTCAGTTCGGTCTGCACCACCTGTCCCGGTCTTAGGGTGAACAGGGTGTCAGGACCATAACTGATATGCTGCCCGTTCTTGATGAGCGTACCGAAATCAGCCTCCATCAGCACCACGCAGTACATCCCGAAGTCTATCGGGTCGAAAAGGGTAAGATCAGCCCTTGACAGCTCGCCCACCGTCACCAGGGGATGGGCGCTTGCCTGGTGGAATATTGCGTTGAGTCTGTCTGTCGGATGCTTCGTTTCCATATGCATAAGCTTGATGGCAGGAGAAAGGTAAGCATATTCCTTAAGTCTTGCAAGTTTTGAATATGAAAAAATGGTAGGTAAAAAAGGTAGGAACTGGTTTGATATGTAAAAATGGTATTTTATTCATTGATAATGTTCTCAATTGAATGGCATAATGGACGTATAATTGCGCTGCCCTGGATGAGGGCTGTGTTCCGCGGGCTGCACGGGCATCGCGCCGGATGCCGGAAAAGGGCTTCGGAGCTTGGACAAAAGGTAACAATAACATAACAATACACTGAAACTATGGCTGTAAAATTCTACAAGTCGGAAAACCAGGTGCCTCTCGAGATGCACAAGGTACGTATGGTCCAGAAACTCAATCTCCTTCCCGTCGAGGAACGTCTCAGGAAGATCCAGGATGCGGGAAACAACACCTTCCTCCTTCAGAACAGGGACGTTTATCTGGATATGCTGACGGATTCGGGAGTGAATGCCATGTCCGACCTCCAGTTTGCCGCCATGATGCAGGCGGATGACGCATATGCTGGCTGTGAGACCTTCAACCGTGTGAAGGCAGCCGTCAGGGAAGTCTTCGGCTGCGAGAACGTGCTTCCTACACATCAGGGAAGGGCCTGCGAAAACATTCTTGCGGAGGCATATGTGAAGCCGGGCATGGTTGCGCTGATGAATTTCCATTTCACGACCACCAAGGCTCACGTTACCAGAGTGGGAGGTTCCGTCGAGGAATTGGTCGATCCGAAAGGACTCATACCTCAGACAGATGATCCGTTCAAGGGTGACTACAATCTGGAGAATCTCGAAAGAAAGATAGACGAGATCGGATCCGACAAGGTTGCGTTCGTACGCGTAGAGGCCGGCACCAATCTCATCGGAGGCCAGCCTGTCTCACTTGAAAACATGCTCGCCGTCACCGACATATGCCACAAGAAGGGAGTGAAGTCGGTTCTGGACGCATCGCTCCTGCAGGATAACGTGTATTTCATGAAGACCCGCGAGGCGCGGTGCAAGTATATGGAAGTGAAGGATATATATCATCTTCTCGCGGACCATTTCGACATAATATACTTCTCTGCGCGCAAGCTCAGTTTCTCGAAGGGTGGCATAATCTGCTCAAAGAACTCCAGGTACACGAAGGAGATGATGTCCTTCATACCTCTGTACGAGGGCTTCCTGACCTATGGAGGTATGGATGTCAGGACTATGGAGGCCATGGCCCAGGGTCTCTACGAGTCTCTGGATATGGAATATATCAGTCAGGGACCGTTATTCATAGAGGCCCTCTGCAAGGAACTGGACGATTACGGCGTGCCTGTCATACTCCCTGCGGGAGGCCTGGGATGTCATCTGAACGCCGGTGCCTTTGTTCCGGACCTTCCTCACAACCAGTATCCTGCAGCTGCTGTCGGCTGTGCTCTCTACATCATCAGCGGCGTCCGCGGCATGGAACGCGGAACCGTCTCCGAGCAGCGTGAGCCGGACGGCACTGAGAGGTATGCCGAGCTTGAGCTCCAGCGTCTTGCCGTTCCGAGAAGGGTATTCACCCTCTCTCAGATCAAGTATGTTGCAGACCGTGTCAAGTGGCTGTGGGACAACCGCTCGCTTATCGGCGGACTGCAGTGGGTAGATGAACCTGAGGTGCTGAGATTCTTCTTCGGAACAATGAAGGAGATTGGCCATTGGCAGGAGGACCTCGTGGTGAAATTCAAGGAGGATTTCGGGGATTCACTCTGATTCCCTGCATCTTCGGCAAGAAGGGCGGCTGACAAGTGTCTCAGCCGCCCTTTTCCTTGTTCGCCCAGCACGAACGTACTCTAACGGGTGCAAGTCCCCAAACCGCCCAGA
>JAEDLE010000088.1 GCA_016295455.1 Bacteroidales bacterium
GAAACTGCACCTATGAAGATGGGAAACTCCAATTCACCGACAATGTGAAGGATCGCTACTTCAGAGGGAGCTTTGCGGAATTCAAAGAGGCGGCAGCTCTGCTGTCGGCGGCCTCCTATGGAGTGTTCTCCGGTCAGGAGAAGTCCGCGGAATTTGCTAAGGCCATGGTGGCCATCAGGTTTGCCTATGAGGATAAGTTCGATCACTATATCTATCTCAGAGATAATGACGAACTTATCACTTTGGATGCCTGGGTTCGGGACCTTGACCCGAAGGACAGCTTCTACATCGGCGGAATCATTGATTATCACTGGTAATTCTATTTTTGAAAGGTGGAAGACAAACAATGGAAGAAATGCGTATTCAGAGGCAGATCTCGATCTACATGACCAACAAGAAGCTCTGCGAATTCAACGACAAGCTGAAGCTTGCGCCTGTTGACTACTACGCGCATCTGCACGCTCAGGGCGAGAAGCTGGGCGATGGCAGCCGGCAGCGGTCATGTATCGGCGTGGTGCTTCAGGACTACTCCAAAGGCACCGGCAACAATACGGTTCGTGTGACGGCCAATCTGTCTCCCGAGTTCTTTGCGTATGCACTCAGCCGTGTATCCATCGGCGTCGAGCAATTCGATTTCAGTGAGGAGAAGATTTTCGGGGAGCCAGATGCCAAGGGCCTGTCCATGGTCACGAAAGTGACGGTTAAACGGGCAGCCTTTGACTCAAATGGGAACCCGAGAAACTATCCCTGGTTCATTCAGGTTGAAAACGGGAAGGCAGTGAAGGAGAAGACAGCGCTTGGTGGCGTCCACATGAAGAAGGGCAGCTACCAGAAGGGTCAGACAGTCTTCCTGAACATCAACGATTACGATTTCTTCCGGCTGATGCAGCAGACCAGTCGATACATTGAGACTTGGGAGCTGACCTATGGCCCGAAGCTGATCCGTGAAGCGCAGCAGATCATCGCGGCGCAGCAGAGAGCTGCCGCTGATGAGGATCTACCCGCCTGAGCAATCCGGACACTAAGGGGCAACTGAATATTCGATTTTGAGGGAGCGATGTCATTCATAGCGGCATCGCTCCCTCTCTTTTTGGAGGTATGAATGATGATCACTGGCAATAAGGAACTGGATAACATCATGGAAATTGCTGAGGCTGTTTTCGCCTGCCCTGAAGCTGGAAAGTACACCAAATCCGTAGAAGAGGCAAAGTATGAGGCAATCCAGAAGGCACTGAAGACAACCCAGTATTACCGGGAGCATGGCTTCATGAGCGAGTTGGTTCATGCCGTCTTCACCAAGAAGATGGAGATGATCAAGAATGCAAACACAGTCAAGGATCTGAAGGAGATTGAAAAAGGCTCCCTTCCCCATTTCAATGGCAATAGCTTCATGACCGGGCCATACCACATTCCGGAAGAAGAGATGATCCTGTGGTCGCTGACATCGCTCAAGGGGCCTTTGATCCCCCAGGGGCTAAAGCGGTACATGGACTTGTTCAAGCAGGTCTTTGGTGTTGACCCTAATACCTGCACGGATGAAGATCTCCGGCGTATCCACTTGGGGGAGGCGTCATGATGCTGGCGTATTTTTCGACCGAGCTGCTGAAGGAACTCCTGGACTACTATCTTCCGCGTTATCGGCTTGCTGAGGAGCGTGGCTTTGCCGTTCAGGGCAGTAAGTATGCTTGGCTCTATGATGAGCTGCGCCTTCGTGTTTCGACTATTCGGCAGGCGCTTCTGTTCCTGGACTCCCTCCCCAAGTTTATGGAGTGTGAGGATAACAGTAAGCCCATGCAATATGTGGTGAGCTATACCAGCGCTCTGTTTGCTCCGGACGGGACAAGTTCAGTGGATAGAGGGCAGGATGATGTCCACCCCTATTTCAATGATGGGAATCCGTATTGGCTGGACTTTCAGGAGGCAGTGGACAACTTCTCCGCAGATTATGATTTATCAAATCTGCCGCTTTTCTATGTGGATCTGTGCGAGTATGTGGTGCGGGCGATTCGGCTTTACCTCCAGATCCGGGAAGGTTCCTTCCATGCGATTGACAAGGGCAAGTTCGAGACTATCATGCACGCAAACGCCCCAGTGAGGAATGCGGGGTGATCCTGGTGGATGACCGCGTTCTCACGCCTGAGCAACAGGAATTCGCTGAACAGCATCACGGCCTGCTCCTGAAATTCATGGGTACTTACGGCCTTACAGATGACGATTATGGCATTCTGGCTGAACGGTATGTGAAGACGGTCAAAAA
>JAEDLE010000011.1 GCA_016295455.1 Bacteroidales bacterium
GCGCCGTGGTATTTCAGGCTGCGGGTTATGTTGCCATATTCCGAACGGGAGGAATAGTAGAAGAGCGCGGCGGCGTGGGCGTAGGGGATGGGTTCAGTGCCCTCCCTTTCCAGTCGGGCCTGGATGAGGGCGTTGAACCTGTCCGCCATGGGGTTGCGCGGTGAGAGCCAGAAGCGGGTGAGGGGAAGGGAGTCGCTGCACCATATGCACAGATGATGCTCGTGCACGAGCAGGCGCCTTCCGCAGACCAGGCATTCCCTGGGCATCAGCAGGTCCGCCACGGCGGCGAGGGGATAAGAAAAAAACTTTCCGTCCATGCTATGAAACTAGTCATAATCACGGACGGAAAGGTAAAGATTCCTGATTTTTTCAGCGTATGCTACATATTCATACCGCCATCGACCTCGATCACCTGGCCTGAGACGTATGATGACATGTCGCTGGCGAGGAAGGTGGCAACGTTGGCGATGTCCTCTACGGTACCGCCGCGGCGGAGAGGAATCTTCTCGAGCCAGCCCTTGCGCACGTCCTCAGGAAGGGCCATGGTCATAGGGGTGTCTATGAAGCCCGGAGCGATGGCGTTTGCGCGTATGCCCTTGCGGCCCATCTCCTGGCTGATGCTCTTTGCGAGAGCGATGAGGCCGGCCTTGGATGCGGCATAGTTGCACTGGCAGGCATTGCCGTGCACTCCGACAACTGAGGACATGTTCACGATGGAACCTCCCTTCTGGCGCATCATGATAGGGGTGAGCGCGTGGATGAAGTTGAAGGCTGACTTGAGGTTCACAGCGAGAACGGCGTCCCACTGCTGCTCGGTCATCTTGATCATAAGACCGTCCTTGGTTATACCTGCGTTGTTGATGAGGATGTCGATGTGTCCGAATTCAGCGTGAATCTGCTCCACGACCTTGTGGGTCTCCTCGAAGTCGGCGGCATTGGAGGCATAGGCACGGACCTTGTGTCCATAGGCACCTATCTCTGCCACGGTCTCTTCGGCAGCTTCGTTGATAACGAGGTCGGTGATGGCAACGTCTGCGCCTTCAGCGGCAAACTTGAGAGCGATAGCCTTTCCGATACCTCTGGCAGCACCTGTCACGAGGGCTACCTTTCCGTCTAAAAGTCCCATAATTTCAATGTTTTATGTTGTTTGAGCGACGCAAATTTACCGTCTTTCTCCGCTTTTGCCAAAATAAATCGTAACTTTGTTCCCCTCAAAAGAAAAATCGGACATGACTTCAGAAATCAGGGACATCAATCTTTGGGAAAGCGGAGAGCTCAAGATAGAATGGGTGCGCCGGCATATGCCGGTGCTCGCCATAATAGAGGAAGAATTCCGCAGGGAACAGCCTTTCAAGGGGCTCAGGGTCGCACTTTCAGTTCATCTTGAGGCGAAGACGGCGCATCTGTGCGAGGTCCTCGCCGCCGGCGGGGCCGAGATGTACGTGACCGGCAGCAATCCGCTCAGCACCCAGGACGATGTCGCCGCCGCCCTCGCGCACGAGGGTCTCAAGGTGTTCGCCCTCCACGGGGCGAGCGACGAGGAGTACTTCAGGGGCATCAGGAAAGTCATCGAGTCTGCGCCGCACATCATAATCGACGACGGAGGAGACCTGGTCAACATGATACACGGCAGCTACCCTCAGCTCATTCCGGGCGTGATAGGAGGCTGTGAGGAGACCACCACCGGCATACTCAGGCTCAAGGCCATGGACAGGGCCGGGGAGCTCAGTTTCCCCATGATGCTGGTCAATGACGCGGCCTGCAAGCATCTCTTCGACAACCGCTACGGTACAGGCCAGTCCGTATGGGACGGCATAGACAGGACCACCAACCTCATAGTTGCGGGCAAGACCGTTGTGGTGGCCGGATACGGCTGGTGCGGCAAAGGCGTGGCGATGAGGGCAAAGGGTCTGGGCGCCAAGGTTGTCGTGACCGAAATCGACCCTGTCAAGGCCATGGAAGCCGTGATGGACGGTTTCACGGTGATGGAGATGGACCGCGCCTGCGGTGTCGGGGACATATTCGTGACCGTCACCGGCTGCGCCGACGTGATAGGGAAGAGGCACTTCCCGAAAATGAAGGACGGAGCCATACTCTGCAACGCCGGTCATTTCGACGTCGAGGTGGACGTCGCAGGTCTCAGGAATATGGCGACTTCCTCGGGCAAGGCCCGCGAGAACATAATGGCATATACCCTTGGGAACGGCAGGACCCTCTATGTCATAGGCGAGGGCCGTCTGGTCAATCTGGCCGCGGGAGACGGACATCCGGCAGAAATCATGGACATGTCGTTCGCGGTACAGGCTCTAAGCGCCAGGTATCTGGTAGCCAACAGGGACAGCATGACAAGGGAGAAGGGCAGGATGCTCTTCAACGTGCCTGGGGAAATAGACGACAAGATTGCAAGGCTCAAGCTCCGCGACTGGGGCGTCGGCATCGACAGCCTCACTCCGGAACAGCACCGTTACCTCTACGGTCAGCAGCAGGGATAATCCAAAAGATAAAGACATATAATGCAACTCATTCCGATGTATGCCTGGACCAAGGGCATCAGAAACTTTGAGCACAGGAACAGGATGTTCTCCAAGAAACCGTGGGCCCAGGGAGTGATACTCCTTACCTGCGTGATCGTGGCACTGCTCCTGGCCAACCTTCCTTTCACCAAGGAGATCTATCATTCCATCCTGGAAACCAGCCTGGCTATAAACATGGGCCTGCCTGACGGCAGGAACATAGTCTTCCCGGCGGGCATGACGGTGGAGAAGTTCATCAACGACATACTGATGGTGATATTCTTCTTCTCCGTGGGCCTGGAAATCAAGCGTGAGATCAAGTATGGCGAGCTGAGCAGTCCCCAGAAGGCAATACTGCCCGTCATAGCTGCCTTCGGCGGCGTTCTGGTGCCGGCCCTGATCTATACCTGCGTGAACCATGGAACCTTTTCGGCATCCGGTTGGGGCATTCCCACCGCCACGGACATAGCCTTCGCCGTAGGCATATTGTCGATACTCGGCGACAGCGTGCCTGTGTCCCTGAAAGTCTTCCTTACGGCACTGGCCATTGCCGACGACCTGATAGCCATACTCGTGGTGGCGCTCTTCTACGGCGGGAAGATCAACATGGCTCTCCTCGGCCTGGCCGTGGTGCTGATATGCGTGATACTCCTGATGAAATATCTGGGCGAGAAGCGGACCTGGTTCTACTTCATCCCGTCGGTGCTCATCTGGATACTCTTCTACTACTCAGGCATCCACGCCACGATGTCCGGCGTCGTGATGGCCTTCCTCGTACCGATGAAGCCACGTTTCACCAAGGCATATTACTTCAGGAAGAGAAACATCTACAGGCGCCGTCTCCTTGAATATGACGCCATAGATGAGCCGGGAGGATTCCCGAACGGGCCTCAGCGCCACTGCCTCAGGCAGCTGAGCAAGACCTCGAAGAACTGCATAGGCCTCAGCTACAGGCTCGAGCATGCCCTGCATCCTTGGGTCAACTTCCTGATAATGCCGGTCTTCGCCCTCGCGAACGCAGGCGTTGAAATTACGGATCTATCCTATTTCAACGTATTCAGGTACCTTCCGGAAATAGGAAGCGTAAGCATGGGCATATTCCTCGGTCTGGTAATAGGAAAGCCTCTGGGCATCACCCTCGCAAGTTTCCTTGCCGTCAAATGCAAGCTTGGAGCCATGCCTGAAAACTCCAGCTGGAGCAAGCTCTTTGCCGTCGCCTGCCTCGGAGGTATAGGATTCACGATGTCCATCTTCGTCGATACCCTCTCTTTCGGAGACCATCCTGAACTTATGAACCAGCTCAGGGATATGGGCAAGATAGCCGTCCTTATGGCATCGCTCTGCTCCGGCCTGCTCGGCGTAATCATGATCAGGCTTGTAAACGCCCTGCAGAAGAAATGATGCTTACCAGTCCCAGCCGACCCTGACGATGTCATTCTCATCCAGCAGGTCACCGGTCTGGACTTCTATGATCTGAAGGTCAGTCAGCGCCTTAATGGCGTGGTACTGGCCTTTCTTTATGTGCACCACGTCACCCCTGCCGACCTTGGTCGTGACCCCGTCCAGCACCAGCAGGCCCTCTCCGTCCACGAAGGTCCATATCTCGTCCCTGTGGGCATGGACCTGGTAACTGATGTTCCTGCCGGCATATATGGTTAGGTTCTTGGTTATGGACTTGTAGCCGTCGCTGTAGGTGGAACGGCCCATCACAGTATATACTCCCCATCGCCTCTCCTCGTACATAGGCCTGTCGCTCAGGCCTTCCACATAAGACCTTATGCCTTCTGTGCAGTCCTTGGAGGCTATCAGTATCCCGTCCGGGGAGGCGGCGACCACGGCTGATTCCAGGCCGTCACAGAAGATGGGAACCGAGAGTTCGTTCACTATATGGGTGTCGCGGGAATGCGGTCCCAGAAGGGCGTTTCCGGACACGTGGGAAGGCAGTACCTCGGAGAGCGAGTTCCAGGTGCCCAGGTCCTTCCATTCCCCCTCATACTCGACGAAAGCCACGGATGAGGCCTTCTCGACCACCTCATAGTCGAAGCTGGTCTTCGGGAGGAGGGAGTAGTTGTCATATACGCTTTGGAAAGATGTGTCGTCAAGGTAGGAGCTGAGCATATCCAGCACATAGCCCAGCCTGAAGGCGAATACGCCACCATTCCAGCAGGCTCCCCGGCGGAGCAGCTCCTCTGCCCTTGCCGTATCAGGCTTCTCGGTGAAACTCAAGACTTTCCTTGCGCTGCCCAGGCTTTCGCCCGGGATGATATATCCGAATTTTTCCGAAGGACAGTCCGGCCTGATGCCCATCAGCACCAGCTCCGCCTGCCCCTGGACGAGGCTTTCGGCCATTTTCGCCATAGTGCGGAAATAGCCGTCCCCGGTATATGGGTCACAAGGCATCACGATCACGGTCTCGTCGTGACCGCAGCCCTTGACGGAGCGGAGATAGGCACAGGCAAGCGCGATGGCAGGGAAGGTGTTCCTCCGCTGCGGCTCCGTCACTATCCCGACTCCGTCACCCAGCTGGTTGATGATTATGTCTTTCTGTACCTGGTTGGTGGCTATGGTCATCTCGCACTCCGGTCCGCTGGCGCGGGCCTGCCGTATGACTCTCTGGAGCATCGATTCCCGGCTTCCGTCCGGTGCCTCCAGCAGATGCAGGAACTGTTTGGACCTGGCTTCATTCGAAAGCGGCCAAAGTCTTTTTCCGGAACCTCCGGACAGGAGTACGAGCTGTGTCATAATCTAGTCAACATTGAGTTCAACCTGATACCATCCGCTTCTGCCGTCGCTGAAGACAAGTCTTGCCTCCAGCAAGTGATGGCCGGCGCTGAGCGTGACGCTCTGACCGGTCTGCTGTTCTGAATCCAGGTACCAGTCAGTCTGTTCCGGCTCGTCCTCGCTCGGGAGAAGTTTCAGTTCGAGAGTATCCCCGGCAGCGTATCCTTCTTCCCTGATATCTATGGCACTGACCCTGAACGGAGCCCCCGGGGCATCGTAAGACAGCCTCAATTCAGCCTGTTCCCCGTCGTGTGAGATGGAAATCAGGTTGTAGTTGCTCGGCCTGCTGGACCAGCAGAGGGCGCCGGGAGTGGTCGTGGCTGTGAAACGGGTCACCGAATTGCCGAAAGGAGCGGCATTTCCGTAGCTGTTGCCCTCGGCAGGAAGCAGCAGGAAGCAAGGGTGGACGGCGGCATCGTTGATGCATCCGCTCCAACCGTAGTCCGTCCAGCGCTTGAAGGCGCTGTACTTGCCCGCCATGGTTTCGGATTTGTCCACGTGATAGATCAGCACTCCCGAGCCTATATACTTGTCCCACTTCTCTCCGTTCCTGTATTCATAGAGGTAGTACTCATCCTCTTTGTCGGTCGGACTGCGGTAGGCGGCATTATCCTGCACCGGAGCGAGGGTCAGGACTCCGCTTTTCTGCGGCATCTCCTCGATATACTTCCAAGCTTCCATTATCCTGGTGTGAACCTCGATATCCTCAGTTCCGTCAAGCCATCCAAGAAGGGCTCTCTCCTCAATGTTGAAATATGGCGGAGTGTTGCCGTTGTTGTTGTAGTTTCCTCCGGCCATGAGCGAGTAGTTCCCGGGATGGGTGCTGTTGCCCTCCTCTGAGCCGTTCACGTCATAGAAGTCAGGAAGTCCCAGCACGTGCGAGAACTCGTGGCAGAAAGTGCCTATCGAGCATCTTGTCTGACCGCTCTTGCCGCTGTATTCCGAGGTGCAGGCGTAGGTCCACAGATGCACGCCGTCATATACGGGGGCCGAGTTTACCTGCCATTTGTGCGGCCATATGGTGCCGTCGGCGCCTTCAGCCATATTGTGGCCGGCAAAGTAGAAGAAGATGTTGTCGATGTAGCCGTCTTTGTCAAGGTCATACTGTGAAAAGTCGAAACCCTGGGCGTCAAGAATGTCGCAAGCATCCTTGAGCAGTTTCGGGGCTCCGCTTTCCTGGGTCATGCCCTTGTCCTTGGCATAGGAAGCCGCGTCGAGTTTCACCCTCACAGGACCTACCACGTCGAAGACGGGGGTGAACTTGCTGTGGGATTGGTCGGTGAAATACTCCTTTACGGAACCGGTAGCATTGCCGTAGTCATAATGGTCGCTGTTCAGCAGGTCATCAAACGCCGAACCGGCGTCCTCAACCGTGAACCTGAGGTCGCTGAACTCTATCAGAAGCACCAGAAAATGCTTCTCCCCGTGGGAGAGACTCCCGGTGGCTGAAAGTCCCGGTGCCGCAGAAAGTCCCTGTACCGACGGAGCTATGCCGCCCCTGGCAGCTGCCCTGAGCTGGGAACCTTTCATCATACCGGCGTAATCGAAGGCACACTCCCTGTAGAATCCGTCCTCAGACATCTTCACTGTCCTGCCCTCGCTGGTGATCCAGCTGAAGTACTCGTCTCCGTGTATATGGATCGTAATCGTGCTGCCGTCAGGCTGGGTCACATCTATCGGATATGGCCAGGCTGATACGGCACCGGCTCTGAATGCTGCGCCTGCAACAAGAGAAAGCGCCAGCAGGAATTTGATGCAGTTTCTGAACATGGCTATCTGATTCTTATGATTATACCTTTCCTGGCACTCCTATCCCAGGCCCAGAGCAAGTCGCCTTCCCGCTTCAGCACTACAGGGTTCAGGGTCAGGGTGCTTTCGGGGATGCTTTCGTAGTTGTGTTCGATCTCAAGGGTGAAACTTTCACCGGCCTTCATCTCGCGTACGGCGGCAGGAATGCCCTTGAAAAGACAGTACCGCCTTTCCTTGCTGTCCACAAGATGGAAACTGAAAGAATCGGAATCTCCGATGACTCCCTGCTGGACCATACCTTCCGGCACTATCAGGCCTTTGGTGTTGTCATACAGGCCGCAGGCGCTGCATGCGCTGATTATCGGAGCGCCGCTCTGGAACACCTCGATCCTGATGCTGCCCGCTGAAGTCCTGTCTTTGAGCGTGACATATGCCGACCTTGCCTCTGTTTCGGGATTCGCGTCGGCGCCTATGGTCAACTCGCTCTCGGTCAGAGCCTTGTTCTCAATCAATCTGAGCCACTGGGCATCTCCGAAGTCCACATCATAATCCACGTTGGACTTTACCTTTATGGTGAAAGTCTGCCCGAGATCATCGATATTGACCCTGGTCGACCCGGCAGAGATGATGTGTTTCTTCCCCTGGGTGACATTCACGGTCTTGCTGACCGCACCGGAGGTAATGGTGATCTGGGCAGTCCTTTCCTCGTCACCGCCGTTCTCCATCACATTGTATGACACGGAGATCCTTTCTCCGTTGGGAAGGCCTCCCGTGGTAGACAGGGTCAGCCAGGAGACAGAACTCCTGACCTTCCAGTTCTCATAGGGGGTGAACCTGACCATGCCAGGACCTCCCGCGGAATCGAAGGAGACACTCTCCTCGCAATCCAGGGTCATTTCCGGAATCGCCTGCTTGCAGGATACTGCCGACAACAGGGCCAGGGCCACGGCTGCGGCCTGCAGAAGTTGCGGATGAAAGAATGACGGTTTCATATTCAGGAAGATTATAAATTATTTCACGCTGAGTACTATGACTGACGCGGTAGGAACCGTGAGCCTGAGCTTTCCGCCGTCGATTTTCACGTCCTTCAGGGCGACAGGTTCCACGTTGCGTGCGTTCTTTCCGAAGTCATTGTAGGCGTTGACAGACTGGAGCCCGTCCTTTCCTGCGCCCCTGAGTATCTCGGCGCTGACGCTCTTCGGCTTGAGGGAGTCGAAGGAAATCTCGATTTCCTTGTCCTCGCTCAGGGATGAGTTGACCAGGGAGATGTGCACCGCGTCGCTCTTTGATGCGGTCACGCTCAGGTCAGGATAGTTCTGCCCGCTCGGAGCCGTGCAGACCGCGCTGCTGCAGTCGGTAGGGAGGTAGGTCGCGTCCTGGTGTACGTTGTACATCCTGAACACGTGGTAGGTAGGGGTGAGCACCATATCCTTGCCTTTGGTCAGGATCATGGACTGGAGCACGTTGACTATCTGCGCGATGTTAGCCATCTTGAGACGGTCGACATAATCGTGGAAAATGTTCAGCGAGAGACCTGCCACGATGGCGTCCCTCATGGTGTTCTGCTGGAAGAGGTGTCCGGGATTGGTGCCCGGCTCCACATTGTACCAGGTGCCCCACTCGTCGAGCAGGAGGCCGACTCTCTTGTGAGGGTCATAGATGTCCATTACCGAAGAATGGGTGCGGATGAGCTGCTCCACCTCGCAGGCCTTGGCTATGGTGTTGTAGTACTCGTCCTCAGGGAAGTTGGTGGCGTTGAGCTTGTTGTTCCACTCGATCACGGAATAGAAGTGGAAGGAAAGGCCGCTCATGTCCTGCCTGATGTCGTCCATCAGGACCTTGGTCCAGTTGTAGTCCCCGCCGTTCGCGCCGCTGGCGATCTTGTAGAGGCGGTTTCCGTCATATTCACGGCAGTAGATAGCATATCTCTTGTAGAGGTCGGAGTAATAGTCAGGGTCCATGTTTCCGCCGCAGCCCCAGCTTTCGTTGCCGACGCCCAGATACTTCACCTTCCAAGGCTTCTCCCTTCCGTTGCTTTTCCTCAGCTCAGCCATCGAGCCGTTCTCGGCTGTCATGTACTCGACCCACTTGGCAAGTTCCTCCACGCTGCCCGAGCCCACGTTGCCGGAGATGTACGGCTCAGTGCCTATGAGTTCGCAGAGATTGAGGAACTCGTGGGTTCCGAAAGAGTTGTCCTCGATGGTGCCTCCCCAGTTGGAGTTGACTATCTTCGCCCTCTTGTCCTTCGGGCCGATTCCGTCCATCCAGTGGTATTCGTCGGCGAAGCATCCCCCCGGCCAGCGGAGCACCGGAACCTTCAGCTCCTTGAGGGCCTCCACTATATCCTTCCTGTAGCCGTTGATATTCGGGATGTCGGAATCCTCTCCGACCCACAGGCCGTCATAGATGCATCTTCCCAGATGCTCTGCGAACTGTCCGTAGATTTCCTTGGGGATGACCGGCTGGTCCTTCGCACTCTCGTGCACATTGACTTTGACCTGGGCTGCTGCGCCCAGAGAGAGAGCCATTACGGCTGCGGTTATCAGTACTTTTTTCATAATGGAGTATTGGTTTGATGATTGTCAGAAATATTTCTTCTCCTCGTGGTAGAGGGCAATGAAAATGAAAAGCAGAATGCTGAAGGACAGGAGGGAAGACCCACCGTAACTGATATATGGCAACGGGATGCCTATCACCGGCATCAGCCCTATGGTCATGCCTATGTTGATGAACAGGTGCATGAATATGCAGCTGGCCACACAATAGCCGTATATCCTCGTGAAAGCCGACCTGCAGTGTTCCGCATCCCGCACTATCCTGAATATCAGGAAGACATAAAGGCATATGACTCCGAGGCAGCCCACAAAGCCCCATTCCTCGCCTATGGTGCAGAATATGAAGTCCGTGCTCTGCTCCGGCACGAATCCGTAGCTGGTCTGGGTCCCGTTCAGGAAACCCTTGCCGTGGAATCCGCCCGAGCCTATGGCTATCATCGACTGGTTCACGTTGTAGCCCACGCCCGAAGGGTCCTCCTTCATACCCAGAAGCACCTCTATCCTCTTCCTCTGGTGGTCCTGGAGCACATCGTTGAAAATGAAACTGGTAGAGAAGGACAGCGCCACGCCCGTAACGAAGGCCAGCACCGACAGCCCGAGAAACCTGTTTCTGTCGGCATATGCGCGGTGAAGGACGAAAGGTATGACTATGGCACAGCAGCCAAGAAGCATATGCAGAGGCTTGACGGCGGTCAGGAAGGAGAGCGGGGAGGAGTCCATTATCATCTCGCGGAGGAAGGGGTCTGCAGTTCCGAGTATGGACGAGCCCGGCATCATCCATTCCAGCAGCTCGCGCCAGAGCCACGGCAACAGGGCGAAGAAGAGCACTGCCGCCGCCGTGACGGCCGTCATCCTGAGACTGTTCTTTGCCCTCAAGGCGCATATCAGCGCCACGGTCGCCCCGAGCACGAGCACCGAGACATAGGTGGACGCGGTCAGGGTGAGGATGAAGACCAGTATAGCCATTCCTATCATCATCAGGAACCAGCCCGAAAGGCCTTCCCTGTAGAGCACGAATATGAAGCCCACATAGACCAGGGCGGAACCCGTCTCGCTTTCAGCGAGTATCACCAGCATGGGCAGGCCTATCACCAGGGCGGTGATGAGGAAATCCTTGGGGCGCGACATCTTGTAGTTGCTGCGGCTCATCAGCAGGGCAAGGGTCAGCGAGGTGCTGATTTTCGACACCTCGGCAGGCTGGAACCTCACCGGACCGAAGGCGAACCACGAACGGGAGCCCTTCACGTCTATGCCCAGGAATATGACGGCGACCAGCAGCATGAAGACCATCAGGTACAGGGGCACCGCCGCCCCCTCCCACAGCCGTGGAGGAATCAGCGCCATTATGCCCCCTGCGGCTGCCAGGCTCACCAGCAGCCAGCAGAACTGCTTCCCGCTGCGGGAACTCATTGAGAAGAATCCGCCGGGTTCGGACGAATGGATGGAGGCATAGATGTTCAGCAGGCCGATGAAGACCAGAAGCAGGTATGCGCCTACCAGCTTCCAGTCGAACGACTGCGCAATGCTCCTTCCCTTGAAAGTCCTGTCCATGGTCAATCCTTCTTTACCCTTGACATCAGGTCGCCTTCCATCACCCTCTGCTCGAGAGCCTTCCTGGAATCGGCGATTTCACCCGTAAGATACTTCTCTATCATCAAAGAAGCAACAGGTGCGGCCCAGGTGGCGCCGAAACCGGCGTTTTCCAGATATGCCGCCACCGCAATCTTCGGATTCTCCCTCGGCGCGAAGCATATGAACACGGAATTGTCGGCTCCGCGCGGGTTCTGAGCCGTTCCCGTCTTGCCGCAGATGTCCAGTCCCGGAACTGCCGCCACGCTCGCCGTGCCTCCCGAACCCGGACCGGCGTTCACCGCCTTCCACATTCCGTTTATCACTTTCCGGAACTCCGTGGTGTCCACCATCGTATAGTTCCTCTCCTTGTACTTCGGGTCTATGCTGATGTCCTCCGACTCCTTGATGATGTGCGGGATGTAATAGTAGCCCCTGTTCGCCACCGTTGCGCTCAGGTTCGCGATCTGAAGCGGGGTCACGCCTATCTCCCCCTGTCCGATGGACAGCGAAATGACGGTCTGGAACTTCCAGGAACCCTTGCCGTAGATTCTGTCGTAATATGATGACGTAGGGATGTTTCCGCCCAACTCCGCAGGGAAGTCGCTGCCCAGCTTCTTGCCGAAGCCGAAACTCATCACATACTCCCTCCACGCGTCGAAAGCCTCCGCCGTGCCTCCATATTTCCGGTTTTCGAGCACGTCCTTGAAAACATAGCAGAAATAAGCGTTGCAGGACATCATTATCGCCTCTTCCAGCACTATGGGCGACTTGTGCCCGTGGCAGCCGAGCTTTCGCTTGCCGTAAGGGTAGCCGTGGCTGCAGGGATATGCATCCGAAGGCTCCAGCACGCCCTCCTCCAGTCCTATCAGGCCGTTCACCAGCTTGAACACCGAACCCGGAGGATAGGAAGCCTGCACCGCCCTGTTGAACATAGGCTTGTAAGGGTCGTTGATTATCTCGTTGTAATGCTTGCTGATGTCCGCCAGCATCTCCACATCTATGCCCGGACTGGAAACGAGGGACAGGATCTCTCCCGTGGACGGCTCTATGGCCACCACGCTGCCCACCTTGTTGCGCATCAGCTCCTGTCCGTACTGCTGGAGCACCGCGTCAATGGTGGTGTAGACGTCATTCCCCGGCACAGCCTCCTTGTCATATGCCCCTTCTTCATATGCCGACTCGATCTGGTTGTGGGAGTTCCTCAGGTAGATATGGTAACCCTTCTCGCCCCTGAGTTCCTTCTCCATCGCCGCCTCTATGCCGGTCTTCCCGGCGTAGTCCCCGGAGCGGTACTCGTCAGGATGCTTCTTGATGTAGGACGCGTCGACCTCGGACACATAACCCAGGAGATTGCCTCCGGCATTGAAAGGATAATCCCTTATGCTTCTGGCCAGGCCCTTGAAGCCCGGGAACTTGTATTGCACCTCGGCGAACTTCATGTAGGTCTCCGAAGGAATCTGCTTGAGCATGGTCATGGACTGGTAGCCTATCCTCCTGCGGTTCCTGCGGTACTCGGCCATCTTGTCCCTTATCAGCTGCGGGTCCACATCCAGAACCTCCGCCAGCATCAGCGTGTCGAAGGCACGCACCTCGCGCGGGGTCACGAGTATGTCATACGCCACCTTGTTGCTCACGATGATGCGGCCGTTCCTGTCGTATATGGTGCCGCGGGTAGGGTATATGATGTCATAAACCATCGAGTTGTTCACCGCGTCGATCTTGTACCTGCCGTCTATGATCTGGATATAGAACAGCTTGACTATCAGTACCGCGGCGAAAACGCAGAGTCCGGTTAGGAGTTTTGCTGACCTGTTGAATTCCATGCGTCACCTCCTTTCTTCAGAAGTGAGCAGGTCGGCAAGGAGCACGGACACCAGCACTCCGGCGGCATCCGAAGCCGCAAGACGCAGCAGGCTGAAGAGCACAGGCCTCATAAGGGCGCCGTCAGCCAGCAGATAAATGGCAAGGAACAGGGTCTGGACCAGGAATATGGCGAAAGTCATCTTCCCGAGGCCATATTTGCGTATGGAGACCGGGTCCTGCCTGATGATGGGTTCGTCCCCGAAAATCAGCCTGATGAGGCTCTCTCTCACAAGGGCGACCGGCACCAGGGCCATAGTGTTCAGACCGGGAACTCCTTCTGCGAGGAAATCCACCGCCAGGCCGGTGGCGAAGGCGATGAACATTGCCGGGATGGTGCCGTAGCGCGTAGGGATGCAGAAGACGGCGACGGGCAGTATGCTCAGCATGACGTATGCGGACAGGTTGAACCACTCGCATATCAGGACCTGTGCGAGGACAATCAGCAGATAGAAGAAGAAATAGTGGTTTTTCATCCGTCAGTTCTCCATTTTTGCTTCGAGTTCCTGTATTTCACGCCTTCCGGTATTGGTCGCGACCATCACGTGCCTCACATCGTTGAAGCCCTGGAATAGGGTGACATCGATTTCGTAGGTCGCGCCGTTGATGATCTTTGACTCTCCGGCTATGCCCAGGGGTATGTCCGCCGGGAATATGGAGGAGTGCCCGCTGGTAAACACCGTGTCTCCCGGACTGAAACGGCACTGGAGCGGGATTTCCCTCAGCACCGCCCCGTTGGAGCTCCTGCCGTCCCAAGAAAGCGGTCCGACCGAGCCCTCCCTGCCCATGCGGGCGCTGATGTTCAGGTCCTTGTTCATGAGGGACACGGCATATGCGTGATGCCTGCTCACCGTGTCGACTATGCCTATCACGCCTTTGGCGGTGATGATGGCAGACTGCGGGCAGACCCCGTCCTCGGCGCCCTGGCCGAGTATGATGTAGTTGTGCTGCTTGTTGCGGCTGATCTTGACTATCTCCGCCGGCATATATTCGAATCCTCCCGGGGCGCTCAGCTCCCTGGCCATGGAGTCCAGCCTCGCCCTGTTCTCATCGGTCCTCTCCGCGCGCAGAAGCCTGTAGAGCATGGCGTTCTCCTCGCTGAGCTCCCGGTTGACGTCCTTGAGGGAGAAGTAGGTGACCACGGCATTGTCGGCCTTCCACAGCAGGCCCATCAGCATATCCCTCTGTCTGGCGAAGAGGAACTTCTGGGTTATTCCGTTGTGGCTGAGCATATTCACTGCAGCAACCTCCATGAAGATGAAGATTGCTGCAGTGATGATGTAACGTATGACGCGTCTTGGCTGGGCCATTATCGCATCAGGAATGAATAATTGTCAGCGTTCTTGAGGGCGAGACAGGTACCGCGGGCCACGGCGCGGAGAGGGTCCTCCGCCACGTGGAACGGAATGTTCACCTTTTCTGAAAGCCTCTTGTCGAGGCCCCTGAGGAGCGCGCCGCCTCCGGAGAGGAAGATGCCGTTCTCCACCACGTCCGAATAGAGCTCCGGTGGAGTCTGCTCGAGCACGTGGAGTATGGACGACTCCAGTTTCGACACCGACTTGTCGAGACAGTGGGCTATCTCCTGATAGCTGACCCTCGCCTCGACCGGGTGGGCGGTCATTATGTTCGGACCCTTCACCACGAACGGTTCCGGTTCCTCGTCAAGGGTAGGAATCACGGCGCCGACCGCAATCTTGATCTTCTCGGCGGTGATTTCTCCGATTTTCACGTTGTGCTGCTGGCGGAGGTAGTACTGGATGTCGGAGGTGAACTCGTCACCCGCCGTCTTGATGCTCTCCTGCACTACTATGCCGCCCAGGGAGATGACTGCGATTTCCGCGGTACCGCCACCTATGTCGACCACCATGTTGCCCTTGGGCGCCTCCACGTCGAGGCCGATACCGAGGGCCGCTGCCATAGGTTCGTAGATGAGGTACACCTCGCGTCCTCCCGCATGCTCGGCGGAATCCCTGACGGCGCGGATTTCCACTTCGGTACTGCCCGAAGGAATGCCGATCACCATCTTGATGTTCGGGGTGAAGAGGGATTTCTTCTTGCTGTTCACCTGCTTGATGAAACCCTTGATCATCTGCTCCGCGGCATTGAAGTCAGCGATGACTCCGCCCTTGAGCGGCCTGATGGTCTTGATGCCGGGGTTGGTCTTCTCCTGCATCAGCTTGGCCTTCTGTCCGAGGGCTATGAGTTTTCCCGTATTGTTATCCAAGGCGACGATGCTAGGCTCGTCGAGTACGATCTGGTCATTCTGGAAAATCACGGTGTTCGCCGTTCCGAGGTCCATCGCAATTTCCTGTGTCAAAAACGAAAATGCCATTTTTCAGCTATGTTCTATGTTGATTGTTTCAGTTTTTCAAAAGTACAAAAAAAAGTTAGAAGTATGAATTTTTCCCGTTTGAAAATGACTGTCCGCCCGGCTTTGTCCTGTGTTTCGGGTGAAGCCGCCACCTCCCGGGGAAGAAGGAAATGCGATTCGGGGGCCATATTCCCGGAGAATGATTATTTTTGCGGACGACAACAGGATTTGATCAAAGGACGGGCATATGCAGAAAACTTACTACCTCATAGCCGTGGCTGGCGGCAGCGGGACCAGGATGGGCGCCGGGATTCCGAAACAGTTTCTGGAGATTCGGGAGAAGGCCATACTCCAGAGGACACTCGAAAAGTTCATCGACGCCTGGCCGGGCGTGAAGATAATCACCGTCCTGCCGCAGGCGCATATGCAGACGTGGAAGGATTACTGCCTCTCCCACAACTTCTCCTATCCGCAGCAGCTCGTGCCGGGAGGCATCACCCGTTTCCATTCGGTGAGGAATGCACTGGCAAAAGTGCCCGACGGAGCCGTGGTGGCGATACACGACGGAGTCCGTCCCCTGCTCTCCATCAAATTGATACGCAGTATGTTCAGCCGCATGGAGCACTGCCGCGGACTGATACCTGTGATACCCGTTCCGGACACGCTCAAGGCCCTGGGCAGGGTGGACGGCGACCCGCAGGGCAGGGAACTGGCAAGGACAGGAGATCCCGACCCGGACCGCTCCCGCACCTTTGCTGCACAGACCCCGCAGGTCTTCCTGTCGGAGGAAATCAAGTCGGCATATTCCCAGGCATATGACCCTTCTTTCACCGATGACGCCTCCGTTGCGGAGAAGGCAGGGATGGAACTCGACTGGTGCTGGGGGGAACGCCTGAATATGAAAATCACGACTCCCGAGGACCTGATCCTTGCGGAAGCCGTGATAAGGGACGTGACTCTCTGACGCGCCTACTTGAGCCAGACCTGGCGGTCTATGGTCTCGTCGAGGGCTATCATCGTGTCCGTAGCCTGAATGTATGGAATCTTCTGCATCTGGTTCAGAAGCACTTCCATAAGATGGTCATTGTCAGAGCAGTAGATTTTCACGAGCAGGGTGTACTTGCCCGTTACGAAATGACACTCCACTATCTCCGGAATTTTCTTCAGATGAGATACGACCTCATTGTACTTGCTTGCCTCTGAAAGGGATATGCTGACGAACGCGCACACGTTCAGTCCCAATGCCTGAGGCTTTACCAGAAGCCTTGAACCGCTTATGACGCCGTTGGCTTCGAGTCTCTTTACCCTCTGGTGTATGGCAGCTCCCGACACACCGCACTCCCTGGCTATCTCCAGGAATGGCATCCTCGCGTTCTTGATGAGGAATCCGAGGATCTTGTAGTCTGTTGCATCAATGTGATAGTTTGCCATGATTATAAAATGTAAGCTATTTCAAGGCAAAAATACACAAAAATGCTAAAAATCAAGCTGTTTTATTGCTTATTTTTCAAAGCAGCTTCATTTTCTCCGGCTTTTCCTGCCCGTAGGGCTGCCTGAGGCCACTATCTGGCGGCATTCTTCCTCGGTCAGGCTGGCGGCGTCCTTGCCGGCAGGAATCCTGTAGTTCTCCCCGGCGCACTTGATGTAGGGACCGTATCTTCCCTCGAGCACCTGCAGGTCTCCCCATTCCGCGATCGGACCGCGGCTGCTCTTCTTCGCCTCCGCCTCTATGGCCTCCCTGCACTCCTCAAGGGATATGCTGAGGGGATCGGCATTCTTCGGGAGGGAGATGTTCTTCTGGCCGTAGCGCAGATACGGGCCGAACCTGCCCTTGGTGGCCTTCACCTCGACTCCGTCGATCACTCCCACCGTACGCGGAAGCTCGAACAGTTTGAGCGCCTCCTCCAGGGTGAGGGTCTCTATCAGCTGGCCCTGGCCAAGACGGGCGTACTGGCGGTTTTCGCCCTCGCCCTTCTGCACATACGGGCCGTACTGGCCAAACCTGGCTGTGACCTTCAGCCCTTCAGGGGAGACTCCGAGCTCCTTCTCGACCTTGCTGTAGGTGCCGTCCTCAAGCACGTCGGTGACTTTCCTGTGGAAAGGTCCGTAGAACGAAGACACCTGCGCATCCCAGCCGAGCTCGCCCTCGGCAATCTTGTCGAAGTCGGCCTCGACGCTGGCCGTGAAGTTGTAGTCCATTATGTCGGAGAACTTGTCCGTGAGGTAGTTGGAGACTATCATGCCCACTTCCTGAGGGAACAGCCTGCCCTTCTCCGCTCCGCAGACCTCGGTTCTGCGCTTCTCGCTGAGCCTGCCGTCCTTGAGGTGGAGGTCGGTCACCTGCACCTTCTCACCGTCCTTGTTGCCCTTCATCACGTAGCCCCTCTCTGTGGTGAGCACCGAAATGGTCGGGGCGTAGGTCGAAGGACGGCCGATTCCCAGCTCCTCGAGCTTCTTCACCAGGGTCGCCTCGGAATAGCGCGGAGGTGCGGCGGTGAACTTGCACTCGGCATCCATGCCCAGCGCCGTCATCATATTCCCTTTCCTGATTTCAGGGAGTATCTGCTCCTCGTCGGCCGTCTGGTCGTCGCTGCTTTCCATGTAGAGCTTGAGGAAACCGTCGAACACCACCTCTGTTGCCTGGAGCGAGAACTTCTCCTCCCTCCTGTCGGAAGCGATCTTCACGTCGGTGCGGAGCACCCTGGCATCCTGCATCTGGGAAGCCACGGTCCTCTTCCATATCAGGTTGTAGAGGCTCTTCTCCTGTGCGCTGCCCTCGATGGAGGTGTTGCTGATGTAGGTAGGCCTGATTGCCTCGTGCGCCTCCTGGGCACCCTTGGAACTGGTCCGGTACTGCCTCGGATGAGCATATTCAGGTCCGAAATTGTCGTTTATGAATTCTTTGGCGGAGCTGACGGCCAGGGATGAAAGGTTCACCGAGTCCGTTCTCATGTAGGTGATCAGACCCCGTTCGTAGAGGGACTGGGCGATTCTCATCGTCTGGCTGACGGAGAACCTCAGCTTCCTGGACGCCTCCTGCTGGAGTGTGGAGGTGGTGAACGGCGCCGAAGGGGTCCTGGAACCCTCCTTCTTCTCCACGGAATCCACGCTGAACCTGGCGTCCGCGCTGTCCTGGAGGAAAGCCAGCGCCTCGTCCCTGTCGCGGAACTTCCTGTCAAGGGTGGCGTTGACCACGGTGCCCTCCGGAGTGCCTTCCGGATGGAAAGCCGCGCCGACCCTGTAGAAAGGCTCGCGGCTGAAAGCCATTATCTCCTTCTCCCTGTCCACGATGAGCCTCAGGGCAACGCTCTGCACCCTGCCTGCCGAAAGGCCCCTGCGGACCTTCCTCCAGAGCACCGGGGAGAGTTCGAAACCCACCAGGCGGTCCAGCACCCTGCGGGCCTGCTGGGCATCCACCAGGTTCATGTCTATGTCGCGGGGATTCTCGATCGCGTGGAGTATCGCCGGCTTGGTGATTTCGTGGAAAACTATCCTCCTGGTCTTTTCCGGCTTCAGTCCGAGAGTTTCGTAAAGGTGCCAGGAGATGGCTTCCCCTTCACGGTCTTCATCGGACGCGAGCCAGACCAGGTCCGCCTTCCCGGCAAGGTCCTTCAGTTCCTTGACCACCTTCTTCTTGTCCGCCGGGACCACATATTCAGGCTTGAAGCCATGCTCCACATCGACGCTCAGCTTCTTGTCCTGAAGGTCGCGTATATGCCCGAAGCTGGGCTTCACCGTGTATTCTTCGCCGAGATATTTCTGTATGGTCCCCGCCTTTGCCGGAGACTCGACTATTACGAGATTCCTGCTCATCCGTCTGTCACTTTTATGGGTTAATCTGGGCAAAGTAAGTTAGTTTCAAACCGAAAATCCAAATTTTATGGTTACTTTTGTAGTTCTGACCGGACAATGAAAATATATTTTCATAATTTTTTTTGACGAATATGACTGACACGAGCAGAAAGAGAATAATGAAGTGGGTCTGGATAGTGGCGATGTGTCCGCTGGTCCTGATTTTCCTCTGCATAGCGCTGGTATGGGCATTTGCCGACATACCTTCCTTCGAGGAACTGGAAGACCCTGACACCAAGCTCGCGACCCAGATAATCGCGGAGGACGGCGAGATTCTCACCACCTTCCACATCGAGAACCGTTCTTTCGCAAGCTATGACGAACTGTCCCCGTACCTTGTGCAGGCGGCGGTTGCGACTGAGGACAAACGCTTCTACAAGCACTCCGGCATAGACATTCAGGCCCTCGGCCGTGTGGCGGTCAAGACCATACTGATGAGCGACTCCAGCCAGGGAGGCGGCTCGACCATAACCCAGCAGCTCGCCAAGACCCTCTATCCGAGAGCCGACGTGAGAAGCAGGATACCGGGCCTGTCCAAGATCAGGATGGTCTTCATCAAGTTCAAGGAGTGGATCACCGCCGTCAAACTTGAGAGGAACTACACCAAGGACGAGATAGTTGACATGTACCTCAACTCGGTGTTCTTCGGCAGCAATGCATATGGCATCAAGGCGGCTTCGAACACCTTCTTCGCGAAGGCTCCGGCCGACCTGACCGTCGAGGAGGCGGCGACCCTCATCGGAATGGTCAACAAGCCGACCAGGTACAACCCCGCCCTCAATCCCGAGCAGTCCCTCAACAGGAGGAACTTCGTACTCAAGCAGATGCAGAAGTCGGGCTACCTCAGCAAGGCCGAACTCGATTCCGTCAGCCGGCTGCCCATCGTGATAGAATACGAGATCCAGGACCACAACGCCGGCCACGCCCCTTACTTCAGGGAGATGCTCCGCCGCTACATGAACGCGCAGGCCCCGAAACGTTCCCAGTACCAGTACCCGGAGGATTTCTCCGCCGACTCGCTGCTCTGGGCGGACGACGGCCTCTACGGCTGGCTCGAGAAGAACCGCAAGCCGGACGGAAGCAAGTACAACCTTGACAGGGACGGCCTCAGGATCTACACGACCATAAACTACAAGATGCAGAAATATGCCGAAGAGGCTATGGCAGAGCATCTTGCAAGCCTGCAGAAGAGCTTTTGGAACGATCTGAAATACAAGAAGAACCGCCCTTTCGCCAATGACGTGGACCAGCAGACGACCGAGAGGCTGATGAAGCAGGCCCGCCGCTGGAGCGAGCGCTACAGGGTCAGGAAACTCGCCGGCATGTCCGATTCCGAAATCATGAAGACCTTCGACGAGCCGGTTCAGATGAGGGTTTTCACCTGGGACAAGCGGGGCTACATCGACACCCTGATGACCCCGAACGACTCTATACGCTACTACAAGTCTTTCCTCCGCTCCTCCTTCGTCGCGATGGAACCGGAGACAGGCTTTGTCAAGGCCTATGTCGGCGGACCCAACTTCAGGCATTTCAAATATGACAACGTGATGCAGGGCAAGAGGCAGGTCGGATCCACCATCAAGCCATTCCTCTACACCCTTGCGATGCAGGAGGGAATGAGCCCCTGCGACGAGACCGTCTGCGTGCCCCAGACCTTCATAGTCGGGGAAGATACCTGGACCCCGCGAAGCACGGACAAGGACGAGTGGATAGGCAAGAAGGTGACCCTCAAATGGGGCCTGACCAAGTCCTCCAACAACATCTCGGCCTATCTGATGAAGCAGTTCGGTCCTCACGCGATGGCGGACATGATGCGCAAGATGGGCATAAAGAGCCATATCGACGAGGTTCCGTCACTCTGCGTCGGACCGGCTGACCTCTCCCTATACGAGATGGTGGCTGCCTACAACACCTACCCTTCGAGGGGTGTATATGTCAGCCCTATCTTCGTGACCAGGATCGAGGACAAGCAGGGCAACGTGATATCCGAGTTCAACAACCACAAGCGTGAAGCCATAAGCGAGAACACCGCCTACCTGATGGCAAACCTCATGCAGGGAGTCATCAACCAGGGAACCGGTTCGAGGATACGTTCAGTCTACCGGATCAGCGGCCAGGTTGCGGGCAAGACCGGAACCACCAACGACAACTCCGACGGCTGGTTCATAGGCTACACCCCATCCATCACCGCCGGAATATGGACAGGCGGCGAGGACAGGCAGATACACTTCGAATCCCTCGCCCTCGGAGGCGGCTCAAACATGGCCCTGCCCATCTGGGGAATATGGATGAAGAAGATACTGGCTGACGGCACCCTCGGCATATCCGAGAACGACGTGTTCGTGGCTCCGGCTGGAGTGAACGTCAACCTGGACTGCACGGGAGGGGATGAGGACGCTTCCGCAGCAGTGGAGGATGAGATAGAGTATTATTTTGACTGATAAAGCATTAGCTATATGGGAAAGATTCAGAACATAGCCGTGTTCTATGGCAGTGACTCCTCTGAATGCGAGGTGTCCTGCCGCAGTGGCGAATACACTGCGTCAAGGATCGACGACACCCGGTACAACATCTACGAGGTGTACGCCCGTTTCGGAAGGTGGGAACTCGTCGCCTTCCGCCGCAAGGACTCTATGAGGGTCGCCCTCCCTGAGGGAGCACGCCCTCTTGTAGACCGCAACGACTTCAGCGTCAATGTATATGGTGAAAAGGTCAAGCTTGACTATGTCTACGTGATGCAGCACGGCAAGCCGGGAGAGAACGGCCTGCTCCAGGGCTATCTCGAGATGCTGGGCATACCGTACAGCAGTTGCAGTTCATTCGTCTCCACCATAGCCTTCGACAAGTATTCCTGCAAGAGCTATCTCAGGGATGCGGACTTCGTGAAGCTCGCTCCCGACGCCTTCGTGAGGAAGGGTGACGATGTGGACGCTTTCGCGGCCAGGGCGGTCGCAAAGCTCGGCCTGCCTCTCTTCGTGAAGCCTACCGACGGCGGGTCCAGCTTCGGCATCAGCAGGGTCACCGAGGCCGCTGCGCTGGCCGACGCTGTCAACTACGCTTTCACCGAGGGCGATTCCGTCATAGTCGAGAAATCCGTTCCGGGCAGGGAGTTCACCTGCGCGGTCTATAGGGACGGCGTATCATCCAAAGCCTTGCCTGTCATAGAGATAGTCTCCGAAAACGATTATTTCGACTACGATGCCAAGTACAACGGACACAGCCAGGAACTCTGTCCTGCCCCTATAGACGACAGCCTCAGGGACGAAATCCAGAAAACCTCATGCCGCATATACGACTACCTCGGATGCAAGGGCATAGTCAGGATAGACTACATATCTTCCGAAGACGGACTCTACTTCCTGGAAGTCAACACTATACCGGGCATGACCAGCGCTTCGCTCGTGCCTAAGATGGTACGCGCCGCGGGCATGGACATGACAGCCTTCCTCACCGGCATAATCGAGAATTCATGATGACGCTGGGCGTTTTCGTAAGGGAAGCCACAGAGGCGTTGCAGACCTTGTATCCGCAGCAGGAGGCAAGGTCTGTTGCGTTGATGTTGACCACGACCCTGCTCGGAACGCGCAGTTACACCCACGTCACCGAACCCGGCTGGCCCATACCCGAAGACAAGGCCGCCCTTCTGGACTCGTCCCTGGTCCGGCTGCTCGAGGGTTGTCCCATCCAATACGTCCTCGGAGAGACTGAATTCTGCGGCCGCAACTTCAAGGTCGACCCTTCCGTACTCATCCCGCGTCCGGAGACCGAACTGCTCTGCCGAGCCGCAATAAGCCATGCCCAGAATATGCCGAAGCCGCAAGGCAGGCCTCTGCGCATACTCGACCTCTGCACCGGTTCGGGCTGCATAGCCTGGACCCTTGCCCTCTCTGTGCCGAGCGCGCAGGTCACCGCCGTGGACATTTCCCCTGAAGCCCTTGCCCTGGCCGCCTCCCAGCAGCCCGCACTTCCGGGAGAAGACTGCATTCCTCCCGTATTCCTGAAGGCGGATGTACTTGCCTTGGAAGGCATCCCCTGCGAAGGTCCTTACGACCTGATACTCAGCAATCCACCCTACGTCACCATATCCGAAAAGGCACAGATGAGACGCAATGTCCTCGACTACGAGCCCGGCCTCGCCCTCTTCGTGCCCGATTCCGACCCTCTCCGCTTCTATCTCGCCATCTCCCGTCTGAGCCGCAGCCTGATGGCGCCCGGAGGATGGGGCATCACCGAAATCAACGAGACCCTGGGCCGTGAGACCGCCGCCCTCTTCGACGGTGAAGGCCTGCGCGGCGCACAAATCCTCAGCGACTTCAACGGCAAAGACCGCTTCGTCAGCTACTTCCGCGCCTGAAATTTTTTGGAATTTCATAGTCCACCTACGTTTTTCCAATGAATTTGCACCCTGCCCTCAAAATAAACGTTTAAAATTTGGATAAACGGCTTTCATTTTTTCCCTTTGCGGAAAAAACTATGAAAGACAGAAAAGCCATGGCCGGACTGCTTGCCGCAGTTCTGGCAACACTACCTTCCTGCAAGGGCGAAGATCCCCTGCCACAAACTCAGCAGCAACTCGGCATAGACCTGAAGGAATTCGCCATCATATTGTCCTCCGTCCCTATGGGGAAGGCTCAGTACGATGAGGTATATGATGCCGTGAATTGCTCTGTATCAAATGGATATGATGAGGAGTACATGCTTTGTGACCTCTTCTCCGACCCGGGCGCGGGCGTGGGTCCGAAGGATGGGACCAGGGCTACGGGATCCTATACGGAACCCTTGCGTGACCTGATCGCGGAATATGTGAAGAGTATGGGTACCAGGGCAGGGGACGCCGGACTCAATCCCGAGAGCTATCTCGAGAGCCTGGGCAGTTCCGACATGCAGATATACTGGCCGTATTCGGACAGCTGGGACGGGGAGACCGCTCCCATCATTACCTTCGACCCGGGAGACGATTCAGAGACCAGCAAGGGCTACAGGATGGTACGCAGGAACGGGAAGACGGAGCTGGAGGTGCTTCTCGTCTCTGAAGCAACCGCCAAAAAGGAACCGGTATGGGTAATCAACCGCAACAGCGACAGCTCGCACACGACACTGGAACTGCTTAGGAGGGAACATCCCGACTGGGAGACCGGAGGCGGCTCCGTGGTGATAGGCAAGACCAAGGCCGGTGAAGACGAAGAAGGGGGCGCCAAAATCAAGACACTGATACTTAAGGAATTCAAAGCAAGGAGACCTTACGATACCTGGCTTGCAGGGGCGAGTGAGTTCTTCGTCAAGTGCGGCAGCGTGGAAGATTTTTCCGCCAGCACCGAGGCTGAACTCCAGCTTTACAATCCTTCCATCACGGACTTCATGGTGGTGGTAAGGCGCAATCAGGTAGGAGAGTCCATACCTTTCAATGCAGTGCTGGTCTCACAGTGGACGGAACAGCTCCATTCCTGCGCATTCATGATCAGCGAGGATGACGGCGGGACTATGACCAGCTGGAAATGCAGCGGCGAGGTGAAAATCAAGTCTCGGACCTACGGCTTCGACGTGAACCTGCCCATCAGGGCCAGGGACGACGTGGTGTGGCGAGGACAGCTCGCGGCACCATATCTGGAGAAGACCTCCGGCCAGACCGGCAATTTCGGCGATGTGGAACTGACCTTCGAACTCGTGGAATACTGATCACTCCCCGTTGATATGGCGGGCGGCGGCATCCAGGGCCTCGTAGAAGTCTTTTCCGAATATGCTGACCAGAGGCTCCTTCAGGAACTGATAGACTCTCGTGCCCTCCCGCCTGCCTTTGTCGAAGGCTTCGCCGCATATTGCCCAGCGGTGGAGGTTGAGAGCCCGGGTCCCGTTGCCCAGGTCTTTCACCCTAATGGGATACAGCCAGCAGGAATCGGGCTTTCGGAAACTGCAGAGACCCTTGTAGAAGCTCCTCTCGACTCCGCAGAGGCAGATGGTCTTGCCCTCGGCGTCCTTTTCGTAGCGTATATAGGCGCAGTCCTCCAGGCCGGTTGTTCCGACCAGCCCTTCTGTACCGGGTATGAAGTCCAGACCCTCCACGAAGTGCGGGCTGGAGATTACGGGAGTCACCATATCCCCGTCCCTGTCAATCTGGAAGAAGCCGTCCCGGTCCAGAACGGCGCGGCCTTCTTCGGTGAGAAAGGCGGAATAGTTGTCAAGATTCCGTTCAAGTTCCTCTGCCTCAGACTCCTGCAGAGGAGCTCCGCTGTCCCCTACCACGCAGCAGCAACCCCTGCAGCGGCCGTAGTCGCAGGCGAAATATTCGGTCACGACCTCCTCGGAAACGAGGCAGTCACCTATCTGGATTATGGTTCCGAAAGCGCTCTTAGTCATTGTGTTCTTCTGTTTCGAAAGGTTCTTCCTCCTTCGGGACTGCCTGGATGATGTCCAGGCTGTCCACACTCATCACCCTGATTCTCCGGCCTGTCGAGGAACTGTCGGTCATTTCCCTCAGGGATATGCCTTCCCCGGAGCGACCCTCCTTCTCCGCGTCAGGGTTGCTCCCCTGGTTTGGGATGTCTTCTGCAGGAAGACCGTCTTCCCCGGAGAGAATCCTCCCCAGGCTGAGGCTGTCCTTTGCGGAAAGGCTGTCGGGCAGGTTCAGGGCGCTACTGTCCGGGCAGTTGTCACAAGGCAGGTACAGAACAGGAAGGTCCACCAGGTCCTTCAGGTCGAGGCTGTCCAGAGGTACGGTCGAACCGTCATACGGGTAGTAGAAACTGCCCTCGGCAGGCCTGAGAGGCGCTACGACAGGAAGAGGGCTGTCGGCCGGGGGTATTTCGGTGAAATCGGGTACATCCTTCATCTGCTGGACATATTCCGCTATGCCGTCCCTTGAAAGCGAGGCCATTATCGGGTTCACGCTCCTGACGGTAACCGAGGAAATCTTCCCGGCATAGTCGCTCAGCAGGTCCTTGCCATAGGAATATCTCAACACCAGCAGTCTGGTGAGGGTCTTCGGGTCATCTGACCAGCTCTTGTAGAGGTTTGAGAGTATGCTCTTGCCGATCTTCAGCTCATCCTCGTCTATGCCTGCTGCTCCCGCGCGGCTTATCGCCTCCCTGATGTGGGCAAGCACGGTCCGGGCTGAAGTCTCGCAGACCATTGATGCCGGAAGTCCGTCAGTATCAGCCCTTTCCAGCAGAAGGTCCATCACAAGGCTCTCCTCCGGGAACATCAGAATGGAAGAACGCGCGTCGAGAATCCAGCCATCCTTCGCTGCTGCCTTCGCCACGGCATCCTCCATGAATATGGCGGCGATGTTCGCTGCCATGAAATTCTCCGCCGTATAGTTGAAGGCGGCGCTCAGCTCCAAGCCCAGGGCAGGCTTGTCCGCCGTACGCACCATCGTGCTGCGGCTCCGTATACGGTTCTCCGCGCCTCTGGACCTGTAGGCATATGCCTTGTCTGTCCTGAAGGCCCCGAGATACTGGGTGAGAGTCTTTTTTGTCTGCTCAGGGTCAAGGTCCCCGACTATGATGAGCACTCCGTCGTTCATCCTCGAGAAACAGTCATCGTAATAGCGGGCAGCCCTGCGCTGGAAATCATCCTCTAGGGCCAGCTTCCTGCGGTAGCCCGACATCTTCATGTCCCTGTTCATCAGGCTGTCCAGCCTGGCCTGAACCGGGTCGTCCGCCATCAGACCCAGGGCTATCCTGTCCCTCAGGAAGCCAAATGCCACCTTGTCCTCCTCCCTGTCATATGCAAGGGAGATGAGGGATTTGACGAGCAGCGGGAACTTCGGGGACAGGGCGCTTCCGCTTATGGTAAGGTCGGAAATCGAGACGGTGGTTTCAAGGGATATGCCGTTGGAGTTGAGCATGTCGTTGAACTCCCTGCCGGACAGGCCGCCCTTGCGGAAGGTTCCGATCAGGTCACCAAGATAAGCGCTCTCGCCCGGCCGTATGTCCTGCATATATGAATATCCGCCCTTGACGAGCCAGGAGTAGCTGAAATGTCCGTCGTTGCCTACCTGCTTGAAAATCACCCTGATGCCGTTGGTGAATGTCCAGGTCTGGCCTCCTGTCAGCGGTTCTGGCATTTCCTGGCGTATCTTGGCCTTGCCGCTGCTTTTCTTGAGCATGCTGGTGTCGGCCATGAAACAGCGTTCCGCATCCTTCCCGAATGAGCCCCATGCATTCCTGAAAGCGGAGGCCAGAGCCTGAGCGTCAGCCTCAGGGTTATCGGTCCGGAACTCCAGCCGCAGGTTCCTGTCCCTGTCCAGCAGGGCTGACACGAAATTGTTGAACAGCATGGTGGAGGTCGTGATGTCCATATCCCTCCTGCTGAAAAAGGCGCTGTTGGTCTTGTCCGAAGCCAGCGAACTGCCGTAGAGGAAGGCGGAAATGCACTTGTCCACACAGCTGGCATTGGTAACCATGTCTATCCCGTAGCGGTCCGCCATATTCAGTCTGAATTCATTCTCCGCGGCGCGGAACTCATTCTCCGTCACTCCGTTGGCATCCAGGCTCGAAAGCACTGAAGCCAGTGAGGCCGCGGCCTTCTCCAAATATGCCTCAGTGGTCCTGATTCCCATCCTGACCTTCTCGTCATAAGGGGTGTCGCCGCTGCCGGTATAGCTGAAATCTATTGAGGCATAAGGTATGCGCTCCTTCTCGAGCACGGTCCCCAGGCGTCTGCGCAGGGCTATCTCCAGTTCCTTTGCGTAACGCGAAGACACGAGCGGAAGCACCGTTGCCATATCCTCCGCAGCACTGCGCGGAGACGAATATTCGGCATATACCCCGACCTTGCCGCAGGCAGGGACCAGCTCCGCTTCCGCCTTGTCGGAAGGTCGCCATTCGTAAGGTCTTTCCTTTGGGGATGAACTCTTCTTCGGGATGAACATCGAAAGTATGTCCATCTTTCCGCGTATGGCGTCAGGCTCAATGTCACCTGAAACAATTATCGCCTGATTTTCAGGAGCATACATCTTATCCATCTTTTCGTTGCCCCTGCTGATTATGTCAAATACCAGAAGCAGGGTCGAGTCCACGATATCGGCCTTCCTGGCCTGCACCAGATTCTCGAAACGGTATATGGTGGCTTCCTCCCCGGCCCTCACGAAACCGGTGGAGGAGGGAAGGATGGATTTTCCGTTGAGATATCCGAAAGGACTGTTGTGCGAGAAATGGGGGAGATCCGTGAGCGCCGCCCTGGCAGCCACGGTCACCGAACCTTTCTGCCGGGGCTCCTCGTCCGCCTTTCCCACCTTCTGCACGAGCGCTATGTCAGCCATGCCTTTGTGGCTGCTGTTCTGCACGATATAATAGTTCACACCGTTCGGGAGAGAGCCCGCCCGTATGTTGGAAGCTGCCGGGAGTGAAGGCAGATCTTCGGCTGGCACGATAATTGGGAAGCAGAGCGCCAGGACCAGAAAAGATGCGATATGTTTTGTGATTGATTTCATATTTTGACTCGGAATTACAAAACTACGAGAATTTTGTTATATTTGTCATGTTAGGTCTGTTCCAACAGCAAATAGGATACCACGCTACAGACCCGTCAGACTGATTATTAATATTAAATACTGATAACAATGAAACGAATCGTTCTTACTGTCATCGCGGCATTCTTTGCCGCCTGCATCGTAAATGCACAGGATCTTGCTTCTGCCACCGAAACATACAACTCAGGTGCGGAGCAGCTTTCTATGGGAAACAAGGAAGCGGCGCTGTCTGCATTCCAGGAGGCTCTCGCACTCGGTGAGGCCTGCGGAGAAGAGGGCGCTGATCTCGTGGCAAACTGCAAGAGCACGATTCCAAGCCTCATCCTTTCCATCGGCAAGGAGCTTTACAACGACAAGAATTTCGACGACGCCCTCGCAAAGATTAAGGAAGCTTCAGCAAAAGCAGCTGAATATGGCAACGAGGAAGTGGTAGCCGAGGTTGCAGACCTTATCCCTGTCATCACCGGAGCCAAGTCAATGGCTGCAGGAACCGACGCATTCAACGCAAAGGATTATGCAAAGGCAGTGGAAAGCTTCAAGGCTGTCCTCGAATCTGACCCTGAGAACGGTGCGGCTGCCCTCAGAATCGTGCAGTGCCTCTCCAATCTCGGAGACTTCGCCGCTGCAAAGGAGGCCCTCGCTACCGCTGAGGCCAACGGTCAGGGCGCGAATGCCAAGAAGGTGCTCGGAAGCGCCCTTCTCAAGAAGGCTGCTGCTGACCTGAAGGCAGGCAAGAACGCGGATGCCATCGCAGCCGCTGTCGAGTCAGCCGAATATGCAGAGAACGCACAGGCATACCTCATCGCAGGTCAGGCTTCGACCAAGGCCAACAAGGACGCTGACGCCATCGCAAACTACGAGAAGTACCTCGAGCTCTCACCGGCTGCCAAGAACGCAGGTGCAATCACCTTCACCGTAGCCGCCCTCTATCAGAAGGCCGGCAACAAGGCAAAGGCTCTCGAGAACTACAAGAAGGTGCTCGCGGATCCTACCTATGGCGCACAGGCCAAGGCACAGGTGGACGCTCTCAGCAAGTAATATGACTTATCTCGAACTTCTGGCTCCGGCCAGGAACGCTGAAATCGGCATCGCGGCTATAGACTGCGGTGCCGATGCCGTGTATATGGCGGGTCCGTCCTTCGGCGCCCGTCAGGACGCCTCCAATGAAGTGGCGGAGGTCGCACGGGTCTGCGCCCACGCGGCGCGCTACGGAGCCAGAGTGTTCGTGACCCTCAACACCATACTCTACGATTCGGAGCTGGACAGGGCGGAAGAACTGATGCGCAGCCTCGAGAAAGCCGGGGTGAGCGCTTTCATAGTCCAGGACCTGGCCCTGGTCAGGCTGGCCGCAAAGGCCGGCATCAAGGTTCCTCTCCACGCCTCCACCCAGTGTGCCATACGCACGCCCGAAGCGGCGCGGATGTACTCCAGTCTGGGCTTTTCCCGTCTGGTGCTGGAGAGACAGCTTTCCCTCGAAGACATCAGGGCTGTCAGGGCCGCCACGGATGCGGAGCTGGAATTCTTCGTTCACGGAGCGCTCTGCGTATGCTACAGCGGCCAGTGCTACCTTTCGGAACATCTGGCCGGCCGCAGCGCCAACAGGGGAGCCTGCACCCAGGCCTGCAGGTCCCGTTATGACCTGGAGGATGCGGAGGGGAATACTCTGGTCAGGAACAAGGCCCTGCTTTCGCTCAAGGACTACAATCTTTCAGACCGTCTTGAAGACCTCGCGGAGGCCGGGGTCTGCTCTTTCAAGATAGAAGGCCGCCTCAAGAACATCTCCTACGTGCGCAACGTCACCAGAAGCTATTCCCTGGGTCTGGACAGGCTGGTCAGCGAACATCCTGAAAGATACTGCCGCGCCTCCTACGGCAATGTGGTCAGGGGTTTCAATCCGGATCTCTCCAAGACCTTCAACCGGGGCTATACCGAACTTTTCCTGGACGGTCGCCGCGGCCGCTGGGCAGCCATGGACATAGCCAAGGGCAGGGGGGAGGAAGTCGGAATGGTCGTGAACGTGAAGCCCGGCCGCCGCGGCCTCGAGCTGCTAGTCCGCACCCTGCCGGGTGTAAGGCTTGCCAACGGAGACGGATTCACCTTCACCTCCGGTGGCGAGGTGACAGGCTTCAGGGCCGAGCTCTGCGAGGGCAACACCGTCATATGCAAGGAGGTGCAGGGCATAAGGCCGGGTGTCACGCTCTATCGCAATGTCAGTGCCGCCTTCGAGAGGGAACTCCAGGCGGGCACCTGCAGCAGGGATATTCCGGCAGAGGTCAGTCTGGCTTTCTCGAGAGATGCCTCAGGCAACCATACGGTTGTGGCTGAAGCTCTTACGGCGGACGGAAGGAAGGTTTCAGTCAGGCAGGAATGCGGCGGGGTGACCGCCGACAACCAGGACAGGATGCGTTCAATGGCCGAAGTCCAGATGGGAAGGAAGACCGGGGATTACGAGTTCACCCTCGTGAAGCTGGTCGGAAGGCCGCTGCCTCTGCTCAGCGCAGCCTCCCTCAACGCCATCAGGCGGGCCCTGGCAGAGGAACTGGACCGCACGCAGTGTCTCTGCACCCCGCTCAAGGGTCCGGGCTGCGAGGACTGCAGCTCATCCCTGCTCTCAGGCAGGCATATCGATTACAGGGGGAATGTTTCCAATGCCCTCTCGAGACAGGTCTGCCTCGACCACGGGGCGGCACAGGTGGATGAGGCCTACGAACTTTCGCACGCAGGCGGTGCCGAACTGATGCGCACCAAATACTGCATCAGGTACGAGTTGGGAATGTGCCTGATGCACTCTGACACCAGAAACCGGTCGGAACTTTTCCTGGTCAATAACGGAAGGCGCCTTGCCCTGGGCTTCGACTGCAGGAACTGTGAGATGACGGTCAGAGAAGCTTCAGGGCTTCCTCATAATCATCGGCGCTGACCTTCACTTCGATTCCGTCGATCACGGCATTGATGACAGGGTAGGACGAAGCCTCGCCCAGGACCATTGCAGGTATTCCGTTTGCCCTGAGCATTCCGGCGGTGATTTCCGCCGACTGCACGCTGCTGAAGCGCGCCACGGTCTTGAATTCTTCTTTCATGGCGGTGTGAGTTTGGTCGTTTCCGCTTTGTTCCTGCAAAAATCAGGCATCAGGATTCCTGAACTTGTACTCCAGTCCGCTGCTGAGTCTGACCAGATCCTTTCTCAGACCTTCCATCGTGAAACCGGTGAACGACCTGGTCATGGTGATGTCATCCTCGAACATCCTGAATATCCTCCTGACGACGCTCCTTGAACGGAAGCGGAGATTCTCTCCCTCCTCGCTGACCAGCATATAACCCCTTTCTTCCATATACGCGATGATGCCGCCGCGTATTTCGGCATATTCTCCGGGGATTATGGTCTCCTTCTTCATGAAGCCGAAGTACGGATATGCTGCGCTGATGACCACCAGCATCAGGGCTATCTGCCACAGGGATTCGTATCCCTTCCTGAACATGAGGTCGATATCGGCTTCGACAGCTCCCAGGGCCACCATAAGGACCATGATTATGACGAAGAGTATCGCGAAATAGAAAAAGTATTTGACTGATCTGCGGAGGTATTTCATGATTTTTGCTGTTTCTACAAATATATGCGAATTTCCCGGGATTCCGGCAAGCTTGCGCTGACAAGCAGCATCCCGGTCGATTTTTTTGTTATTTTTGCAGGACGAACATTTATTAATCAGGAAAATTATGGCAGAAGATCCATTGGAGCGCATTGCGCGTGAAGAGAGGGAAAGGAAGAACAATTCCCTCAGGATGGTCACGATTGTTTTGGCGGCTGTGTGTGCCATCCTGCTGGTGGCACTGGGGTACATTACATACAGGAACGCGATGGTCAGAAAGGCAATCCAGGCCAGCGGGACCACTGCGGAGGGCGGCTTCTATACCCTTGTGTCAGAACTCAACGACGAGAAGCAGGACCTCGTGTCCGAACTTGAGCAGCTCAAGAGTGACTATGACAGCCTCTCCTCGGACTACGATTCCATCAACTCGCAGCTCGACACTTCCAGGGCTGAGGTTGCCGCTCTTCTCGAGAAGATCAAGAGCACCGATGCGACCAACAGGGCGAAGATGCGCCAGTATGAGAAGGAACTCGGAACCCTCAGGAGCATAATGAGGAATTACATAGTCCAGATAGATTCTCTCAACACCTTGAACCACAAGCTGACAGCCGATGTGGCCGAGGCCCGCAGGGAGGTTGCGCAGAGCAGGAAGGACAACGAGGAGCTCAGCCAGAAGGTGGATGAACTCAGCGGACAGGTTGCAGCCGGCTCGGTCATAAAGGCCAGGGGCATAAGCCTCCACGCCTACAATTCTTCCGACAAGGTTACCGACAGGAGCAGCAGGACCGTCAGGCTGATGGCCAGCCTGAGCCTCGTGGAGAACGAGCTCGCGCCCAGAGGCCCGCTCACCGTCTATATGAGGGTCAAGGACCCGGACGGCATCATACTCACCAACAGCAGCAGGATTTCCTTCACCTGCGGCGACGAGGCCATGGTGGCATCCGCATCCCGCGAGGTGGACTACGAAGGCAGCGAGGTTGACCTGAGCATCTATCTCAACGACATCCCGTCGTACACCAGCGGCATCTACACCGTGGAGATGTACACCGAACAGACTCTCCTCGGAACAGCCGAACTGATGCTCAGATAATGATTTACGTCCACGTTCCCTTCTGTCGCAGCTTCTGCACTTACTGCGGGTTCTACTCCGAACTCACGGGCACGAAGTCCGAAACCCTTTTTTCTGAATATGCCGACGCGCTTGCCGCTGAGGCTTCCGCCAGAAAGGAGGAGATTGAAGGAACGCTGGATTTGAATACGCTCTACATAGGTGGGGGGACTCCGTCTGTCCTCCCGCTTTCTTTTTTTCATACCCTCGGCGCGGCACTCCCTTACGGCCCCTATCGGGAATTCACCCTTGAGGTCAATCCCGAGGACATAGTCACGGGAGGAAAGGAATATGCCGATGCCCTTGCCGGACTCGGCGTGACCCGCATCAGCATGGGCGTCCAGTCCTTCGATGACGGCATACTCCGCTGGATGAACCGCCGCCACGACTCCGCCCGCGCCTTACGCGCCTACGAACTCCTGCGCGAGGCCGGAATCTCCAATATCAGCATCGACCTCATCTTCGGCATATCCGGAATGGATGACGGAATATGGCAACGTACCCTCGATGCTGCGGTGGATATGGGGGGGCGTGGAGCACCGGAGCATATCTCCGCATATCAGCTCTCGGTCGAGGATGGGAGCGCCCTGGAACGTCTCAGGGCCTCCGGGCGTTATGCGGATGAGGATGAGGACAACTGCAGGAGACAGTATGACCTGCTCTGCCGTCATCTTGCCGACCACGGATACGCTCACTATGAGATATCGAATTTCGCCAGGCCGGGCAGGGAGGCTGTCCACAATTCCGCCTACTGGAACCGCAGGCCCTATGTGGGTCTGGGTGCCGGCGCCCACAGCTTCGACGGCAGGATGCGCAGCTGGAACGGAGAGCTGGGGAGCGGACGGGGCACGTTGCCATATTCAAGTGAAAAAGAGATACTTGGCGATGAGGATGTGCGTACCGAAAGCTTGATGCTGGGGCTTCGTACGGCTGCCGGTGTGGATGGGCGCTGGTTGAGGGAGAATGCGGATGCCGCCGTGATTGGTAGGCTGCTGGCTGAAGGTCTGCTGGCGGAGGTTGCTGCAGGGGGAGAGGCGCGGATACGCATTCCGGAGTCTTCTTTCTTCATTTCAGACGAAATCATAAGGATACTTGTCTGAAAAATGACTATCTTTCACGGATAAGACACTAAACAAATACCTTATTTATGAACACATATTTCCAGAGACTTCAGAAGGTCCGCCAGATGATGGAATCAAATGGCTGGGACGCTCTTGTCATCACCGCTTCGGACCCGCACAGCAGCGAGTATCCGGGCCTTAGATGGAAGCAGGTGCAGTGGCTCACCGGTTTCGCGGGAGAATGCGGAGATTTGGTCATCACCAAAGACCATGCGGGACTTTGGACCGACACCAGATACTTCATCCAGGCGAACAAGGTGCTGCCGGGAACCGGATACGAACTTCACAAGACCAGGGTTCCTGAGCAGGTGCTCATTCCGGAATGGCTTGCAAAACATGCATTTGCGGACAAGGAGGGTCAGGTGGTCGTGGCGCTTGACGGTATGACCCAGACCTTGTCTGCCGTCTCTGACATCAGGTCCGCATTCGAAGAGGCCGGACGCAGCGAAGGCACCGGAGCGATGACATATTCGCTCGTGAACGCTCCTGACCTGCTGGATGAGCTCTGGGAGGACAGACCGGCATATCCTCAGTCGCCCATCATAACCCTTAGCGCAGAACTGGCGGGTGAGAGCAGGCAGGAAAGGATAGCATGGCTCAGGTCCGAGATGGAGGCAAAGAAATGCTCGGCGATATTGTTGACTGCCCTGGACGAAATAGTATGGATGCTGAATGTGCGCGGTTCGGATGTGAACTACAACCCGGTAATCTATTCCTATCTTCTTGTTACTCAGGACAAAGTCCAGTGGTATGTGGTAAAGAACAGCCACGTGGCTCCGGACGGGGAGACTGCCGCAAGCTTTGACGAGCTCCGGAAGGATGCGGTCGATGTGCTGCCGTATTCGGATGTCGAGATGGGCATAGCGGCTCTTGAGGGCAAACGTCTCTGGGCAGATCCGGGAACTCTCAACTACAACCTCTACAACGTGATAATGGCCAATCTCGGCCAGGAAGGGCTGCAGCTTGCGCAATCCCCGGTTCCGCTCCGCAAATCCATCAAGAACCCTACCGAGATCAAGGGCTTCATCGAGGCCAACATCGAGGAGGGCATAGCTCTCGAGCGCTTCTTCTACTGGCTTGAGCACCAGCTCTCTGCAGGTGAGACCGTGACCGAGTGGGAGGCGTCGGAGAAGATTACCTCATACCGCCAGCAGATACCGGGATATATGGGAGACAGCTTTGAGACCATATCCGCATACGGTCCAGGCGCGGCCCTGCCTCATTATGTGACTCCGATGGAGAACGCGCCTGTCATCGAGCCTCACGGCTTCTACCTCTGCGATACCGGCGGACAGTACCTCTTCGGTACCACGGACACCACCAGGACCATGCCTTGCGGTCCTTGCACCGAGCTCGAAAAGGAGGATTATACCCTCGTGCTGAAGTGCCATATCGACCTCTCCATGGCCATATTCCCGAAGGGTACCTGCGGATGCCACCTCGACATTCTTGTCAGGAACGGCCTGTGGCAGCAGAAACGCAATTTCGGCCACGGTTCCGGACATGGCGTGGGCTTCTTCCTGAATGTTCACGAGGGGCCACAGGAATTCCGCCAGAACTTCAACTCATATCCTTATGTTCCTGGCATAGTCAATACCAATGAGCCCGGCATATACCGTGAGGGCATGCATGGCGTAAGGCATGAGAATGTCTTCGTGGTGGAGGATGCCGGCACCAATGAGTTCGGTACCTGGTACAGGTTCAACACCATCACCCGTTGCCATATCGATACATCTGTCGTGAAGAAGGAACTTCTCACCCCTGAAGAAATCAAGTGGCTCAACGACTACAACGCCTCAGTCTACCGTGACCTCGCGCCTCGCCTTGCGCCGGAAATCGCCGCATGGCTCAAGGAAAAGTGCCGGGCGATATGATCCGGAATACGGATGTAATCTTATGAGGGTGGCCCGAAAGGGTCACCTTTTTTGCGCAGATGTTGGAATTTTATAGGTGGGCTACGTTTTTCCAAAACAGGCGTTACGGAATTGGGGCCGAAAAAGGATGGCCCACTGGCCATCCTTTATTATGAAAACTAGTCAACTTTTGGAAGCTTGGCCAGACTGGCGGCGATATCCTCGTCGGTAGGAATCACGTCCTTCATCTTGCCTGAATTGTACTCGCCGTATGCGACCAGATCGAAGTAACCTGTTCCGGTAAGGCCGAAGACTATGGTCTTCTCTTCTCCGGTTTCCTTGCACTTGAGAGCCTCGTCGATGGCAACCCTGATGGCGTGGCTGCTCTCAGGAGCAGGGAGGGTGCCTTCTGCACGGGCGAAGAGGGTTGCGGCCTCGAAGACTGAGGTCTGCTCCACGGCCCTGGCCTCGAAGAGACCGTCGTGATAGAGCTGTGAGAGCACGGTGCTCATACCGTGGAAACGCAGACCGCCCGAATGGCTCGGAGACGGGATGAACTGGCTGCCGAGGGTGTACATCTTCGCCAGAGGGCAGATCATTCCGGTATCGCAGAAGTCATATGCGAACTTGCCTCTGGTGAAGCTTGGGCAGGAAGCCGGCTCAACTGCGATGATCCTGTAGTCGGCCTCGCCCCTGAGCTTTTCTCCCACGAACGGAGCGATGAGGCCTCCGAGATTCGAACCGCCTCCGGCACAGCCTATGATGATGTCAGGCTTGATGCCGTACTTGTCAAGGGCGGTCTTGGCTTCAAGGCCTATGATGCTCTGATGCAGGAGCACCTGGTTCAGCACCGATCCGAGTTCGTACCTGTAGCCCTCCTGGGTTACTGCCGCCTCGACCGCTTCGGAAATCGCGCAACCGAGGCTGCCGCTGGTACCCGGGAACTCAGCGAGTATCTTGCGGCCCACATTCGTGGTGTCACTTGGGGAAGGAGTGACCTTTGCACCGTAAGTCCTCATCACTTCGCGGCGGAAAGGCTTCTGCTCATAGGAGCACTTTACCATATACACCTGACAGTCAAGTCCGAAGAACTGGCAAGCCATGCTCAGGGCCGTGCCCCACTGGCCGGCACCGGTCTCGGTCGTCACGCCCTTGAGTCCCTGCTCCTTCGCGTAATATGCCTGTGCGATGGCGGAGTTGAGCTTATGGCTGCCGGAGGTGTTGTTGCCTTCGAACTTGTAGTAGATTTTCGCCGGGGTGCCGAGAGCCTTCTCAAGGAAATAAGCCCTCACCAGCGGAGACGGACGGTACATCTTGTAGAAAGTGAGCACCTCTTCAGGGATGTCGATCCATTTGGTGTCATTGTCCAGTTCCTGTTTTACCAGCTCCTTGCAGAAGATTGGTTCGAGGTCTTCTGCCTTGAGCGGCTGACCCGTACCAGGGTTGAGAAGCGGAGCCGGCTTGTTTTTCATATCCGAGCGGACGTTGTACCATTGAGTAGGGATTTCGTGTTCCTCAAGGTAGATCTTGTAGGGAATCTTTTCTTTCATTTGTCTGTTCATTAAGTTGATGTATAATGTTATTGGAATTGTGCTGAACTGTTTCAGGAGTCCTTATCACTTATCGAAAAACGGGTTGACTTTCCGTAAGGAAGGTCAACCCGGTAATTTTGTACTGTCATTTTCCTTATGCCATTATGTAGGCATTTACTGCAACCGTGACAAACATCAGGCAGATGATGGTCGCAACTATGACACCGATGACCTTCAGTCTCTTCATCCAGATGGAACCGGACCAACCCACTGTCTGGAACATGCTCCAGAAGCCGTGGCAGAGGTGGTACCAGACTGCTACGAACCAGACGAGGTAAACGATGAGATTGAAGAGGCTTCCGAATACGGTGGTAAGCAGGAGATAAGGGTTCTCAGCCTCTCCGCCGGTGAATTCCTTGAGCTGCATATCGGCCCAGAAATGGGTGAGGTGGAAGAAGACGATGCCGAGGATCACGATGCCGAGTACAAGCATATTGGTGGAAGCCCATGAATCGGCCTTCGCCTTGCTTGCGACCTCGTAGCGCTTCACACCGCCGCGCGCTCTCATGTTATAATAGGAAAGATAGATTCCGTAACCGATGTGGATGAGGAAACCCAGTGCAAGCACCGGTACCATGATGGTTATGACAGGAGTGGACATGAAGTCGCATCCCAGCTGGAAAAGGCCGTCTCCGGCAGAGAAGAGTTTGTCATCATTTGCGACAACTCCGAACTTGCCTGTGAAGGAGTCGATCACAGAGAAGAAATTGATTGTGGCGTGGAGGAGCAGGAAGATGATGAGAAATGCTCCGCTGACCGCCTGAATGAATTTTCTGCCGATGGAATAGTGGAATGCGTTAGCCATAAACTGTCCTTACTTTATTTTTGGAATTGTTAGTGTTCGCAAAGATATATCCTTTCTTGCAAGATTCATAATATTTTTTTAAATTTGTTAGCGTTTCAAATGCTGAATCATACCTTTTCAAGGCATTGTTTTAAGAATTTTTCATATGGCGAATGAATACAGGAGGGTACTCCTCAAGCTCAGCGGCGAAAGCCTCGGAGGCCCGCAGGGAAAGGGTTTCGACACGGAAACCCTGCAGGCATATGCAGAAGAGATAGCGTCGGCCGCGAAAGCCGGACTCCAGATTGCGATAGTGAACGGCGGAGGCAACATCTTCCGCGGCCTTCAGGGCGTGGGCAAGGGTTTCGACAGGGTGGACGGCGACAAGATGGGCATGCTCGCCACCGTGATCAATTCGCTCGCCCTCTCCATGTTCATCAGGGAACAGGGCGTGGAGGCCCAGGTCTTCACGGCGACCCCGATGGAACCTGTTGCGAAGTATTATATGAGGGATGATGCGGTAGCCCTGATGGAGAGGGGCGGTGTTGCCCTCATCGCGGGAGGCACCGGCAATCCTTTCTTCACCACCGATTCCGGCGCGGCGCTCAGGGCTCTCGAGATAAAGGCTGACGCACTGCTCAAGGGTACCAGGGTCGACGGAGTTTATACCGCCGATCCGGAGAAGGATCCTACCGCAGTCAGATATGACGAGCTCAGCTTCGAAGAGGCGATGACCAGGCATCTGAAAGTTATGGACAGCACCGCCTTCGCGCTGTGCAGCGACGGCAATATGCCGATAATTGTGTTCGACATGAACTGCAGGGGCAACCTCACACGCCTGCTCAAGGGCGAAAAGGTCGGTACCCTCGTACACCTATAAGCAACCATATAACAAGATTTGATATGATTCCCGAGAATGCAAAGAAAATCATCAGCACAGCCGAGGGTAAGATGAAGGATGCGACAGCGTATCTTGAGGAGAACCTCAGGAGCTATCGTGTAGGCAAGGCCAACCCTGCCATATTCAACAATGTCCACGTTGACTATTACGGAACTCCGACACCTCTCGCGCAGGTGGCTTCCGTGACCACTCCTGACGCGAGGACTCTCGCGATACAGCCGTGGGAGAAGAGCATGATTTCCAAGATAGAGAAGGCCATCATCGACGCCAGCCTGGGCTTCACCCCGTCCAACAACGGCGAAGTCATACGCTGCGTGGTACCGGCCCTCACCGAGGAGAGGAGAAAGGAACTCATCAAGAAGGCCAAGGGCGAAGGTGAGAATGCCAAGATAGTCATCAGGAATGCCCGCCGTGATGCTGTGGACGCCCTGAAGAAGGCCCAGAAGAACGACGGACTTCCTGAGGACTCCGAGAAGGAGGCCGAGGACGAGGTTCAGAAGCTGACCGACAAGATGGTTAAGAACATCGACACCATCATCGCCGGGAAGGAAAAGGAAATAATGACTGTCTGATTTTTTTGTCAGCAGGGTTTGGATATTGAAGATTATTCATATATTTGCCGCAGATATGATGAACTACAGCACACGATTTAGCAGCCGATTTTATTTTTACGGTTTCCTCAGGGAGCTGTAAAACCCGGTCGCGTGCGCTTGTATGTCAATCAGAGAGATTTCAAGGCTGTCCGGGAATGCGGACAGCCTTTTTTTAAATCGGAATCCCCGGATTCCTGAACAAACGGACTTAACGGTTTATGTCAAGAAGAGTTGCAATACAGGGCTTTGCGGGCTCCTTCCATGAGGAAGCCGCGCGGCGCTACTACGGCGGAAACTTCGCCGAGATGCCCCGGATAGTGGAGTGCTCCACCTTCGACGGCCTCTACAAGGCGATGGAACAGGGCGTGGCAGACTGCGCCATCATGGCCATCGAGAACACCATTTCTGGCGGACTTCTCCCGAATTTCGAACTGCTGCGCAAGTACAGCCAGAAAATCAAGGGCGAAATATATCTCCATATTCATCAGAACCTTATGGCTCTTCCGGGCCAGAAGCTCGAGGACATCAGGGAAGTTCGTTCGCATTATATGGCGATAAACCAGACACGCGAGTTCTTCGAGACCCGCTGTCCCTGGATGAGGATGGTCGAGGCGGAGGATACCGCCAAGAGCGCGGCAGACCTTGCTGAGCAGAATCTGATGGGAGTGGGCGCGGTCGCTTCGAAGCTGGCGGCGCAGATGTACGGGCTGGAGATACTCGAGCCGGAGATCGAGACTTTCAAGACCAACTTCACCCGTTTCCTCATACTGGACGATGCGATAGAGGTTCCTCAGGACAGGATAAACAAGGCTTCGATCTGTTTCACCCTGCCGCACAAGCCGGGTTCGCTGGCGCATATTCTTACCATTCTGTCTTTCTACGACATGAACCTGACCAGGGTGCAGTCGCTCCCTATACCGGGAAGGCAGTGGCAGTACTTCTTCTATATTGACATAAGGTTCGAGGACTATGAGAGATATCAGCAGGCGCTTTCGGCGGTCAGGCCTCTCATTGACGACATCAACATACTCGGCGAATATCCTTCAGCATTATGATAATCAGACCAGCACACAGGACGGAAACCGTCAGGGAATATTTCTTCTCCTTGAAGAACAAGGAGATAGCGGCGCTTAACGCCAAACGCAAGGCGGAGGGCCTCGATCCGGTGATAAACCTGGGCATAGGTTCTCCGGACGGGATGCCGCCACAGGAGGCCATAGAAGCGCTCTGTTCGGCGGCCAGGCTCCCTGACAGCCACAAGTACCAGCCATATGTCGGCCTGCCCGAGCTGAGGGAGGCCTTCGCGGGATGGTACTCCCGCTACTACGGTGTGGAACTTGACCCCGGGAGCGAGATACAGCCCCTGATGGGCTCCAAGGAAGGAATCCTCACCATATTCCTGACCTTCATAGACGAGGGTGACAAGGTGCTCATTCCGGACCCGGGCTATCCGACCTATTCTTCCGCCGCGAAGATGGTGGGCGCGCAGGTGCTCAACTACTCCCTCAAGGAGGAAAACGGATGGTATCCCGACTTCGACGAACTTGAGAACATGGACCTCGAAGGGGTGAAGATGATGTGGACCAACTATCCGGGTATGCCGACCGGCGCCGTGCCTACGCCAGAACTCTACCGCAGGCTCGTGGACTTCGCCCTCAGGCACAGGATACTGCTGGTCAACGACAACCCTTACAGCTTCATACTCAACGACAACCCGATTTCCATGCTCGCCGCGGAAGGCGCAAGGGAATGCGTCATAGAACTGAACTCCCTGAGCAAGGCCCACAATATGGCCGGATGGCGTGTCGGAATGGTCGCGGCGGCGTCTGAATATGTCACCGAGATTCTCAAGGTCAAGAGCCAGATGGATTCAGGCTCGTTCAAGCCCATGCAGCTCGCTTCCGTGGCTGCATTGGCGCAGGGCCCGGAGTGGTTCTCGTCCCTCAATGAGATGTACCGTTCCCGCAAGAAACTGGTATGGAAGCTCTTCGACCTGATAGGTGCCCGCTATGACCGCGGTACCGCAGGACTCTTCGTATGGGGCAGGGTGGACGGTGACAATCCGTTCCTGGAGGGCACCGACACGTCCAAAACCCTGGGAGAGAGGCTCTCGGACCGTTTCCTCTACGAGGCCGGCGTGTTCATCACCCCGGGACTGGTCTTCGGACACAACGGCGATAACTACATCCGCGCCTCGCTTTGCGCAGGAGAGGAAGTCATTGTCAATGCAATGGAAAAGATAAACAAATTGATAAAATAAAACGAAATGGCAACATTGGATCTTACACCCGTGAGCGAATGGGGTTTCTTCACTCTTCCCCGACCTATGGTCATCGCAGGACCTTGCAGCGCCGAGAGCGAAGAGCAGGTTCTCAGGACAGCAGCCGGTCTCAAGGCCGAAGGCATACACGTCTTCAGGGCCGGAATATGGAAACCGCGCACCCATCCGGGATGCTTCGAAGGCATAGGCGTACCCGGCCTCAAGTGGCTCCAGAAAGTAAAGAATGAATATGGCCTCAAGGTCGCTACCGAGGTCGCAAGCGAAAGGCATGTCTTCGAGTGTCTCAAGTACGGTGTGGATATGGTGTGGATAGGCGCCAGGACCACCGCCAATCCTTTCCTCGTCCAGGAAATCGCCGACGCCCTCAAGGACACCGACATCCCGGTGCTCGTGAAGAATCCGGTCAATCCTGACCTTGACCTGTGGATAGGAGCCCTCGAGAGGCTCAACAGGGCAGGTGTGAAGAAGCTCGGAGTCATCCACAGGGGCTTCTCCTCATCCCAGAAGACCAACTACCGCAACGAACCGGGCTGGAACATAGCTATCGAGCTCAGGACCCGCTTCCCTGAGCTGCCTTTCTTCGCAGATCCGAGCCATATGGGTGGTGCGAGGGCATATGTACAGGAAATCTCCCAGAGGGCCCTTGACCTCGGTCTGGAAGGCCTTATGGTCGAGTCACACTGCGACCCTGCATCCGCGCTGAGCGACTCCAAGCAGCAACTTGTTCCTGAAGACCTGGGCAAGATGCTCGCAAACCTCACCGTCAGGGACAACGACAGCGACAGCGTCGAGTACAGGGAGGGAATCGACCAGCTCAGGGCCCAGATCGATGTCATCGACGAGACCCTTCTGCATATGTTCAAGCAGAGAATGGAGGTCAGCCGCAAGATAGGAACCTACAAGAGGGACCACAACATCGCCATAGTGCAGGCCAGCAGATGGGACACTATACTCTCGAATATGGTTGAGCACGGCAGGGAATACGGCCTCTCCGAAAAATTCCTCTCGGAGGTTTTCAACGCCATCCACGAGGAATCAGTGGCTATTCAGAACGAAATTCTCTCAGCCGCCCCAGAAGAGAAGAAGTGAATATGGCCTTTTCCTCCCCGGTGAGGAAGACCACTTTGATAGGTATCTGGAACAACCTCTGTCTGAGGGTTTCAGGTACCTTTTTGCAATCCATCAGCCTCTGGCTGTCCTTCACGGTTGACACCACCACGGCTGTGGGGTTCTCCTGCGCGGCGGACATTATTCTCCTTATGTCCATCGCCCGGTACTTGTGGTGGTCGTTGAAATTGAAGCGCCTGACAATCTTGTACCTGTCACTCAGGTACATCCTCAGAGGGGTGTCCTTGGCTATGCCTGTGAAGAGTATGAGCTTCTTGGAATAGGTGAAGCGCTTGTCCCCGTCCTCCGGGAACACCGGCTGCAGCTCCTGATAGCGTATGCAGGTGAAGAAGACCTTGACTTTCCTGCCGTCACGGTTCACGCCCTCGCAGCTCGACGTGTCGAAGTCCGAGATGCCCAGGGTCTTGACCCATCCGGCCTTCTCCCAGTTCTCCATATACACGGGACATTTCGTGACTATGATCATGTCCGCCTTGCGCAGTCTCTCCGGCAGGTCGCGAAGCCTCCCGAGAGGAAGCAGATGGTCCTTGTTCAGAGGACGGTTCCAGTCCACGAGGACTATGGAAATGAAAGGTCTGAGGCTGCGGTACTGGAAGGCGTCGTCCAGGACGATGAGATCCGAAGGAGGGAAGTCCCTGTTGTGGCATTTGCGTCCCTTGCGGCTGCCCTCGAGTTTGTCGGGGTGGCACAGGAAGTCGCAGCCCTCGAGCCTGGAACGGTCCACGGCCACGGTCACCGCCGGAAAACCCTTCTTGATCTGGAGAGGCTCGTCACCGCAGAACGCGGCGCTGCCGTCCATTCCCACCTGTTGGAAACCCCTGCTGCTCCTCTTGTGCCCCCTGGACAGCACCGCAAGATTCCTGAAAGCCCAGTCGTCGCTTTCGAGAAGGGTCTCCAGAATCATTTCGGTATGAGGCGTCTTGCCCGTCCCGCCGGCGGTTATGTTTCCCACGCATATGGTAGGGACTTCGCAGGGGTAGGACCTGAACAGGCCGTGGTCGTAGAAGACGTGGCGCATTTTGAGCGTGAGCCAGTAAGGCGCGAGGATCAGCTTGTCGATCATAACGGACAAAAGTACGAATAATTGTTCTGAAACAAGAAATTTTTTCCTGTCAAACTCCATATACGTTGCTGTCGATGACCGAAGCATCGTCGCCCCATCTCTGCGCGACATAATCCAGAAGCCTCATCACCTCGTCCGGGTCCTTTTCCGTCACCAGGCGCATCCTCGTGTCCCTGAAATCCGCCAGCCCCTTGAAATAGCAGCTCAGATGCCTGCGCATCTCCAGCACGCCCGTCACCGGCCCCTTCATCTGAAGCGAGAGTTCCATCTGCCTTTTCGCCAGCTCCACCCTCTGTCTCACCGGCATAGGCGGAAGCAGGCTGCCCTTGTCCAGGAACTCCCTGATTTCCCGGAAGATCCACGGATGCCCGAACGACGCCCTTCCCACCATGATCCCGTCCACTCCATAGCGCCGGAAGCACTCCAGGGCCTTCTCCGGCGAATTCACGTCACCGTTGCCTATTATGGGAATATGCATACGTGGATTCTCCTTAACCTTGCCTATGAGGGTCCAGTCCGCCTCGCCCTTGTACATCTGGCAGCGGGTCCTGCCGTGGATGGTGAGGGCCTGGATACCCGTGTCCTGGAGCCTTTCGGCCAGTTCCACTATTATTTTCGAAGAATCGTCCCATCCCAGCCTGGTCTTGACCGTGACGGGCTTGCCCACCGCTTCGACTATCCTGCGGGTGATTTCGACCATCTTGTCCGGTTCGCGCATCATTCCGCTCCCTGCGCCCCTGCCCGCAATCTTGCTGACCGGGCAGCCGAAGTTGATGTCTATCAGGTCGCAGCCCGCCCCTCCGGCTATTTCTTCGGCGCGGTCTGCCATCCTGGCAGCCTCCACCATCGCATCGGGGTCGTTGCCGTAGATCTGAATTCCCACAGGCCTCTCCCCGGGATAGATGTGCATCTTGGCAATGGCCTTGGCCGCGTCCCTGACCAGTCCGTCCGAAGGGACGAATTCGGTGTACGCCATAGACGCGCCGCATTCGCGGCATATGATTCTGAACGAGGCGTCCGTCACGTCCTCCATGGGCGCGAGCAGCACCGGCCTGTCCCCGAGGTCTATGTTTCCTATCTTCATCTTCTGGAACTGTCTTTCAACGGACGCAAAGATAAGCATCAGTTCCGTCATTCGGAAAAGAATCGCCCTCCGACAGGACCTGACAGGTCGGCATATTCATGAAAAATGGTAGGATTTTTGTTGCAACGGCGCGACAGAATAGTGATATTCGCCCGTCAAAATTTTTAATGAGATGAAGACAATCAGGACCATAGGCGTTCTGACTTCCGGAGGGGACGCTCCGGGCATGAACGCCTGCATCAGGGCCATCACCCGTTCCGCCGTGTATAACGGATGGAAGGTATATGGCATACTCAGAGGCTACGAAGGCCTCATCAACGACGAATTCGTCGAACTCACGACCGAGAAGGTCAGCGGAACCATCCAGAAGGGAGGCACTATACTGAAGACCGCCAGAAGCAAGGCGTTCATGACAGAGGAAGGCAGGGCCAAGGCCTACGAAAACATAGTCAGCCACGGCATCGACGCCCTTCTCGTCATCGGCGGAAACGGTTCACTCTCAGGGGCTCAGGCCTTTGCCAGGGAATATGACATCCCGATAGTTGGGTTGCCGGGCACCATAGACAACGACCTCTACGGCACCGACCTTACCATAGGTTATGACACCGCGCTGAACACCATAGTCGAATGCGTGGACAAGATCAGGGACACTGCATCATCCCACGACCGCATATTCTTTGTGGAGGTGATGGGACGGGACGCAGGCTTCCTGGCGCAGAACAGCGCAATTGCTGCCGGAGCCGAGGCTGCGATAATCCCCGAGGACCAGACGGACGTGGACCAGCTCGCGCAGTTCATCAGCCGCGGAGTACGCAAGAGCAAGAACAGCTCCATAGTGATAGTCTCCGAAAGCAAGTCCGAGGGCCACGGCGGGGCGATGTACTACGCCGAAAGGGTCAGGAACGAGTATCCGGAATATGACGTCAGGGTCACCATACTCGGACATCTGCAGAGGGGAGGTACCCCGACTGCCAGCGACAGGATACTTGCCAGCCGTATGGGCTATGCAAGCATCGAGGCACTTCAGGAGGGACAGCGCAACATAATGATAGGCATCCAGAACGACGAGATCGTCTATGTCCCTATCTCGAAGGCGATCAAGAAGGACAAGCCTATAGACAAGGAACTCATCAACGTGCTGTCAGTCCTGTCGATATAGCAGGCCGGAACAACCCGGTTTTGCAGATTGCATAACATCCTCCGTCTCAAATCTTTCGGGCTTGGATTTTGATAAGTCTGGAATTATTCTTATCTTTGCGGTCCCTATTTTGTGTAGGGATCGCAAATTTTAGTTATAAACCATTAAAGATCAAGACAGTGGAGACACAAAGCTACAAGACAGTATCGCTCAACGCAGCGACTGTAAAGAAAGAGTGGGTCGTCATTGATGCTACTGATCTCGCACTCGGACGTCTGGCTTCCAGGATTGCGCTTGTCCTCCGTGGCAAGACCAAGCCGGGCTTCACTCCTCACGTGGACTGCGGTGACAATGTCATCGTGATCAACGCCGAGAAGGTGGCTCTCAAGGGAAAGAAGATGACCGACCGTGTATATGTTCGCTACACCGGATATCCGGGTGGACAGCGTTTCACTACACCGGCAGAGATCCTGCAGAAGCGTCCTACCGAGTTGGTCAGGAGAGCAGTGAAAGGCATGCTTCCCAAGACTCGTCTCGGTGACAAGCTCATCAACAACCTGTACATCTATGCAGGTCCTGAGCATCCTCACCAGGCACAGCAGCCTAGAACAATCAAGTTGAATGAAATTTAAACAGAGCAGATGGAAAAGACAGTAAACGCCCTTGGAAGACGTAAATCAGCTGTGGCTCGTGTTTATGTGTCTGAAGGCACCGGCAACATCACGATCAATGGCCGTGAGCTCTGCGACTACTTCGCAGACCAGTCACTCCAGTACATCGTGAATCAGCCTTGCGAAGTTACAGGCACAACAGGTAAGTTTGACATCAAGGCAAACCTCGACGGAGGCGGAGTCAAGGGTCAGGCAGAAGCATTGAGGCTCGGTATCGCCCGCGCCCTCTGCGAGATCGACAGGGAGGCATACCGCTCTACCCTCAAGGCCGCCGGATTCCTCACCCGTGACGCAAGAGAGGTCGAGAGGAAGAAGCCTGGTCAGCCTGGTGCACGTCGCCGCTTCCAGTTCAGCA
>JAEDLE010000049.1 GCA_016295455.1 Bacteroidales bacterium
GCAGTCCCGTATGAACCCGGCCTTGTTCTCCTTGCGCTCCAGCTGCGTCGCCATATCCCCGCTGAGGCGGAAAGAACACATCCTTCCGTCAGTCTTCGGGCGTCCGGCGCCCGGTCTCGCGCCTCCGCGTCTCTTCCTGTTTTCTTCCATTTCACTCCTGCTTTTTGAAGATTCTCTACCGCAAGTTTAGTGAAAATTTTGAAAAACGTAATACGGAAATCAAAAAAACTTTCCTCCAACCTTGTGAAAGCCCTGCCATATTCATAAGTTTGGCAGGCCGGGACAAAACTCGGCAACAGAAAACATGGAAGGCAATAGGAATATGGTAGTGCTGGTCACCGGTGCCAGCAGCGGAATGGGCTATCAGGCCGCCGCCATACTCGCCCGCAGAGGCTGGAAGGTATATGCCGGAGCCCGCAGGCTGGAGAAAATGGAACCGCTCAGGAAATATGGCGTTACGCCCCTCGCTCTGGACGTCACTTCGGATGCGAGCGCGCAAGGAGCTGTAGCACAGGTGATTCAGGCAGAGGGCCACATAGACGCCCTGGTCAACAACGCCGGCTACGGAGCCCTCGGACCCGTGGAATGCGTCAGCCTTGACGAGGCCCGCCGCCAGCTGGAGGTGAACCTGCTCGGCGTCGCCCGTATGACCTCCCTGGTTCTTCCGCATATGCGCCGGCAGCATTCGGGAAGAATCGTCAACGTCTCCTCGATAGCCGGCAGGGCCACCATGCCGATGGCCGGGTGGTACAACGCCAGCAAATATGCCCTCGAAGCCCTGAGCGACGCAACCAGGATGGAAGTCCGCCCGTACGGCATAAAGGTCGCCATAATCGAGCCGGGTGGCGTTCGCAGCGATTGGGGCATCATTGCGGCAGGCAAACTCAGGGAGTCCTCCGCAGGCAGCGTATATGAGGACTTTGCCGCCAACGAGGCCGCCATATTCGAATGTATGTACAGCCGTAACCTCCTGAACCTGATGACTGGCGGCGAAAAGGCCGGAAAGGTCATAGCAAAGACTGTCTGCGCATCGAGGCCCCGCGCCCGCTACACTTTCGGACTGGGCAGCGGCGCAATCCGCGTGCTCCACGCCCTGCTCCCGGCAAAATGGCTCGACGCCATCCTCGTCACCATATTCTCCAAAGTGAAGCTCCGCACTTGAAGAGCATCCTTTTTTGTATTATCTTTGTGGTTTGAACACCATAATATCATATGAAACTCAGCAATCAACTGACAAGCTTCGACGGATTCATCTGGAAGCGCGAAATCAACGTACGCGACTTCATCCAGCACAACTACACACCTTATGAGGGCGACGAATCGTTCCTCGCCGGACCGACGGAAAAGACGCTCAAACTGTGGGAGGAACTCTCCGGACTCTTCAAGGTCGAGAGGGAAAAAGGCGTATATGACGCCGAGACCAGGCTCCCGCAGAGCATAACCACCTACGGCCCGGGCTATATCGACAGGGAAAATGAAGTGATAGTCGGACTCCAGACCGATGCGCCACTGAAAAGAGGCATATTCCCGAAGGGAGGCATAAGGATGGTGGAATCCGCGCTCAAGGCATATGGCTACGAACTCGACCCTTCGACCAAAGAAATATACACCAAGTACCGCAAGACCCACAACGAAGGCGTCTTTTCGGCATATACCGCAGACATCAGGGCCGCAAGGCACTCCCACATCATCACCGGTCTTCCTGACGCATACGGCAGGGGACGCATAATCGGCGATTACAGAAGAGTGGCGCTCTACGGTGTGAACAACCTCATAGAAGAGAAGAAACGCTTCCTCGACAGACTTGATATCCAGGAAATTACGGAAGAATGCATAAGGCAGCGCGAGGAAGTCAGCGAGCAGATAAACGCCCTGAAGGACTTCGTGAAGATGTGCGCATCCTACGGTTTCGACGTGACCAGGCCGGCGCAGAACGCCCGTGAGGCGGTGCAGTTCGTCTACTTCGCCTACCTCGCCGCAGTCAAGGACCAGGACGGCGCCGCAATGTCCATAGGCCGCATCAGCACCTTCCTCGACATATTCATTGAAAGAGACCTCAAGGAAGGGGTGCTGACCGAGGAGGAGGCGCAGGAGCTCATAGACCAGATGGTGATCAAGCTCCGCATCGTCCGCTTCCTCAGGACTCCGGAGTACAACGACCTCTTCTCCGGCGACCCTGTGTGGGTGACCGCATCCGAAGGCGGCATGGGCATAGACGGACGCACCCTCGTGACAAAGACCTGCTTCCGCATGCTCCACACCCTCGAGAACCTCGGACCGGCCCCTGAGCCGAACCTTACCGTCCTCTGGTCGGAGCGTCTGCCGCAGGCCTGGAAGCGCTACTGCGCGAAGATATCCATAAAGACCAGCGCAATCCAGTACGAGAACGACGACCTCATGCGCGTTGAATATGGCGACGACTACGGCATAGCCTGCTGCGTTTCCCCTATGCGCATAGGGAAGCAGATGCAGTTCTTCGGTGCCCGCGCGAACCTCGCCAAGTGCCTGCTCTACGCCATCAACGGCGGCCGCGACGAGATTAGCGGCGAGCAGATTTCCCCTGCATATGCCCCTGTGACAGGCGATTATCTTGAATATGACGACGTGATGGACAAGTTCGAGCAGATGATGCGCTGGCTTGCGAAGGTCTATGTCAACGCCCTCAAGATCATACACTACATGCACGACAAGTATGACTATGAGGCATTTGAGATGGCCCTGCACGACGGGGACGTGATGCGTACCAGGGCCACGGGCATAGCGGGCCTTTCCATCGTTGCCGATTCGCTCGCCGCCATCAAGTTCGGAAAGGTGCGTGTGATACGTGACGAAAGAGGCCTTGCTGTAGGCTTCGAGAATGAAGGCGAGCCGTATGTGCCTTTCGGAAACAACGACGACAGGACTGATGCTCTCGCCCTGATGGTCACCGAAAAGTTCATGGAATTCCTCCGCCAGCACGAGACCTACCGCAACGCTGTGCCGACCCAGTCCCTGCTGACCATAACCTCCAACGTGGTCTACGGCAAGAAGACAGGAGCGACCCCGGACGGCAGACCTGCGGGCGTACCTTTCGCTCCGGGAGCAAACCCGATGAACGGACGCGATGTAAAAGGCGCGGTGGCAGCCCTCGCATCAGTGGCAAAACTGCCGTTCCAGCACTCCCAGGACGGAATTTCATATACCTTCGCCATAAGCCCTGCGACGCTCGGCAAGGGCGACGACGTCAAGATAGACAACCTGGTAGGTCTTATGGACGGCTACTTCACCCCTGACGGAGGACATCACCTCAATGTGAACGTCTTCGACAGGGATCTGCTCCTTGACGCGATGGACCATCCGGAGAAATACCCTCAGCTGACCATAAGGGTATCCGGCTATGCGGTCAACTTCATCAAGCTGACCCGTGACCAGCAGCTCGACGTCATATCCAGGACCATAAACCAGACACTGTAGAATATGGTCACCGGGAGGACGCTTCCCCAGGATGGCAGGGTTTTGAGGGGAAGAATCCATTCTCTTGAAAGTTTCGGTACGGTGGACGGCCCCGGCATAAGGTTCGTAAGCTTTATGCAGGGCTGTCCCCTGCGTTGCCGTTTCTGCCACAACCCCGATACATGGGACTGCTCGGCGCCGGGACAGTACCTGATGACCCCTGAAGAACTCCTGGCCGAGACTTTGCGCTACCGCAGTTTCATCCGTAGGGGCGGAGTTACCGTCAGCGGGGGAGAACCGTTGCTGCAGGCAGAGTTCGTTCGGAGATATTTCGCCCTGTGTCAGGAAAATGGACTGCATACTGCCCTCGATACCTCCGGAGGGGTCTTCAGCCCTGAGGCGCTCGCGGTTCTGGATCATACCGACCTGGTCCTGCTGGACATAAAGACGGTGGATGACGCATTCCACAAAGCCTGGACCGGGGTCACTCGCGAAAACAACCGGCGCTTCCTAGACCACCTTCAGGCCATAGGCAAGCCCGTCTGGATACGCCAGGTGATGGTTCCGGGCTACACTTCAGGCCAGGCCTACCTCGAGCGGCTTGCCGACTACCTGAAACCATATTCAGTGGTGGAGCGCATCGAACTGCTCCCGTACCACACCATGGGCATTTACAAATACCGTGAACTCGGCATCCCGTATCCCCTTGAGGGCATAGACGCGATGACCGCCTCTGAAGCCTCCGCCGCCCGCGACTACCTCCGCACCCTGGTGGATGTCGAGGTGGGGTAGGGTATATGAAATAAAGAAGAGACCGACCCAAAAGGGTCGGTCAATACCCGCAGACTTATCGTTTGAGTTTCTCTATTTCGCTGATATCCAGCTTTGTAATCTCAGCTACCAGTTTGGGGTCCATGCCACGGTCCAGCATCTCCAATGCAATATTTCTTGCGGATTCAGCCTTGCCTTTGGCCAAACCTTTCATTTCTCCTTTAGCCATACCTTCTTCCATCCCCTCCCTGAACTTCTGATTAATTATCGAATTGTAATCCCTCTGGTCTTTCATAAGCGCTCTGTAATATTGTTTCTTTTCCGGAGTGAAACCGGCGATGGCGCAGGCATCGGCAAGACCGGTGATGAAGGGTCTGGAATCCATATTCGATGGCAGGGAGTCACATTCCCAACCGTGCTTGAACCAGAAGAACAGCCAGTCCTGTTCGCTTGCGCATTCCCGGGCGTCCTTGCGGAAGCGGCCCAGTTCCGCAAAGATAATATTAATTGTCGGCGGCGCAAGTTCGCCCGTATTTTTCTCAGTGAAAGCATATTCTGAAATGAAGCGCCCGTCATTCCACAGCTTTTCGTCCTCGTGCGGCAGCGACTCCTCCATGATCGCGATGAGATAGACCGGCTTGAGCAGCCCGTAGTCCTCCGCGGCAACCAGTTCATCGTGAAACAGTCCGCTCGCATAGAACACGCACCTTTCGAAGAAAGTCCCCGTGCCGACCCTCTGCACCTCGACGGAAAATGTCCGCCCCTGCTCATCCTGGCAGACAAGGTCCAGGATAGTTTTCTTTCCGAATATGGTATCGATATGCTGCTCCCTGTCAAGGTAGGCCACAATGTCCGAGACCTTGGCCTCGGCGGGAAGCAGGGAATTGATGAGGAAGATGAGCAGGTCCTTGTTCTGCCTGTCGGCAAACACTGCCTTGAATCCGGCGTCGGACATGAGGTCGACATAAGTCTGGGGTTTTGAAGCTTTCATAGTCAAACGGTTACATTTGTTATGCGGCAATACTCCCATCCGTTCGCCCCTGCCGCCCGAACCGTCCGGAGAGGCCCTCTGATGAGCCTCGCCCGCAAGGTATGGACAATTATCCGTTTCCTGCAAAGAATAAACGATTAGTTTGAAATCGCCTGTAATTACACCATTCCGAAGGATTCCAAGAAGGTTATCGCAGCGGGAAAAGCTATCAAGCTCCCGACTTTTGACGGCAAGGGTTCCAAGACCAACTGGAAGACCAGTTTGTAGTCTATAACCCACTTCCAACCATATCAAAAGTGTATGCTCTCATGGTCAGCTTGACTTTGAGGGCATACTGTTTTCTCAAAATGTTGTAAAAACGTAGTCCACCTACGTAATTCCAAAGATTTGCTTACATTTGCAATATGATGACGTGCAGGAAATACAAGGTCGCGGGACATCTCTTCAGCGTCCGCGCCGACGACGGTGACCGGATATGGGAGCAGATGCAGGAGAGTTATTCCCCTTTCGGGACCGATGAGGTGGGGGAGGAGCGCTTCTGCCTGACCATAGTCTCAAGTCTGCCCCGTATGGACGGGGAACTGGTCTACAGCAATGCAGGAGAGGCTGAAGAAGGCTTTCCCGACATCGCCTTGTATAAGGGAGAGGACGGCCTGCTCTTCGAAATCACCCAGCCCGGCTCGGACAAGATGAACGCCCGCCTGCTGGTGATGCGCAAAGATTCACTCCGCGCCTTCCTTTTGCTTGACGGCCGCGAAATCGACAGATGGTTCAGCTTCACCTCCGCGATGAACATATGCTACATAATGTCCACTTCGGCATACTCGACGGAACTGATGCACGCCTCATCCGTAATCTACAAGGGCTGGGCATACATCTTTCTCGGCAAGAGCGGCACAGGCAAGAGCACGCACAGCCGTATGTGGAAGAAAGCCCTCGGAGATGTTGTGCTGATGAACGACGACCATCCGGTACTCCGCGTGGAGGAGGACGGCACAGTGCGGGCATATGGCTCCCCGTGGAGCGGGAAAACCCCTTGCTACAAGAACATCTCCGCCCCTCTCGGCGGCATAATACGCATAATCAGAGCACCTTACAACAAGGCGACCAGTCAATCTCCACTTCAGGCATATGCCTCATTGAGATCATCCTGCAGCCTGTTGAACTGGAACGATGACCTGGCCGAAGGCCGTCACGCCTGCCTTGAGAGCATAGTCGCAAAAGTGCCGTCGTACGAGATGGAATGCCTCCCGGACGAGGATGCGGGCAGGGTGTGCTGTGAGGCGGTGCAGAGAAAGGAAATCATATGACAACCAGGTCGGTTCCAAACAACATAATGATTCCGCAGGTAGCTGAACTGGTGGCAGAAGGCTGCGAAGTCGAGATCATCGCGCGCGGGAACAGCATGTTGCCCTTCATAAGGGACAGGAAAGACAGCGTGGTGCTGGGCCCCTTCACGAGCATACGTCCCATGGATATAGCCCTGGTCCGTATGCCTGGAGACAAGTACGTGATGCACAGGGTGATAGAGCTCAAGGGTGATATGGTCACCCTTATGGGTGACGGCAACATACGCGGCATTGAAATATGCCGGCGTCAAGACGTGCTCGCCATCGCCTGTGCCATACTCAGAAACGGAAAAAGGATAGACTGCCACGGGCGCAGTCATATGCTCAAAGCCCGTATATGGTTCACACTGAGACCTGTACGCAGGATACTCCTGGCCATATACAGAAGATTGCCCGGAACCATATATAAGGAAAAAGAATAAACTGAATATGCGAACAAAAGATGGATTCACTCTCCGCAGGGTGCTGGGAGAGGCCGTGATACTGGCGGAAGGCTCCAAGCTGGTCAATTTCAACAAGATGATATCACTGAACGAGACAGCCGCGTTTCTGTGGGAAAGCATATGCGGCAAGGAGTTCGACGAGGATATGATGGTGGCGCTGCTGCTTGAAAAGTACGAAATCGACGAAGAGACTGCCCGCCGCGATGTGCAAGATCTTCTTTCCAAGTGGGATAGCATAGGCTTGATAGGCTGAATATCAATACTTTGACCTGTGGAGGGGATGAAAACCCGTTCTTGTCTCAGATGGCTCTGGCGATGTTCGCGCGGAGTCCGGACAGGCATATTCCTTTCATCCCTGGCGGGTGTGCTGCACGTCGCGGTGTCGATGGCCTTTATCTGGTTCAGCAAAAGCCTTGTGGACGCTGTGACCCGTGATCCGGACAGCAGCCTTGTGTTTGGAGTGGCGGGTATGGCTTTGTGCCTGCTCCTGCAGATACTCTTCAACGCCCTCGAGAGTCGGATTACCGCAAAGACTGACGTCCGGATCAAGAACAGGCTGCGCCAGACACTCTTCGATTCCCTCATGGAAAGCCGCTGGGACGGAAAGGAGGCCTTTCACAGCGGGGACACCCTCAACAGGATGATGGACGACGTCCGTATCATAGCCGAAGCCCTCTGCAAGGCTGTTCCATCGGTCATAGTTGCTGTGATTCAATTTGTTGCGGCATTCTGCTTCCTGTTTTTGATGTCGCCTCTGCTGGCGTTGCTCATACCCGGGCTGATGCTGCTGATGTTCATTTTCAGCCGCAGATACCTGTCGAAGATGCGTCAGATGAACGGGGATATACGCAAAACCGAGGGCTCAATGCACTCGATGATACAGGAAAACCTGCAACACCGGGTGCTCATCCATACCCTCGAGCAGGAAGACCGGCAGAGCGGCAACCTTGCGCAGACTATGGACAATCTGTTTGCCCAGGTGCTTGACAAAACCGACTACTCCATCAAGGTCCGCTCGTTCATGCAGGCGGGATTCTCGATGGGTTATGCCTCCGCCTTCCTCTGGGGCGTATTCGGAATCAGGGCCGGCAGCGTAACTTTCGGCATGATGACATCCTTCCTGCAGCTGGTAGGTCAGATACAGCGCCCGATGATGAATCTCTCCAGACAGTTCCCATACCTGGTCAACAGCCTGACCTCAGTCGAGCGGCTCGAGGAACTGCTCTCGCTGCCAAAAGAAGACAGCGGAGAGCCACAGAGGCTGCACGGGCCTGTCGGAGTCCGCATAGAGGACCTCACATATGCATATCCATCCTCATCCGAAGCAGTATTCAGCCACTACTCCCATGATTTTGCTCCCGGCTCGATGACTGCGCTGACCGGCGAGACCGGTGTGGGGAAAAGCACACTGATGCGCCTGATGCTGGGCCTGCTGTATCCGGATAAAGGCAGTATAACCCTTTATGACTCAGACGATTCATATCCTGCATCATCCCTCACGCGCTGCAATATAGTATTTGTGCCACAGGGCAATACCCTGATGAGCGGCAGCGTACGTGACAACCTGCTGCTCGGCGACCCGCAGGCCAGTGAGGCACAGATGCGCGAGGTGCTGCACCTGGCAGCCGCCGACTTCGTCCTTGAACTCCCGGAAGGTCTGGATACCATCTGCGGCGAAAGAGGAAGCGGCCTGAGCGAAGGCCAGGCCCAGAGAATCGCCATAGCCCGCGCCCTCCTGCGCAAAGGCGGCCTTCTCCTGCTCGACGAGCCCACCGCCTCCCTCGACTCCGAAACCGAAACCACCCTCCTGGCCCGCCTTTCCACCTACGCCCACGGCCACACCCTCATCATCGTCACCCACCGCCCCGCCGCGCTGTCGCTTTGTAAAAACGTAGTCCACCTATGAAATTCCAAGAGTGCAGCCTTTCAGGTATGGTGAACTTAGGGTTACGGAGCCGGGGGCAGTGACGCGGACGTATATGGTAAGCCGGCCGCGGTAGGCGCGCTGGGTGTCGTCGGTCCAGTCGCCCATATCACTGTTGTCACCGGATTCCATACCAAGCAGTTCGATACCGCCATCCACAAGGCATCTGATGGCATTGTCTGCAAGTTTGCAACGAAGGCCTTCAGCATCAGTGACTTCCACCTGGATTATCGCGACGCGGCCAGCCATTCCTGCATAACGACGAAGCCCTGAACATCCTTCGGTACCGCTCTCCGTACAACCGGCAAGACCGTCATTCCCGCAACACCCTGCAGCACCACTCTCCGTACAGCCCGCACTGCAATCTTTCCCGCAAAGACCTGCAGCACCGCTCTCCGTACAACCGGCAAGACCGTCTTTCCCGCGAAGACTGCAATCAAGCAACTCAGCCTTGATTGCTGCAGGAGCGGAAGTCGAAGTCAATGAATGACTTGCGACAAGATTGCCATCGGAATCGAAAGCTTCTGCAAGCAGCACACCCCGCTCAAAAGGCACATCCCAGCCGATAATACCCGTCTCATCATCAAAATCCTTCATCGCACCGACAGGCCTGCCATTGAGCGAAAGCCTCACCTTCGCTGCATTCGTGTAACACACCACACGCAACACATCCCCATCTTCGAAATCCCAGCTGTCCCACGCATCATACGAATCCTCAACTTCTTCATTATCTTTTGAATATGCTCCCAGCCAGCAGACCGGATCCTCTCTCCAGAGCGCCTGACGGAAACGTCCCCTCGGCTTGATATTGTTGGCAATGTCCAGCAGGCCGCTGTAGAAACCCCTGGAAGGCCATTCCCTCGCCTCGCCGAGATAGTCCGCACCAGTCCATATAAACTGGCCGAAGATGAACTCATTGTCCCTCACGGCCTTCCAGGCACTGTAGTCGGAACGGTTTTCGGATCCGTAGATAATCCTCTCCGGATAAGCCAGATGATCCTTGAGATAACGGCTTTCAGTATAATTGTAACCCACAACATCCACAGCCTCAGGATATCCAGTCTGATTAGACATCAGCACCCCGGCCAGCGCACCCGTCACAGGACGCGAATCATCAGCCGCCCTCACGGCAGCCGCAAGCCTGCGCGCAATCCCGCCTATACGCATGGCATCCGGCGCAGACGGCCTGTAACCGCCATAAACCGGCTGCGTGAAATCAGAACCGTCGCCATCCAGAATCGGATGCGAATACGGGTCATTCGGATAATCAACCTCATTTCCTATGCTCCAAAGGAATATGCTGGGGTGATTCCTGTCTCGCCTGACCATATCGGTAACGTCCCTTTCACACCATTCCTCAAAGAAATCCGCGGTGCCGTCCATGGATGGCCTGCCGACATTCCAACCCTCTACCCATTTCTTCTTGTTGAACTCCCATTCGTCAAAAGCCTCGTCCATCACGAGGAAACCCATACGGTCACAGAGATCGTAGAACATCGGCGACTGAGGATTATGGCTGGTTCTTATGGCATTGGCACCCAGCTCCTTAAGCTGCTGAAAACGCCTGATGAGAAACTCCTCCGGGACAGCCGCTCCAAGCACTCCCGCATCATGATGCAGACATACGCCCTTGATCTTCATCCATTTGCCATTCAATGCGAAGCCACGGTCAGCATCAAACTCCAGCGTCCTCAGACCCGCATTGACCACACTCTTGTCAATCAGCTCCTTACCACGGGATAGCGCGACTTCGAGCCTGTACATATAACAGCCATCCAGATCCCAGAGCCTTGCATTCCTCACTTTCAGCGGAATCTCAATCTTACGTTCAGCCTTCACCTTCCCGGACGCTACCACCTTGCCGCCGTCATCCACCAGTCTCGCCTCCACGCTGCAACCCTTCTCCAGCGGACCGTCAATCTCCACATCCACCATCACGGAAGCCACGCCGTTCTTGACCGACAGCGTCCTGTAACCCACGCCCCACTGCGCGAAATGAAGCTCTGAAGCCCTTGTCAGCCAGACATTTCTGTATATGCCGGAGCCTGCATACCACCTTGAATCGGCTATGCGGCTGTGGTCAACCCTGACAGCGATGACATTATCCCCATCCCGATTAAGATATGGGCTCAGGTCGTACATGAAGGAAGCATATCCGCTGGGCCTGCTGCCGAGCAGATGCCCGTTGATCCAAACCGTGGAACGGTTGCTGATTCCTTCAAAATATATGAAATACCTGTCTGCAGCCACGCCGTGAACCTTTCCATCGGAACCGGCACCCGTACCGGCACCCGCATCGGAATCGACACCGATATCCACACCGGCACCCACACCTCCATCCACACCAGCACTCGCACCACCACCCGTAGGTATCACGAAATGTTTGCGGTACCAGCCTATGCCCGCAGGGAGAAAACCCGTGCACGAAGCATTGGCAGGCGAAAGCACACCCTTGACCGACCAGTCGTGAGGAAGCGATAGCTCCTCCCAGCGCGAATCATCAAACTCCGCCGCCTGCGCCCCCTCGACATCCCCCTGCACGAAGAGCCAGGAGTCATTGAAAAGGGAACTCTCACCAAAACCTGTCTGTGAATATGCCGACGAGCCCAGGCCCAGGGCAACTGCTGTCAGCAGGAAAAACTTTATTCGTGAAATCATATACTGAAAATGGAAATTTTTAAGTAAACAGGGCAAATATAGGCATATTCCTGCCACCAAAGCAGCAATTTCGCCACACATTGGCATTTTATACCCACCCCGAAGTGACAATTCACCACTTTGATTTCCTATACTCCGAGTTCTTGAGTAATTTTGAATGATGGAAAGAGACGACACGACAATCAGCCCTGAAGAGAGGGCACTGCTCGAAGAGGGCAGGGAAGCGTACCGCAGACAGGACTGGCAGGGGGCGATCAATGCCTTCAGCCAAGCCCTCCGCCTCAATCCCGACAGCGAGGCTGAGCAATGGCTCCAGATGACCCGCGCCATAGTCGAATTCCATGACAAGGAGATATACAACCCCTAAACAAGTATAGGAGAAAACGAAATGAAATATCAGGGAGCGATAACCATAGACACCGAAAGGTGCAAAGGTTGTGACCTCTGTACCCACGCCTGTCCGAAAGGACTGATCAGCCTCAGCCCGACAGTCAACATCAAGGGTTACCACTACGCCGTGCAGACAGACTGGCACGGATGCAACGGATGCAGCTGCTGCGGCATATCCTGCCCTGACGGCTGCAT
>JAEDLE010000050.1 GCA_016295455.1 Bacteroidales bacterium
AAGCGGGCGATCAGCAGGAAAGCCAGGACTGTCAGGATTACAATAATAAGGCAGGTGGCCAGTAAGAACGGCAGCCTGCTTTTTCTGTCGCGGGCAGCGTTGTTGCAGTCCGCATTGTGGCCTTCAGTGTTGTGATTGCCGTCAGCATTGTGGTTGTGAACAGCGTTGTCATGTGCGGGTTCTGCGGTCGGCCTCGCAGGCTCCGCAGCTTGTGACGAAAGTTCTGCGACCACAGCTTGCTCAGGCTGAACGGCGGTTTCCGCTGTCGGGAAGCTTGCGGGAATGGTCTGCTCTGATATTTCTGCAGTTTGGTTGTCTGCGGAGATGGTCTGTTCTGCGGTTTCTGTTGTCGGGTTGTTTGTGAAAGAGGATTCCGTTTTGAGGTTTTCTAGCTGATAGTCAGCTGTAGAAGGCTCTGGCGTGATCTCCTCCAGCGGCTCTGTTGCAGGAACTGTCTCAGCAAGCTCCGCTGTCTCAGTCTCTGCTGCAGGAACAGTCTCTTCTGAATATGCTTCCTCCTGTCCCGCTGCCGGGGCTATCTCTTCCGTATGGACTTCCTTCAGCCGTACTGCAGGACTTGTCGCTGCTACGCCCGTAACCTCCGGCTCAAAAGTCTGAACAGGGACCTCTGCCGCGCTGCATAACGTATTTGCAGAGGTTATGATGTCAGCAAGTCCGGCGACGGTAGCGGACACTTCCGCAGGGCTCTCCTCGTGGCTCTTCAGGGAAATCGGCTCCAGCCCGAAACCGTCGGGATAAATGTCCAGATTCTCATCTGCCACGAAGAAGAAATTGTTCTCCTTGGTTGCCCTGAGCCTGCCGAGTGCCGGGAATATGATGGTCTTCTTCTCCTTGAGCACCTCCTTCATCTCTTCCAGGAATGCGCTCAGCACGCGCCGGGCATCAGATTCAGGGATGCCGGCCGCGTCGGCATATTCCCTGACGAGGGAGTCGTCGTCCCCGTCAAGATTCTGACGGAAGGATATCTTCCTGTACGGCGGATTGATGGTGAAGCCCTTGTCTGAGAAACTGGACGGGACTATTTCGGCGACGAAGGTGCCGACTCCGGGGAGCCTGACCTCATCCTTGTCAAGGAGCAGTTCCTTGACCATTCTTGACAGCAGATCGATATCCATATACAAAAGCGTTTCCGCCAAATGCGGAACGTAAATGCAAATGTATGAAAAAAAGTCGTTCTGACGGCTGCCGGATGCGGGATAACAAAAAAATGACAAAAATATTTGCAACTAATGATTTTTGCCGTATATTTGCAATCCCGAAACGATAACGGGTCTGACAAGTTCAGAAAAACATTCCTCAATAGCTCAGTTGGTTAGAGCACCTGACTGTTAATCAGGGGGTCGTAGGTTCAAGTCCTACTTGAGGAGCAAAACCAGACAGACTGTCATCCTTGACAGTCTGTTTTTTTGTCTGTAGCAGTAGCCGCCACGGAAAGCCTTGAATCGTGGCCGTTCGTCGCAGCCCTCACTCTTCAGCGCAACCTGACGCTGCACATTGGCTTCCACCTGGAACGGAGGGTTGGTGCTGGCCGTTTCAATTTAGCATGACCCCGCATTTTGACTTCCACCTGGAACGGATGAACGGCACTGGCCCTTTCCATTCAACGTCAGGCGTTCCTGGTGGAAGGAAATTGCTTCCACCTGGAACAGGGAAATGCGTCAGGCAGCGTCACTGCGGGAAAGCCGTGCCAGATGGAATGACAGTTCCAGTTCATTGCGGGAAAGCCGTGCTGGGATGACAATTCCGCTTCATGACATTTCATGTGGAAGTCATTATGGCAAATCAGGCAAGAACCATAGTAATACATCAAAAACGCCGTACTAGAAAGAACTGATTATCAGAATACCACTCCACCCCTAACCTGCCCGTCAGCAAACTCTGTCCGTCAGGATAAAGAAAAATAGCTGTTGATAGTCGCGTTCTTTTGTTATATTTGTGTCCGGCACGATACACGATACTTACCAGCGCTGAAACAACTGAAAACACACAGATTATGACAAGTATCAAGAACACAGCCAGAATCCTTGTGGCGGCAGTAATGCTCGCGGCAGGACAGACACTGCTCAGCGCGCAGCCACAAGGCCAGCGCCCTCCATTCCGCTTCCCCGTACCCGAGCCGGCACCGGTCGACGCACAGAAAGGATTCGTGAACAAACATCCGGGCAACCCGTACCTCCCCCTCTGGGAACACCTCCCCGACGGAGAACCGAGAGTCTTCGAAGATCCTGACAATCCGGGACACTACCGCGTCTATATCATAGGCTCACACGACCTGCGGTACGACAGCTACTGCGGCCCCGACATCAGGATGTGGTCCGCACCCGTAGAAGACCTGACCCAGTGGAGAAACGACGGAGCCATATTCACATATAACGTTGACAGACAATGGGATGTGATGTATGCTCCGGACCTTGTCGAAGTGAAGAAGGACGGAAAGAAAGTCTATTACCTCTATCCGCATTCCCGCGGCGTCAACCGCGAGGCCATGGTCTGCGTTGGCGACAGGCCTGACGGACCTTTCACCCCGGTCAATACCTCCGCGCACGGGACAGACGTGGTCAAGGGCAGCATACTGGGCTTCGACCCATCCGTATACGTCGAGGAAATCACCGACCCTTCGGACCCGGACTATGAAACCGGATTCAGGGCATACGGCTTCTGGGGCTTCCAGCGCTCTTCCGCCGCACAGCTTGACCAGAATACTATGTACTCCGTACGCCCCGGCACCGAAATCATCCCTTACTTCATCCCTGCCAGCTACCGCTACGGTCAGGTCCGCCACATCGAAGGCGTGACCTATCCGGCGCTCTACAAGGACCAGAAACTCGAGGACTTCAACTTCTTCGAGGCCTCATCCATCAGAAAGGTCGGCAACAAGTTCGTATGGGTATTCTCCGGACACTCAGGACCTGACTACGGCCTCGAAAGCTCCAACTCCACCCTCCGTTATGCATATGGCGACTCGCCTATGGGCCCTTGGCGCAGCGGCGGCGTCCTGGTGGATTCACGCGCCGTGGTCCCTTCCCGTGACGGCAGTACGCTCCAGACCAGCTTCTCAGGCCACAACACCCACGGCAGCTTGCTGGAGATAAACGGCCAGTGGTACGTGTTCTATCACCGTGCCCCGAGAGGCTTCGGTTTCGCCCGCCAGCCTATGGTAGCCCCTGTCACCATAGAATGGGACGAAAAGCCGGTTGCTGAAGGCGGTCAGGTCAGAATCTACGGATACGACCCTGCCGCTCCGGGCAACAGATGGACCGCAAAGGCCTCCAATGGCGACGAATACACGGGAGCGGAGGTCACCTCGGAAGGCTTCCATATCTTCGGACTGGACCCATATGCCTACTATTCAGCGGGATATGCCTGCTACCTCTCCGACAATCAGGGCATGCAGGACAGCTTCGACATCTGGGACAACAATATGGACGTCACCGGAATATCCGACGAGGCTGTCGTAGGATTCAAATACTTCGGTTTCGGAGGCCTCGACCGTGACAGCAAGGGCATCAAGGCATTCCGCGGCACTGCTCCGGGCAATAGGACCGCCATCAATCTCTTCATTACTCCGAGGACTGACAAGGCATTCATTATCAATGTGATGATGGATGGACCGTGGACCGGCAAAGTATGGAAAGGCAAGCGCATCGCCAGAATTGAAGTGCCTGCAGGCAGCACTGCGCAGGAGCGCAAGCTCGTTGCCGACGTATCGTCATCAGTGGACAGGCTCTCAGGCAAGCACGCAATCTACCTTGTTGCGGAAGGTCCTGAAGGAGAACCACTTTTCGACCTGCACGGACTCGGATTCAGCCGCAAGGGGCTCAGCATAGAGCGCGAGGCGGTTCCGGCTGTCGGCATATCCATAGACGGAAAGGCTGTTGAGGTGCCTGCCATCCCGGTCAGGTCCACCAATGCGAACGGCCTTCTGGGCTATGACATATATGAAATCAAGTCCGAGGCAACTTCCGGAAAGGTCAGCGCCGTATGTGATGACCCGAGGGTGAAGATAAGCGTCACCCAGGCAGAAGCCCCTCTGAATATGGCCGAGGTCAGGTGTGACCTTGACGGTGTGGTGAAAACCTACAGGGTGCGTTTCCACAGCGAAAGATAAAGTCGGAAGACGTTTCCGGCATGAACGGACCTCTGCCTCCTGTCAGCCCTCAGTCTGACGGGAGGCATCGCTTTGAGATGACGCCAAAAAATCGTATTTTTGAAACCGGGCCGTAATGTCGGTCCTCAGTGAAGATGGAAATAATATATCCGCCATTCATCGCCCCGGTATATCCGAGGCCCAACGTCGACCGTCCGTCGGAAGAACTCCCGAGAGGAGCCGAGATGCTCCCCCTGGTACAGGAGAACGGAATGGTAACAGGCAGAATGACAAGGGAATATGCTCACGGTGGAGAGAAACCTCTCCATCCCGTGGTACATCTGCATCTTGTCAACCGCCGGGGTGCCATATACCTTCAGAAACGCGCGATGACCAAGGACCTGCTCCCGGGCTATTGGGACACTGCGGTCGGAGGCCACGTGAGCTATGGCGAGCAGATATCCGAAGCCCTCTTCAGGGAGGCGTCCGAGGAACTGGGGCTGGAGGAGTTCAATCCCGTCGGCATATGCAGTTATGTCTTTGAAAGTCAGGTGGAAAAGGAACTCGTGCACGTGTTCGCCGCCATAGGGGAACTGCAGCCCAGGCCTGACGGGGAGGAGGTTTCCGAAGGCCGCTGGTGGACGCCGGCGGAGATTGAGGAGGCAATGGGCAGGTCCGTGCTGACTCCGAACTTCGAGGGCGAATATGCCCGCATACATTCACAGTTGGAAGCATTGCTGTAATAATATGGAGAGATACACAAGGGGAAGGCTCGCGTCGTGCCCGTCCTCCCAAGTCGTACAGGAACTGGCCACCGGCCTGGAAAGCGAATACCTGCTCCTTGCCCTGGGGGAATATGACGTCACCGAAGGGCAGGACATGGTCGTGAGGATGATGCGCATAGCCGATGACACCAGCGCAGATTTCGTATATGCCGACCATTATGACCGCAAGCCCGACGGCGGGATTACGCGGCATCCCCTGACGGACTGCCATATGGGCTGTGTCCGGGACGACTTCGATTTCGGCCAGATAATACTCGTGCGGAGTTCCTCCCTGCGCGAGGCGGCCGCCGCAATGGCCGATGACCTGCGCTTCGCCGCCTTCTACGACCTCCGGCTGCGTATGCGCAAGATAGTGCATATCAATGAATTCCTCTATACCTCTTCGGTCAGGGACCTGCGCAGTTCGGGCGAAAGGCAGTTCGACTACGTCAATCCCCGCAACCGCGAAGTCCAGATAGAGATGGAACGCGTCTTTACCGCCCACCTCCTACGTATCGGCGCCTGGTTGCCCGAAAGGACGGCACGGGTCAGTGAAAACGGGGGAATATGGCAATATGAAGCCTCTGTGGTCATTCCTGTCCGCAACCGCGTCAGGACCGTGGGGGATGCCGTGAGAAGCGCCCTGTCCCAGAAGGCGGACTTCCCGTTCAACGTGATAGTGGTGGACAACCATTCCGACGACGGAACCGCTGAACTCCTCCGTTCCGTAGAGGATCCGAGGCTGGTGCTGATAGAGCCTGGAAGGGAAGACCTGGGCATAGGCGGATGCTGGAACGAGGCCCTGCGCCACCCCTCCTGCGGACGCTATGCCATACAGTTGGACAGCGACGACATCTACAGTTCCGACGATGTGGTCGGAAAGGTGGTCAAGGTGATGAGGGAAGAGGGGAGCGCGATGCTTGTGGGTTCCTACCTGATGACTGACTTCAATCTCCGGCCACTGCCTCCGGGCATCATAGACCACAGGGAGTGGACCGCAGCCAACGGGCATAACAATGCCTTGAGAATCAATGGTCTGGGCGCTCCGAGAGCCTTTGACGTGTCGGTTCTCAGGGAAATCGGTTTCCCGAATGTGAGTTACGGTGAAGACTATGCCGTTGGGCTCAGGATAAGCCGCGAGTACAGGATATCCCGCATCTGGGACGTGCTCTACTGCTGCAGGCGCTGGGAAGGCAATTCCGACGCGGCGCTGAGTATAGAGAAGCAGAATCTCAACAACATATACAAAGACAACTTAAGGTTATGGGAGCTGGAAGCGAGAATGGCAATGAACGGACGGTGAATGCCCGGAGTGTGGACAAGTTCATCTCCGACCAGCTGTCGGTATGGCCAGGGGCGTCGGCAAGTTACAGGAGACTCAAGGATGTGGAACTGAGGGATCTGGAGCTCGGCGGCCTGAAGGTGAGGCTGCAGCACAACCCTGCCCGCATCCGCTCCACGGCGGCGAGGACAGACGCTGCTTCAGTAAGCGCGCGTCCCTGCTTCCTCTGCGCGTCAAACCGTCCCGAAGAGCAGATGGCGATGCGCTTCGAGGGCAGGAAAGGCAGGCTCTACCACATCCTGCTGAACCCCTATCCCATATTCCCCTCACATCTGGTCATCGCCTCCGGACAGCACGAGCCCCAGAGCATACGCCGCCGTCTGGTGGATATGATGGACCTCGCCCACCATTACCCTGACTTCAGCATATTCTACAACGGCCCCCGCTGCGGAGCCTCCGCACCCGACCATATGCATTTCCAGGCCTGTCCGAGGCGCTCGATGCCCCTCGAATGCGAGGCTGACAGGCTGCTGGATGCCGTCGCTCACGGAAGCGGGTCCTACGTCCCGAGAGGTGAGGAAAGCGCTGAAGTCCCTCAGGGCATCAGGGACAGACTGGAATATGTCTGTTCGGTACAGGAAGCCCAGCTCTTCCATTATCTGAAATATGCCGGCGGGGTGTTCTTCCTAAGGGCAAGGACCTCCAAGTCAATGGCCAAACTCTTCTACAGGCTGCTGGACTGCGCCTCCTGCCCACCGGGTGAGGACGAGCCCATGTTCAATCTCATATGCTGGTACAGTCCTACCGGGGACGCTTGCACCAGACCTGCGGGCAACACCCACGGGACCGCGCCTTTCGAATACAGGGCGGTCGTGATGTTCCGTCAGGCCCACAGGCCCCGCCGCTTCTTCGCCCAGGGGGCCGGCCACATCGGCATAAGCCCGGGCTGCGCGGATATGGCAGGCCTCTTCATAGTGCCGGATCCGGACGATTTTCATAAGCTGGATGCCTTGATTCTCAGGGAGATAGTCGATGAGGTCGCCCTCTCGCGGGAGGCTGAGAGGGAACTGCTGCGCAAACTTACCCGTACCCAGCCCCTGCTGCAGGTTGGCATAATGTCCGGCAGCGAAATCTGCTTCGAGATAATTTCGGACGGGGCTGGCATGCAGAGAGTCAGCTACAGGGAGGGCAAGGTGGATTACTGCGGAGCCCTCTATGACGAACTCCGCTTCGACGCCAGCACCATGAGCACAATGTTCGCCGAGCCGAGTTTCATACTCTACGGGGTGACCATAGGCATAGATTTCCATTGGGAACAGAAGCAGGTCCAGAAATTCGCCGGCTCGCTGCATTTTGTGGCGAGAGAGGGAAAGGTTCTGGCAATCAATGAAATAGGTGTGGAGGACTATCTGCTCAGTGTGATATCTTCCGAAATGAAGGCGAGCGCCTCCCTTGAATTCCTCAAGGCTCACGCCGTGATATCCCGTTCCTGGGTGATGTCCAGGATACTCGGCCGCCGCAAGAAAGGCGTCCAAGTTCCGCAACTGTCGGAATGCAGCCTGCCTGCCCTGGTGACCGAACTCGAATCCAGGAGAACTCCTCAGGAACAGTCCGGTACGGAAGGGGACACGGTTGTGGTCGAAAGATGGTTCGACCACGAAGACCACCGTGACTTCGACGTCTGTGCCGACGACCACTGCCAGCGCTATCAGGGCCTGGGAATGGCGGTCGGTGAAAACGTCAGGAAAGCGGTCGATGCCACCTGGGGACAACTGCTGCGCTACGGTTCAGACATATGCGATGCCCGCTTCTCCAAGTGCTGTGGAGGCCGTACGGAACTCTTCTCGTCCTGCTGGGAAGATGAAGACAAACCTTATCTCCCTTCGCTTCCGGACACTCCGGGTCATCAGGAAGGCGGCAGGGTCTGGTGCGACTGTTCCGACGGGGCGGTTCTTTCCCAGGTGCTGAATGACTATGACCTCAAGGCAGGGGATTTCTACAGCTGGACCGAAAAACGCTCCCGCGACAGCCTCTCCGCCCTGATTGCGCGACGCAGCGGTACCGACATAGGCAAGTTGAAGGAAATCAAGGTGTTGCAGAGAGGCCCGTCAGGAAGGATAATCCGTATGGAGGCGGTCGGGAGCCTGAAGACCCTCAGGGTTGGCAAGGAACTGATGGTCAGGAGGGTGCTCTCCGAAAGCCACCTCCGCAGTTCGGCCTTCGACCTCAGGGTTGATGGCGATGAATTCATGTTCAGCGGGCGGGGCTGGGGCCATGGGGTAGGGCTTTGCCAGATAGGCGCCGCGGTGATGGCCTCCGAAGGACACGGCTACAGGGAGATACTCTCCCACTATTACCCCGGCTCGGAAATTTCAGACAACTCAGACAGATGACGACAAAACGAGAATCCCCCTGGTGGTGGATCCCTACGCTCTACTTCGCGGAAGGCCTGCCCTACTTCATAGTCAACAATATTTCCGTCCTGATGTTCAAGGATATGGGAATGTCGAACGGTGATCTTGCGCTCTACACCTCGCTGCTTTACCTGCCTTGGGTGATAAAGCCGCTGTGGAGCCCTTTCGTGGACATAATCAGGACCAAGAGATGGTGGATAATGGCCATGCAGACCTTACTTGCACTGGCTTTCGCCTTTACCGCCCTATCCCTGCCGCACAGGGTGGACGTGGCCGCGGGGGTTCCAGTTTCCGCCTTCGCCCTGACCCTGGTGCTCTTCTACATTGGTGCCCTGGCCTCAGCCACTCACGACATAGCCGCGGACGGTTACTATATGATAGCCCTCGACAGTCACAGGCAATCCGTGTTCGTAGGCATACGCAGTACCTTCTACCGCATAGCCTCGGTCTTCGGGCAGGGCGTGCTGGTGATGATAGCCGGACTGCTCGAAAAACGCGGCGACATACCCATGGCCTGGACAATCACCCTGCTCATCTGCGCCGCCCTCATGGCCGCGGTCACCATATGGCATTCCTTCTTCCTGCCCAAGGCCGAACAGTCCACAGTCAGGGAAGGAGGCGCCGTCGGCATATTCAAGGAATTGAAGGAGAGCATATTGTCGTTTTTCAAGAAGAAAAAGGTATGGTTCGCCCTGGCGTTCATGCTGCTCTACCGCCTTCCCGAGGCCTTCGCCGTGAAGATGCTCGTGCCCTTCCTCAGGGACGGCGCTGCCGCGGGAGGACTCGGACTGAAGACGGAGACCATAGGCTTTGTATATGGCACCGTGGGAGTGGTGGCTCTGACCCTGGGAGGCATACTCGGCGGCCTCTACGCCGGAAAGCGCGGCCTGAAAAAGGCTATGCTTCCGATGGCCCTCAGCCTCGCCCTGCCTTGCGCCGTCTATCTGTATATGGCCCTGGCGCACAGCTCGAACCTCTGGGTGATTTCCGCCTGCGTCGCCCTCGACCAGTTCGGCTACGGCTTCGGTTTTACGGCGTATATGCTGTATATGATTTATTTCTCGGAAGGAAGGTACAAGACCTCGCACTATGCCCTCTGCACCGCTTTCATGGCCCTGAGCATGATGCTTCCGGGAATGGTGGCGGGTTATTTGCAGGAGGCCCTGGGCTATGCGGGCTTCTTCGTCATGGTGATGGTGTGCTGCCTTGCTACCGTGGGTGTGGCTTTCGCAGCCGATGTTGAACCTGAATTCGGAAAGAAGTGATATGGGAAAGAAACTGCTGAAAACCGGCATATTGCTGATATGTATACTTTTATCTCTGCCTCTGCCTGCCCGGGTCAAGCCCGGGATCGAGGTCCTGCGGGATATGGGTTTCTCGGTACTGAAGGGCAAGAGGGTCGGACTGGTGACCAATCCGAGCGGAGTTGACTGCCAGCTCCGCTCCACCATAGACATACTTTATGAAGCTCCCGAGGTAGAACTTGTAGCCCTCTTCGGCCCGGAACACGGGGTGAGGGGAGACGCCTATGCCGGGGACAAGGTCTCGGATTCACGCGACGCCCGCACCGGTCTGCCCGTACATTCGATATACGGCGCATACCGCGAGCCTTCCCAGCAGATGCTCGAGGGCATAGACGTGATGGTATATGATATCCAGGATGTCGGCACAAGGTCATATACCTTCATCAGCACCTTGGGCCTGGTGATGAGGGCCTGTGCCAAGAAGGGCATACCCGTGGTCGTGCTTGACCGTCCCAATCCTCTGGGAGGCAACAAGATAGAAGGCAACTTCGTGGAACCGGGCTACTTTTCCTTCGTCAGCCAGTACCCGGTGCCGTATGTATATGGCCTCACGGTCGGGGAATTCGCCCTTATGATAAACGGAGAGAGGATGAACAGGGGGCAGAAGGGTGACGCGGAGCATCTGGACTGCGAACTGGAAGTCATTCCAATGGAGGGCTGGACCAGGGATATGCTCTATGTGGATACCGGTCTGCCGTGGGTGCTTCCCTCTCCGAACATCCCTTATCCGCAGTCGGCGGTGAACTATCCTTCTTCCGGCATATGCGGCGAGCTTTCGGGCTATCTCAACATCGGCATAGGCTACAACCTGCCTTTCGGCGCTTTCGCGGCGGAATGGATAGACGCTGACCTGCTGCTCGAGAAACTGCGGAGCTACAACATTCCGGGCACAGCCTTCCGCACCATACACTACAAACCTTTCTACGGCAGCAAGGCGAATGTGCTACTCCACGGGGTGCAGTTCCACTATACCGACTATGATGCCGCGCACATCACCCTGACCCAGTTCTACGTCATGCAGGCGGTGAACGAACTCTATCCGCAGAGGAATCCGTTCAAGGGAAAGGACCGTATGGAAATGTTCGACAAAGTCTGTGGTACGAATTATGTTAGGGAAGAGTTTTCAAAGAGGCTGAAGGTCTCCGACATCATCGGCAAATGGACCGGAGATGAGGACCGTTTCCGTGAGACGGCAAAGAAATACTACCTTTATTATTGATAACCCTTCTAACATCTGAAAGATATGAAGAACTTGACAAGACAGCTTCTCGCCGCCGTAATGGTTGCAGCGAGCGTGACATTCTCAGGAAACACCCTGGCGCAGACCAGGAGAACAACGACCCAGACGGGCAATACTTCCACCACAAGCAGCAGCTCTTCTTCAAGCCGCAGCAGTCAGTCCGTTTCAAGGAGCACATCCGGACAGAACAGGTCGACCGCTACCCAGAACAGGAGCACAACCACCCAGAACAGGTCAACCGCTACCCAGAACAGGAGTACTTCCAACAGGAACAGCGGCAATTCAGCTACTGCTTCAAGGACCGTTGACACAAGGAACAGAACCATCAGCACCACCGGCAGTCAGAGCGGCAGCTCCAGCACCCAGGTGCGCCGTACTACAGGCACCCAGAACACCACCGGCAGCCAGAGCGGCAGCTCCAATACCCAGGTGCGCAGGACCACAGGTTCTCAGAATACCACCGGCAGTCAGAGCGGCAGCTCCAATACCCAGGTGCGCAGGGCCACAGGCACTCAGAACACCACCGGCAGTCAGAGCGGCAGCTCCAATACCCAGGTGCGCAGGACCACAGGCACTCAGAACACCA
>JAEDLE010000012.1 GCA_016295455.1 Bacteroidales bacterium
GGTCCCGTCACGATAGCCCTGGATCTTACCGTAAGTCGTCTGGACAACCGTGGTCTCATCCGAGATCACCGGACCGTCGACAGGACCGTTTCTTGCGGAAGTTCCTGAGCAGGATGCCAGGAAAAGAATCCCGGCAACAAGCAACAGCAATTTTCTTGTCTTCATTTCAATGTGTTATTTCCAACCCGTACCCAAAGTTAAGATTTCGGCAAACTGAACTTAAGTAAATTCTTACCTAATTGGTAGACAATGACCTTGGAAGACCCAACAAATAATTTCCACCTTCAAAGTAAGGATTTACACCTCAGCCATACGCAAAATAGATAATTTAGAAACGCGAAATCCCAACCCGCATATGTGTTAATACTAAAGACTAATGACAAATGATTAGCAAATTATCTGACAAAGCATTGCTCAGGTCTGCTGTCATTGCACTGACAATGCTGTTCGTATCAGCTTTCAGCGTTTCGGCACAGACCGTGAAGGGTACGATCAAGGACCCGGCAGGACAACCTGTCATCGGCGCATCAGTCTTCGTTACAGGCACCCAGAACGGTACCGTAACTGACGAAAACGGCGCGTACACACTCACAGGCGTCAATTCCGACGCTACTCTGCAGTACTCCTGCATAGGCTACTCTACCATAGACGTCCAGGTCGCAGGCAGAAGCATCATCGACGTAATACTCGAGGAATCAACTGAAATGCTCGACGAAGTCGTGGCCATCGGTTACGGAACAGTGAAGAAAAGAGACCTCACCGGAGCCGTGTCCGTCGTGAAGCCTGAAGACTTCAAGAGCAAGAACAACAACACCATAGGTGACATGCTGCAGGGTGCGGCATCAGGCGTCAGCGTACGTTCCACCGGTGAGATAGGAGGAGTTCCTTCCATCCAGATCCGAGGCACGGGCAACCTGACCAACAACGACCCTCTCTATGTCATCGACGGAATGCCAACCTCAAATGACGTGAACTTCAACGTGAATGACATCGAGTCCATCCAGATTCTCAAGGACGCGTCAGCGGCAGCCATCTACGGTTCCCGCGCAGCGAACGGAGTCGTCATCATCACCACGAAGAACGGAGCCGAAGGCAAGACCAAGTTCGAATTCAACGCACAGGTATCTGTCTCAAGGCTCAAGAGAATCAGCATGGCAGGTGCGGAAGAATGGAAGGCATACTATGACGAGGCATTCGACAATGCCATTGCAGAAGGCATAGAGGGCGTGACCCAGAGGATGGACCACTGGGACAACGACACTGACTGGCAGGATGCATATTTCAAGACCGGCATCACCCAGAACTATGACCTCGGAATGTCCGGCGGCAGCAAGACCGGCAAATACCGCGCGTCCTTCAACTATATGAACGACAGCGGTACCACCATCAACCGCCGTATGGAAAGATACACCTTCCGCGTGAACAGCAGCAGCCAACTCGGCATATTCACCGTCGGTGAGAACTTCTCCTTCGGACACACCTACATCAGGAACGCCGGCGGCGGAGCCATAAGAAAAGTCGGAGGATCGATTGCCGACGTAGTCAGAATGATCCCTACCATTCCTGTATATGACGACGTGAACGGCAATGAGGGAGGATACGGAATCGGCAACGAAATCCATGCACGTGCACTCGGTGCCAACCCTGTCGCCCAGTCCAACAACCGTGACCGCAAGACCGGTACACTCTTCATCAGGGGAACCGCATTCGCGGAGGCCAACATACTGCCTTGGCTCAAGTACAAGCTCAACCTCGGTCTGGACATCAATGACACTGCCGTAAATTCCTGGACCTCAGGTTATACGGTAGCTCTCAACTCTGCATCAGGCTCAAGTTCCGCAACCGCCAGCCACAGCAGGACCCAGACATTCCTGGTGGAGAACACGCTCAGCTTCGACAAGGAAATCAAGAAGCACAACATCAGCGGCATCATCGGTACAACCTACCAGAAGACCAACCTGATGACCAGCTCCGCAACCCAGCAGGGCCTGATCCAGACCGCAAGCGGCGATTTCCTCACGACCGTATCCGCAGGTACCACAAGCGCAACCGCATCGGGCAACATCTACAATGCGGCCCTCATCTCCTACCTCGGACGTTTCAGCTACGACTATGACGGAAGATACCTCTTCACCGCCACCGGCCGTATCGACGGTTCATCCCGCTTCGCCAAGGACTACAGATGGGGTGTATTCCCTTCAGTGTCAGCGGCATGGCGTATCAGCAAGGAGTCATTCTTCAACGTTCCTTGGATCAGCGACCTCAAACTCCGCGCAAACTGGGGTAACCTCGGTAGCCAGAACGTGGGCTACTACGACTACCAGATGTACATCAACAACTACGCCCAGTACCTCTTCACCGGAGGAAACGGAAACGGTTCGACCCAGATCACCCACGGCCAGACCATGGTGCAGCTCTCCAACCAGAACCTAACCTGGGAGCGCCTCGAGCAGACCAACATAGGTATCGACGTGGCATTCCTGGACAACAGGCTCCAGGCATCCGCTGAGTACTACAGCTCTACCTCACACGACGTGCTCACCGCACTCAGCCTCCTGATGACCACGGGTAACGGCGGCGGCAACCCATATGTGAACGCAGCATCACTCCGCAACGCCGGCTTCGAGCTCACCGCAACCTGGCGCGACCAGGTAAGCAGCGACTTCGGCTACTCGATTTCAGCCAACGTCAGCCACTCCGAGAACAAGCTCCTCAGCTTCGGCTACGGCAAGACCGAGCAGTACACCGACTACACCACCACCAGAGTTGGCCAGCCTATAGGTATGTTCTACATGATCCAGACCGACGGAATTTTCCAGAGCCTCGAGGAAGTCAACAGCTACGTAAGTCCGACTACCGGCAAACCTATTCAGCCTAACGCAAAGCCTGGTGACCTCAGGTACATTGACGCCAACAATGACGGTACGATAAACACCGATGACCGCGTGGTATGCGGCAGCCCTTGGGCAAAACTCGAGGCCGGTCTCCAGATCTCCGCAAACTACAAGAACTTCGACTTCGGCCTCACAGGCTTCGGCAAGTTCGGCAACAAGGCGTTCAACTTCAACCGCTGGTACCAGGAAGGATTCCAGGACTGCAACAGCGCACCGAAGAACTACGACTACTGGAGACCTGACAACACCGGTTCAAAGAACCCTAGGCTCCTCTACAGTGACGAGCGCAACGTCTACACCTACATCGACAGATGGCTCGAGGACGGTTCATTCTTCAAGATCAGCTCAATTTCAGCAGGTTACACCCTCAAGGTTCACAACCCAAGAGTCAAGAAGTACCTCGAAAGCGTGCATTTCACCGTTTCAGGCCAGAACCTCTTCACCATCACGAAGTACAGCGGATACGACCCTGACTTCCAGGGCTCCCTGTTCGAGCCGGGCATGGACTTCTGTACCTATCCGTCACCTCGCTCCGTCATATTCTCAATCAATGCCAAGTTCTAATAATCGGGAATTATGAAAAAGACAATACTTGCAATATGTGCAGTTGCGGCAGGTCTGGTCACATCCTCCTGCTCAGCCGACCTTCTTGATCTCACGAATCCGAACGCGCTCGTGGCCGAGAACTCCTGGAACACCCAGAAGGACGTCGAAGCGGGACTCGTGGGCGTATACCACACACTCTACAACTGCTACTGGAACAGCTTCAACGCCTTCCAGATCTCCGGCCAGTCAGACGAGTTCTACTCACTCTCCCCTGACGCCGATCTCGCAGGCTACATCAACCTCAAATATGCCAACTACGACCAGAGGTGGAACTACTACTCCTGGATGTACCTCTACCAGTCAGTCTTCAGAAGCAACCAGGTCATCGTATATGCCGACCAGGTCGAGTGGGACAGTGAGGAGACCAAGAACCGCGTCATTGCGGAAGCCCGCTCCATGAGGGGTATGGCTTACTACAACCTCGCAATGCTCTACAAGAAGGCTCCTATCGTGGACTGGATATCATCTCCTTCAGACCAGCCGAACGAGGCTACTTTCGAGGAGCTGGTGGACTTCATCGAGAAGGACTTCCTCTTCGCGGCACAGCACCTTCCCGAGAAGCAGGAGGAAGTGGGACGCTTCAACAAGTACTTCGCATATGACTTCCTGGGCAAGCTCTATATGAACTCAGGACAGTGGGCAAAGGCAAGGGACGCGTTCAAGGTCGTAATCGACAGCAAACGCTACAAGCTCGCGCCTAAGTACAGCGACAACTTCAGGCACACCACCAACAACAACTGCGAGTCCATATTCGAGATCCAGAACTCCAGCCAGAACGACAGCTGGGGCGGATTCTGGAGCATCGCCAACGACGGAGCCACCTGCAGCTTCACCTCAAGAAGGGACGAGTTCTTTGCACCTAGCTTCGGCGGCGGATTCGGAGACTACTGCGTGTATGAGTGGACCGTTGAACTCTACAAGGACGAGCTTACCAAGGACGGAAAATTCGACGAGCGTCTGATGAACAACATTATGTATCCTGACATGTTCAAGGACTTCCCTGGACAGGTACTCTACCTCAAGTACACCGAATGGGACCCTAGCGTACACGGAACCCAGTACAGATGCCGCAAGTACTGCGTAGACTACTATGCAGAGGGTGCCGTATCTCTTGGAAACAACCCTATCGACATCAGGATACTCCGCTACGGCGAGACCCTCCTCAGCTATGCCGAGTGCCTCGTGGAGGCGGAGGGCGCATCAGCCATCCCTGAAGCCGCCAAGTATGTCGACATGGTCCGCGAGCGCGTAAACCTCTACCCTCTCGCAGAGAGTGTCAAAAAGGATTGCCTGAAGGACCTCACCGCATTCAAGAAACAGCTTCAGATCGAAAGGGAGAAAGAGACCATGTTCGAGTATGAGCGTTTCTTCGACCTGCGCCGCTGGGGCCTCGGAACCGACGAAGCGTTCACCAACGAGATCAAGAGTCACGCAACCAAATTCAAGGACAACTTCATAAATGGCAGGGAATGGCTTCCTATCCCAAGGTCCGACGTCGACAACAATCCGAATCTCACCCAGAATGAGACATATTGATGCCGAATCCTGCTGATAAGATTTGCCGGTGGCAGAAATGTCACCGGCATTTGTCATATATCATAGGAAACACAGACATATTCCCCGGAGAGCGCCGCTTGTTGCCTGAAGATTACTATATTTGGTAAGTTTTTGAAGATTACTTGAATATAACCCTCAAACACTTCTTATGGACGGAAAAAAAATCATCACCATTCTGATGCTGACCCTGAGTCTGACCGTTTGTCTGGCAGAAGAATGGTCCGACAGTTTCAGGTACACATATTTCGGCATTTCCGACGGACTTTGCGACGACTATGTGCTGTCGTCATTTGTCGATTCGGACGGATACCTCTGGGCCTGCACCTCGAACGGACTGGACCGTTTCGACGGATACCGTTTCATACACTTCAACTCCCACTCAGCAAACCCTTCCACCAGGCTTAAAGATGACTTCATCTACGGAGTCGCAGAAGATGGTTTCAGACGCATATGGGTGGCGAGCAGGACAGGAGTCTCCGTAATAGACAAGAGGGACGGAAGCATAATCCACCCAGAGCAGATGGGCAAATACGCGGCCGTGATGAGCCGCCCCACAATAGGTATCAGCACGGCAACTGACGGCTCCCTGTGGCTGCTCCAGAGCCAGTCAGTCCTCCACTTGATTTTCGACGCGGAAGGAAATCCTGCATCAGTGGAAGAATGCAGCCTGACCAAGAGCAACCCAAGATGCATGACGATATCCCGGAACTTCCTCGTCGTGGGAGGTCTGAAAGGAATAGAATGCTTCGCCATCAGCACTTCGGGACAGATCAGCCAGATGGAGGTCTCCAGACCTTTTATGGCGGGAATCGGGCTCAGCAACATATCATATATGCTTGCCAACGGGGACTATCTCTGGGTCGGTACCGAAGACGGCCTGTTCTGCATCAACAACAGCCGCAAGACCGTGGATTCATACCTGCACGACCCTGCCAGACCGGAGTCCCTGTCCGACAACCACGTAACATGCCTGGCGCTCGACCGCTCGGGAGACATACTTGTCGGCACATCTAAGGGAATAGACCTGTACACCCGCTCCGGCCAGTTCAGCCATATGACCCAGGGACGCAAGAACCACTCTCCCAACACCAACTACATCAACAACATATTCGTAGCGGAAGACGGCACGATGTGGGTCAGCACCCTGGTCGGAGGATTGAACAGGATATCCCCGAAAACAGTACTCTTCTCGGACCTGCTGACGGTGGAAGAAGGCGAGGTTAACATAGTGAGCTGCTGCCTGGAAGACAGCAGAGGCAATATTCTGACAGGCATACTCGGCAAAGGCCTGGGTATACGCCTGGCGGGAGAAGACAACTTCAGCATATACTCCCTGAAAGAATATGCCGGGATATCGCAGAACGACGTATTCTCCATAGCTGAAGACAATGACGGCAACTACTGGATAAGCACCAGATATGACGGTCTGGTCTTTCTTGACGGAAAGGACCTCAGTTATCCGTCATTCAGAAACTACAACACCGGAAACAGCAGCATAGGCAACGACCACATCTATGACTGCATATATGACGGAAAAAGGGACTGCCTCTGGTACAGCACGACAGACGGTCTGCATCGTATGGACGTCCAAACCCGGGAGGCAATGAAGCTCAACCTGGTAAGCGGCAGCTACGAGGAAACCAAGGTATACTGCCTGTTCCTGGACAACAAGGGTCGGCTGTGGGCGGGAGGCTACGGACTATGCATGATAGACCCTTCCGCCGAGATGGTTATGGACAACCTCTATGCGGCTGAGTATCATCGGAATCTTGGGAAAGTTCCTGAAGACAGTTCGATTGAGCGCATCACCGCCATAACCCAGACTCCCGACGGTACATTTTACATAGGCTCCCACAACAACGGTCTGTACGAGATGTCGCCCGAAGGCGTCATAACCGGAAACATCAGTGTGAACGGAGAAAACCTTCCTATGCTGAAAATCACCAAGGTCTTCTCCGACAGGAGCGGAAACATATGGATAGGCTCCTCCTACGGGATCTTCCACTACAACACGGAAAGCGGAGTGATGACACATTTCGACCGGCACGACGGACTTGCGGCAACGAGCTGCTACATCAATTCGGGATGCAGAATGTCAGATGACAACATAGCATTCGGGACATCCAACGGACTGGTCATATTCAAGGCTCCATATACAAATGTCATATCCCCGGAGCCCCGGATAAGGATTTCAGGCATTACGATAGGTGACCAGGTTTCGCTGTGGAATGCCGGAGGAGAGGTGGAAATATATCCAGGAGACCCATCATTCAACATAACCCTGAGCAGCCTGAACCTGAGCGAGTCTGACCGCATCAGCTACCTCTACAAGTTCGACAACGACACTCAATGGAACCTTACCAGAAACGGGAGAATCACCTTCAACAGTCTCAGTCCGGGAAGGCACACCCTTTACGCAAAATGTAACTACACGAACGGGCAATGGTCTGAGGAGCAGGAAATAATCACCTTCGACGTCCATCCGAAATTCGTCCAGAGAAAAATATTCTGGGTGATGATATTCGATGCCATCCTGGGATTGCTGGCGCTGGTTGTCACATCCAAGATAAAGGCAAGGATGGAAATCCAGAAGGAACTGAAACGCCAGGTTGAAGAGAAAACAGCTGACCTGACCAGCGCGATGCACGAAATCATGGACTCAAAACAGTCCATCGAGAAGCAAAATGTCCTGCTCGAGGAGCAGAAGGCCAAACTGGAAGAGTATTCGGCATCAATGGAAAAGGCCAACCGCGAGAAGCTCATGCTCTACACCAACCTGACCCACGAATTCAAGACACCGCTCTCCCTCATACTGGGACCGGCTGCGGAACTGAAGGAATCGATTTCAGGCGAGGAAGACCTGGCATCGGTCGGGATAATCGAGAGAAACGCCAAATACCTACTCACCCTCATCAACCAGATTCTCGACCTGCGCAAGGTCGATGCGGGAGAAATCAGCATAAAGAAAGACAGCCTCAACATCCAGAGTTTCCTCAGCATATTCCATACAGACTTTAAGAACGGTATGAGTATGAGGGGAATAACATTCGAAACAAACGAACATCTTGTCAGCAATACCATCATCTCGGACAGGGACGTACTGTACAAGATAATCTCCAATCTGCTTTCCAATGCCTACAAATACACCCCGGACGGAGGAAAGGTCACAATGAACCTTGCTCAGTTCGCAAGGCCAGAGGACGGCAAGATGATTCAGTACATATCTGTCACGAATACAGGAAGTTACATAGAGCCGGAAATGAGAGCGAAGATTTTCGAATGCTTCCAGAAATCGGACAATCGGGAGATTCACGGCCTCAAGGCGCAGGGCAGCAGCGGCATAGGGCTCTACCTTGTGAAGAACCTCGTTACTGCCCTGGGAGGCCATATCGCCGTCAGCAGCAGTGAAAAAGGCTGGACATCATTCAGACTGTACTTCCCTGTCGAACTGGTGGACGAACACAACTCTGACAGCATCCCGTCCGAGGACGCCACCCTCACGGACGTGCCAGTGCTTCTCCTGGTCGAGGACAACGAAGATATGAGACACTACATAAGGCGCATACTCGCTGACAGGTTCAGCATAGTCGAGGCGACCAACGGAGAGAAAGGCTATGAACTTGCGAAACAGGTAATCCCGGACTTCATCATATCCGACCTTATGATGCCAGTCTGCGATGGACTGGAGCTTTGCAGGAGGATACGTTCGGACAACACTCTCAGCCATATTCCGTTCCTGATGCTGACTGCAATCTCGGATGACGACACGCGTCTCAACAGTTACCGCGAAGGAGTGAATGCCTTCCTGGTGAAACCGTTCAAAAAGGAGATGCTGATTGCCAGGATCGACAACATCCTCAACGAAAGGAAGACGCAGCAGGAAGAACTGTCATATGACCTTGAGAATTCATATGCAAAAGTGAATATCGACAGGTCCGACAAGGCCTTCATGGAGCAGCTGATGAACACCCTTAAGGAAAACTATTCCGACCCTGATTTCAGTGTGCGCAAGCTCCAGAGCATGCTCCTGATGAGCAACACACCTTTCCACAAGAAAATCTCGTCCCTGACGGGACTCACCCCTACCACACTCATCCGAAGATACAGGCTCCAGACTGCAAAAAAACTGCTGGAAGAGAACGCGGACAAAGGCATCAGCATCTCCGAAATCGCATATATGGTAGGCTTCAGCGACCCGAAGTACTTCAGCAAATGCTTCCTCAAGGACTATCACATCAAGCCTAGCGAACTGCTGCAACAGGGCGGTAGCGTTCCTGAAGAAGCGGACTCTGAAGAATGACTCAGGACCTGTACAAACGCAGGACGGTTCATCATATTCCGGAATAAGTCCGTATATTAGGAAGAATAACGCACTGTATCATGAAAATCGGTATCATCGGAGCAGGCTGGATAGCCCATAAGATGGCTCAGGCCCTGAAAGACAGGCCGCAAGGCTGTGAATGTTACGCAATTGCATCGCGAAGCAGGGAAAAGGCGGAAGCCTTTGCCGCACAATACCATATTCCTAAGGCATATGGCTCATACGAAGAGATGGTCAGGGACGCAGACGTGGACCTGGTATATGTCGCGACTCCGCACTCCCACCACTACGCGCACAGCCGCCTTGCGCTGGAAAACGGGAAGCCCTGTCTTGTGGAGAAAGCCTTTACGGCAAATGCCTCCGAAGCTGAAGGGCTGATTTCCCTGGCACGTGAAAAAGGGTTGTTCATCACCGAAGCCATATGGACAAGGTATATGCCTATGTCGTTTAAAATCAAGGAATTGATAGAAAGCGGCATCATCGGTGAACCACGTCTTCTCACAGCCACGCTCTGCTATATGATGGAAAACAAGGAAAGGATACTCCGACCGGAACTCTGCGGAGGGGCGCTGCTGGACCTTGGCGTGTATGTACTCAACTTTGCCCGGATGTACTTCGGAACCGACATCATTCGAACCGTGTCGAACTGCCAGATGGGTCCGACGGGCGTGGACATGCAGGAGTGCATCTCACTCTCCTACCGCGACGGGAAAATGGCAAATCTGCAGGCCGGAGCCCTGTGTCTGAACGACCGTCAGGGCATAATCAGCGGCACCGAAGGCTACATACGCGTTGACAACATCAACTGTCCCGAACTGATCGAAGTTTACCGGAACTATGAAAAGGTCGCCACATACCGGAAACCGGCGGATATGGTGAACGGCTACGAATATCAGGTCTTCGAATGCAAGCGCTGCCTCGAGGCCGGACTCATCGAAACACCAATGATGCCGCACAGAGAAACCATATCCATCATGCGCCAGATGGACGCCCTGAGAAAAGAGTGGGGCGTGATTTTCCCAGCTGACAAATCATTATAGCCGCAAAAATGCACCTATAAAGTACTGGTTTCCTGCGTTTATAAAACGTAAGTGGACCATGAAATTCTAAATTAGAATTATTTTAAATTAGAACTTTTGCGTTTAACAGAATTTTTCGTACATTCGCAAGAGTAAAAAATATTACACTATGGCAAACAAATATGCAGGTACCCAGACCGAAAAGAATCTGGAGGCGGCTTTCGCAGGAGAGTCCCAGGCAAGAAACAAATACACCTATTTCGCATCGAAGGCAAAGAAAGACGGCTTCGAGCAGATTGCAGCCCTGTTCCTCGAGACAGCTGACAACGAGAAGGAGCACGCGAAGCTTTGGTTCAAGGAGCTCAACGGCATAGGCAATACAGCAGAGAATCTTGTAGCTGCGGCTGAAGGCGAGAACTACGAGTGGACAGACATGTACGCAGGCTTCGCCAAGACCGCAGAGGAAGAGGGATTCCCGGAGCTTGCTGCGAAATTCAGGATGGTTGCAGCTATCGAAAAGCGCCATGAAGAGCGCTATCGTGCTCTGCTTCACAATGTTGAAACTTCCGAAGTGTTCAAGAGATGCGAAGTCAAGGTTTGGGAATGCCGCAACTGCGGACACATCGTTGTCGGTACCGAGGCTCCTGAAATCTGCCCTGTATGCGCCCATCCTCAGGCATTTTTCGAAATCCACAAAGAAAACTTCTGATAAGCATGTTTTACGACGAAGCAGACATGACGAAGTACCGCTGCAGAATATGCGGTCACGTCTACGACCCTGAAAAGGGCGATCCAAGCCAGGGCATCCACCCCGGAACTCCGTTCAACGAACTTCCACCTAATTGGAAATGCCCTCGCTGCAAGGTCGGAAAAGAGAATTTCGAACCTATGATTTAGATTCATCCCTTTATCGGGAGAATATGGCAACCGGACCCCGTGGGAGAAGTACCGCGGGGTTTGTTTTTATTGTAAAAACGTAGTTGGACTATGAATTTCCAAAAGCACAATAAGTTTGCGCAGCGCTTTGAATTCAGCTCCAAATTCATGATATTTGTTGCATATATTAATCATCACAGTCATGAAAGGTATTTTCTTGAATATGGCGATGGCGATAGCCGTCTGCCTAGTGTCGGCATATGCCGTTGATGGCAAGGACAAAGCAGTTCAAGTCATTGATTCTCAGCCGACTCCAGTGTTATATAATGAAGTGCTCAGCAACGCAAACCAGCCTGCAGACATATTGCTCCAGGAAGGGGCGGGCTACACGGATGAAGGTCTGCGCATCACCCCTTCTGAGAATATGGTGAAACTGGACCGCTACTACTCGCTGGCCGAAAGGACTGTCAGATACGTAGCCAAGTTCAGCCAGGATGCCGTTGCCATATTCACCTCTGACACAAAGGATTTCACGGCTTATGTGAATATGGCGACGAAGAAATTCGGTGTGAAGTTGCCGAACGGCTTCCGCAATTATGTGAACAGGGAGAAAGCGGCGGCATTCCTTGAGCCGGAGCATGAATATCTCGTTGAAATATGCCGTGATTACAGTACGGTCAGCGCCAGGCTGGTGGACCTGTCGAACGGAGAAGAGGTCGGATTTACGGTGACGAATGACGGTGGCGGCGGTGCGGGCCCCGGAAACATCAACAGCGGCGTGCGCGTAGGCCTGATCCACGACTACTACTGCTTCGGTCTGGAAAGCGGAAGCGATATAACTATCAAGCAAATAAGCGTAGTGGCAGCACAGAGCGACTATACTCTTCTGATATATGGTGACTCGATTACCGAGCCTGACGACTACTACCCTGCCGCCATATTCGACAAGAGTTGGGTGAGACTTGTGATCGACAATGTGCCGGGGAAAGCGGCTGCGAGCGGCAGAGGCGGAACGCAGATCAAGGAAATACTGCTGCGCATCAAGAACGAATTGCCGTATGTGAAGGCGAGATACGTGATGGTGACCATAGGCACGAACAGCGGTAATACCGAAGAGAATCTGTCAGAACTGGTTGAGTACATCATATCACAGGGGTCAGTTCCAATTCTGAATAATATTCCGTCGAACGAGCATAATTCCCAAGTCGAGGTGAACGCGCAAATCGAGAAAGTACGCCAGAAATACGGCATCAAAGGCTGCCGCTTCGACCTGCCGACATCTCTTGACCGCGACGGACAAATCGTAGACGAGTCCACAATGTGGGTTGAGGAATATCCTTTCGGCTCTTATCGCCACCATCCTAACGTAAAAGGAGCCAAACTGATGTACCTGCAGACTCTGCTGGATATCCCAGAGATCTACCAGTAGTTATTAGAATTTCATAGGTGGACCATGAATTTACAACATCGCAGAGTCGAGGTAGCAGCTGCAGTATTGACCGACAACGGGAAGGTGCTGGCCTGCCAGCGGGGATATGGTGAATGGAAGGGATACTGGGAGTTCCCGGGCGGGAAGCGAGAAGATGGGGAGACGGCAGAGGAGGCGCTGAGACGTGAAATCCGAGAAGAGCTTGATGCTGAAATCGTTATCGACCGGTTCCTGACGACGGTGGAATGGGACTACCCTGCTTTCCATCTGACTATGCACTGCTTTCTCTGCCACCTGGCCGAGGGCGTTCTGGAGTTGCGTGAACACACGTCGGCAATATGGCTGGACAGTGCGCATCTCAATGATATCCAATGGCTTCCTGCTGACTTCGGAGTACTCCCGCTCATAAGGGATGCGGTTCAGCAAAAGAGAACCGACAGTGATAATAACTTGACTATCAACACATTAAATTCCAGATAAGAAAAGAACCATACTTACCGCATTCGCCACTGCACTGCTTGCCTCCTGCACACAGGAGAACTTCGTCCCACAGGACGGCGACCTGCTGTTCTGCGCCAGCGGCAACATAGAATGGGCCCAAATGTGGAAATACCTCCTCGCGATGTTTGTGATAATATGGGGACTGGAGATGATGTCCGGCAAGAACCTCAAAGACAGATCCGTCGTCTAGACATATGGCGAACTCTCTGATTTCGAGCAGGATAGCAGAAAAGTCAAGCATCTGGATTTCAGTTTCGGAAACCAGGACCTCTGCCTCACCGGCGAATATGTGGAGGGCCTCAGGGTTGACGTCAGCTTCGGAGCCGCGACCATAGACCTGCGCGGGGCAGAGATCATGGACGGAGCCATACTCGACATCTACCGCAGCTTCGGCGGCGTCGAGGTTAAGTGACACTCTTTTAACAATTTTCCTCAGATTTGCAACAACTCTGAGAAAATCGTGGCACTCATAGGTGGACTATGAAACTTTTTTATTATCTTCCGCGCAATTCTAACAATAAAACGTATGGGACAGGACAACACTCTCGTCAACAAGTTCTCACTCTTGCTCTGCAAGGTAAAGGATGCATTGGTTCAAGACCTGCAACAGGAGTTTGTCCTAATTCGCGAAGCGGCAGCCCGTCTTGACGGCCAATCTCAGGAAGCGGATTTGGCCGATTATTTCGACGGGGTCTGCGGCATCGTGGATTCCGTGTTTGCCCGTGTCGGATACGACATCAGCCATTATGACGGGCTCAACGATCTCAAGGACCTGGTCACCAGGCTTGTGAATGAAGTGGAAGATCTCGGGACTTGCATCGACGATTCGATGAAAGCGTTTTCCGAAGAAGAGGGCGAGACAGGCATCAAGGTCGCTAACATGCTCGACAAGGTCGTGCCGCGCATAGTATCCATAGTCCAACTGACAAAGTCCTTCAGCGAACTCGAATGGAAGCAGGTGGAAAAGGATCTGGTGGACACAGCAGAAGGTGCAGGCAAGAGTCTGAAGGAACAGTTCCTGAACAAAGACTTTGCGCGCCGCGTCCTGGACCACATACTCGTCACTCTGATGAGACATGCCAAAGATGTCTTCAAGGATGAGATAGAATTCGTGAGAATGTCTGTCCAACAGCAAGTCGACGCTCTCACCAAAGAAGTCGACAACATTGAGGACGCAATCTCCGAACACGTGAGGAAGGTTCTGGACCAGATTGGCGCCGATGAAATCAAGGACGTGCTCCAGGAAAGCCTCAGAGAAGCCGGAAGGCTGTATGAAAAAGTTGACAGACAGTTGAGTGAAGAGTTCGGTGACGCATACAGAAGATTATCGCACGGACTGTCCGTAACCTACTCCATTCTGGATTTTCTCGGAATACTGAAGGAAAAGCAGATAAACCTCACCTTGCCTGGGAATATCAAGCAACTGCTGGACGATGCACAGTCTGCGATACGGGAAACTGAAAGCAAGATCAACAGCACGGCACAAGACATATGCGAGAGCACTCAGGAAGCCATATCCACAGTCCAGGACAAGTTGAAGATCACTCAGGAGGTCACAGGCATCAGATTGGCATCTGTATCCACCATAGATATACAGCTCAAGTCTCTGGACATCTCTGGAGTACTGGAGGGCAAGCTGCAGTCCATACGCAGTTTCAGCTATCCGGTCAGGCTGACCATCTTCGACTGGGAAGGGGTGACCAAGCTCTTCACCGATCCGGTCAATCACTTCAGGAAACTCTATCCGGTCAAGACCGTGGACGATGCAGAGCAGCTTGTCCGGAGGATAATGGGCATACTCCACAACATCAATCCCGACATCCCGGACTACAATTCTCTGAAAAAGCTCCTTGAAGACCTGCTCGGAAAGCTTGAGGGAAGGCTGATCCAGCTCGTCAACGAGCTGAAAACCAAATCCAAAGATCTCGCTCTCGAAGTCTGGAAAGAATTCCAGCCGCTCATCACTACGATACGTAAAGTTATCGACATGCTCAGGGAGATGGCCCTTGAAATCAAGGAGAACATCTCCGACGTGCTGGACGAGGTGAAAGATGCCGCAACGGAGATTGCACGGACTGCCCGGAATCAGATCGACGAACTCGGCAAGGAACTCTACGCACAGGCCAAGGAAGCAGCCGGCGACCTCAAGGATACAGCCGGCAACATCGAGAACATAATCAAAGAAATTGACCGCGAGAGCGACAAACTGGCACAGAGCATCAAGGATGGGCTCAGGGACTTGTCGCAGGAAGCCGGCAATGTCGCACATCAAGCAGAAAACGTCGTTCATCAAGCAGAAAACGCAGCCGGGGAAATCAAGGAAATTGCCGCCATTTTCCACCTGCCGTCTTTCGACATTCCGTCAATCATCAGGGACGCCATCACTGAGCCTCTGGTCGAAGCCGCAGACAAGACATTTGGCGAGGCCAGGATAGAGATAGACCTGAAGCCATTCCTTGAAGTATCAAAGGAATATGGCAACCTGAAAGCCTGCATCGGTCGCCTTGGGAAAGACGCCAGACGTCTGGAAAAACATATTCTGGACACACCATCCCGTGCCGCGAAGATCACCGGTGCGGCCGGTTCCCTGGACATCACTGCACTGTCCGGAAAACTGACCGACATTCAGACGACTTTCACAGCCTTCCCTGACATTTGCGAGATTGTGAGGGATGAGGCGATACAGCCACTGCAGATCTGGGCATATGGGGTATTGAAAAGCATACGGACAGTGACTGATGCAGAACTGTGGGAATCGAGGATGGACAGCCTGTTCAAGAAGCTCAAGGCCGAATTCAACAGCGATCTCAGCAACATAAGCGGACTCATATCCAAGAAAGGCGCGATGAAACTGTTCAACGGATCCTCTGCCACAGGCAAGGCACTCTTGAACAGCCTCAACATCAATGACTACATCACGATAATCCTGACGGCTGCCGAGGACATCATGCTCCCTGACCCGGAGTATTACTGCATCAGCTTCAGGAATTGCCTCCAGGAGATCTTCACCAATTTCACGTCACGCATTCTTGAAGAATATTCAAGCCTCAGGGACAAGGCAGCCAGGTTCCTGAAAGAAAAAGAGAAAGCCCTCAATGACTTCTCCAGCCAAGTTGAATCGATTGCCGGCTCCGTGGAGACAGACATCAAGACGATGGGTGATGAGTTGGACAGATACACCACCAGCGTTCTCGAAAGAATCAGGGAGAGCGCCGCACAGGCCAGGAAGCTCATCGAAAAGATCAACGCCGCACTCAATTCGATAAAGGAAATACCCGCAGACCTGTCAAGCCAGATAACGACCGGAGCCGAGACCCTGCTGAACAACCTGGCAACGGCATATGCCGAAAAGATGGAGGATCTGGTGGACGAGATTTGGAGGGTACTGAAATCCCGGATGATAAATCCGCTCATCAGCAGCATCAGCAATGTATTGATGGATTGCATCAAGGCCATATTCCGGAACGTGCTGCGGAGAATCGTAGGGGAACTTACGGCAGTCAGGGACGATGCCTCCCAAGCCCTGGAAAGCATGACAGACAGACTGCCTGTACTGAAGGATTTACACGAAGCCATATCGGACTATGTCCACAGGCTCCAGGCCGTCATTGATGGCAGCAGAAACATCGCCAAGGAGCTGGATACGATAATCCCTGGAGGGAAGATCACGGACCTGAAACAGGTTCCTCAGGTGCTGGAGGCCATCGCAGAAGACAAGGCCATCAGCCAGGAACTTGAAAAAATCAGTATCAAGCTGAGCATCAACGGCGGCCAAGGACAAGTAGAGATCCCATATTATTATGTGAATATGGCGCAGAGCATGTTCAATGCCACCCTGGACTTCATTCAGAGCGACATGAGCATGAAAGAGATCTTCGTTCTGCTCACCGCACTTTACAGAGGCATACCGGAGCAGGTCAAGGAAAGAGTCTACGACCTGCTTCCTGACATGCCAGATCTTCCCGACAACGCCCTGACCGACCTGATGGGCGACGTGAAAGGAACCTATGACATAGACAACCGCATGTGCAACGTCACGTTGCTTGATCTGAAGAGCGGCAAGAAAAAGAATCAGGAAAACGACGTCAACTATTCTCTGAGCCTGCAGCTGTTCATGTTCGCCGGACAATACACCCTTGACGAAGTTGAAGAAGAGGCGGAAGAGGAAGAAGAGGCGGAAGAGGGAGTTCCGGCGATATACTTCCTCGTAAGCCTCAAGGGAGACCTCACTGCCATATTCAAGGTTGGCGAGAACCACTACTTCGAGCTTGCGTTTGCAGGTAAAGCGGGCGAACAGATAGGAGAAGACAAGATTCTCTCGGACAAAAGCACAGGATTCTGCCTGACGGCTAAAGATCCGGAAAAGGGCGTGACGTCAATGTTCCACGGACTGGGCTCACTCAAGGGGCTGGAAGGTGCCCTGATGGCCAGATTCAGCAGGAACGACGGCAAGGAGACTGCGGAGAAAGCCGGACCGGCAAGACTGCTCTCCACCAGATACCTGGACATCAATGTCGGAAACTACCCTCAGACGCTCTACCTGCTGTTCAACAGCGAGTATCCGGAAGATGTTGCCAAAGTCCTTAATCTTCAAAAAGAACAAAGAGGAATCGATGGTTTCACAGCCGGATATCTCACCCGTCTGGAGGATGTGGAGTTCATTCTGAAACTACGTCAGAACAGCTTCTTCAAAAAAGTCTTGAAAGACGACATTTCCGCACAGTTCAGCCTGAGTCTGCTGTTTGATTACCTGAAAGGCTTCAGGATGGACGGTGGCTACAGGTTCCATCTGGACCTCGACTGCTCCGGGCTGAAACTGGGATCGATGAAACTGAGTCAGATCGGCATCGACCTCGGGTCTGCCGACAATGACTGGGGCACACTGGATCTGGGCATGGGCACAAGCTTCTCAGCTGACTTCTCCGCAGTGTCATTCAGCTTTGAGAATATGGGAGTGGGAATGTCCCTGAATGTAGTCAAACCCGATTTCAGCCTAGGTGACTGGGATTTCGGAATCAACTTCAGATTCCCGGAAGGCATAGGCATATCAATCGACACCTCTGCAATCAAAGGTTCAGGCCTGATTGCTTTCAAAGTGGAGACCGGCGAACTGTTCGGGTCGCTCGAGCTGGACGTCATAGACAAATTCGGAGTATCGGCACTGTTGATGGCCGACCTTGGAACGGTAGATGGCCACAGCTTCAATCTGATGGCAATGATATCCACAAACTTCTCCCCTGGCATACCTCTGGGCATGGGATTCTCCCTGACTGCAGTGGGTGGCGTGCTGGGCCTGCAGCGCATGCTTGACGCCAAGGCCATTACACAGGCCGTGCGCCAAGGCACGCTGGAGAGTGTCTTCTTCGTGAATGACCTCGGCTCTCACCTGGGAGAAATGAAGAGCACCTGCGAGAAAGTATTCCCTGCCAAGGACGGTCAGTTCTTCTTCGGCCTGCTCGCAAGGATAAGTTTCGAGCCGGTGGTTAACTGCAGTTTCGGACTTCTGATGCAGATGCCTGACCCGGCGGAGTCCATCATAGTCGGAGCCCTGAAGGTAGGACTGAAAGCAATGGACATCGTACGCATAAATGTCTACTTTGCCGGTGGAATAAACTTCAGGAAAGGCATATGGTTTGACGCCTCGATCATAGATTCCTGGATCGTCGGCATAAAACTCGAAGGAGACATGGCCTTCCGTCTGTTCTGGGGTGGCGACACCAAAGGATTCCTGCTCTCCATCGGAGGCTTCCATCCTGCCTACAAGCCGGAAGAGGGCATGGTCGTATCCGACATGAAACGTCTGGCGATGAAGCTGGACTACAACATACTGAAAATCGGACTGGATACTTATCTGGCAGTCACGTCCAACACATTCCAGATCGGTGCCCACCTCGACCTGAAGATAGGATGGGATGGATTCGGAATAACCGGATATGCCGGTTTCGACGCTCTGTTCCAATTCGACCCGTTCATGTTCATCTTTGGAATCGAGGCCGGAGTGGCAGTCAGGTGCGGTTCCTGGACCCTCATGAGCATAGACCTTGCCCTTGAATTATCCGGACCGGCTCCATGGAACGCAAATGGAAAGGCAAAATTCCACTTCCTCCTGATCCCTGTCAGTGTCCATTTCAACATCACATGGGGTGACGACAGGCCTCAGTTACCTGAAAAGACGATCGCAGTCATGTCTCTGCTCCGGAAAGAGATAGAGAACCCTTGCAATTGGATGCAGGGCAATGACAGCAACAAGGACACAGAAGTGAACATACGAAACTCTGAAGCCGAAAGTACCCTGACGGTAAGTCCTATCGGGTCACTCTCTTTCAACCAGAGTATCGTGCCGCTCGAAAACAGAGATCTCGACATGTGCGACAACGCCGTCCCAACGGACTACAGTACCTTGGTCATCAAATACATAGTAACCGAAGGTGACAGGAAGGATCTGGATGATGACGAGTATGAATTCAACGATTTCGCTCCGGCGCTCTACTATAGGATGACCAACAAGGACAAGCTGTCATCCCCTTCATACAAGAGCATGCGCAGCGGCTTCAAGGACAATTCCAAAGACTACATCCAGGAAGGACGCTGCCAGATCCACGAAATCCACATCAAGGAAATCACCATTGGCTGCTTCTCCACTACGGACGAAACCACGGAAAAGCACGGCAATGACCTTGGAGGGGCGCTCAGGAAGGTCAAGACTGCAAAAGAGGCCAGTGTCGCCCGTAATGGCTATGACAAGAACAGCAAGACAGGCTTCAACCGGTACAGGGAGATGTTGGACAAACTAAATTAACTGAGAGATGGGAAACAAGGTTTTCATTTATCCATATTCGCGTAAAGGATTGTCCTGCAGCATAAAAGCATCAGGAACCGAACAACGGCACAGGGCGGGAATGTCCGTGGGTCTGGGATTCAGTCTGAAGGACGCTGTCAGCGGACAGACCAGCGAGCAGGTGATTGAGGGCAAGGAGATCCAGGTGCTCGGCCCCGCTGACGTAAAGTCTCTCCGGGAGAATGCGGTGAGTTTCCAGTTTCCGGCAGAGGATTCATCTGTCCCCATTTTCAAGGGATATGTGCCTTTCATCGAATTCCATGAGGCAGATCTGCCGTGGAGATACAGCCCGGTCAACGTAAGCGACGATGACTTCCGTCCATGGATGACGCTTATTGCCGTCAAGGAGGAAGAAATGGAGACAATGGTGATGCCGGACTATACCAAGGCCGCGCGGTTCAAGATAAGCTCGGAGGAAAGATATCGGGAGATCTTCCCGGACAAGAACCTCGCCGCCAAGGCAGCGCATGTCCAGAAGGAAAGCGAAGAGCCGGACAGCATCGGCATATCCCGGATACTATGCACCAGCACCCTGGCGGAAGGATGCAGATACGTCGCCCTCCTCATACCGAGCTATGAACTGGGACGTCTGTCAGGCCTGGGCCAGAGCCTTGAAGGGACAGCTCTGGGGCGGATGGCCTGGGAGGACACTCTCCAGGCTCAGATGAGCCGACCGGAAGGTCTTTGCTTCCCTGTTTTCAGAAAATGGAAGTTCAGGACTTCCACCGTCAGAGCCGACTTCACAACGCTGGCATCCCTGCTGAAATTCACCGGAGTGGAAGATTACGCGAAATTGAAGACCAGGCTCGACGTAGACATCAGCAACTCAGGACTCGATCATGAAGGGAAGGAACAGGACAGCGTCATAGACGTACCTGTCGCATTGAAAGCCTTGGAAGACACCAAGCCAAGGGAAGAGAGTGCCGCATATACGGAAGCCCTTGAAGAATTGCTGGAGTTGAATCCTGTCCTGGAAGAAAACACATCCGGGACAATCAATATGGATGAGGACCCATGGGTGGTTCCTCCGGTTTACGGAGCCCGTCATATGCTGACCGGAAAGGATGGATTCGGAAATGCCGGGGACCCGGTCACGGAAGTCAACCTCAGGCTCAGGAACCGTATAGCTGCAGGTCTGGGTGGAATGGTTGTAAGCAAGAACCAGGAAGAGTTCGTGAACCGGGCATGGAACAAGGTCACGAAAATCAACAGCCTCAACAGGCAGATACGCGAGTACTGCGAAATGAAGGAAGTGAACGGGAATGCAGCATCAAGGCACACTTCCAGGAAACGCCGGACGGATGTCACGAAAAAGAACAGGGCGCTGCTGATGGACGTGGCTGGACGCAGCCTGCAGACCTCGGGAATCTATAGGAAGAACATCTCTGCAGACTCTCTTCTCAAAACCAGCCTCAGCATGGAAAAGCCTCAGGACAGAGACCGGAGCGTCAAATGCGGCATCCCTGCAAAGACCCTTCTGAATCTGTATGATCCAAAGAACTGGGAAGACATACTGATGCGCGACAGCATCCGCGACGGAATCAATACGCCAAACAAGCTTGATTTCTTTGGGGTGTTCTATGAATATGCTTTCCTGGAAACGTTGGGATTCGGGACGAAGAATACGTATAACGACATCTTGTATTTTGAGGCGGAAACAGTATGGCATCCGGTATCGGACGCCCTCCTCGCATCAGGCAAGGATGTGGTTTACCTGTCCAAGCAGTGCTGGAATTCCAATGCCCATGACCTGAATGGCTCCGAACTTTCGAAGTTGCTTAAGAAAGTCGCAGGAAAGGATCCTCTCTTCCAGAGAAAGGTCAGACTCGGCAAAAATACGAGCTTCATACCGGCAATGGTGAAGATCGGAGACGAAGACGGCATGATCTTCAAGGAGATGAAGGGCCTGGAAGACCTGTCACAAGGCAAGCCTCTGGCCGTTAAATATTATTCAGGAGACGTCATACGCCTCTTTTACTTGATACCAGAGGAATGGTTACGTACTGCCAGCGGGGTTGAATATACGCTCAGCCTGTGCCAGAACGGTGTCGGTGATGATGATTATGATGTCATCTCCACCATGGATCTGGACATAGTTGAGAAAGACGGCATCTTCAGCCTGAAGAATCCCGGCTCCGCGCAGAAACTTTTGGCCGGGAATTGGCATGTGCCGTCATCTTCCCGTAAATTCAAGAGCCTGTGCGACCTGAGGGACAATCTTGCAGGCAAGTCAGAAATCAGAATGGTAAGGACAGGGGCAGGCTATGTTCACAGAAATGACGGACTGCAGATGATCGTGGTTGAATCTCGAGCACTTCTGTCCGGCTTCAATCTGGATTTCGAAATCAGCCTGAATGACAGCAGATTCCGCAAAGTCACAAGACGGGAAGGCCAGGCCCTATGGTTCAATCCCGAAGAGATGCACAAGGCCCTCTCAGAAATCATAGATGATATCCTCAGGCTGGAAACCTTGCTCTGGGAACCGGACACCATTCATATCCCGCCGGCCAACATACGGCGTGAGGCCATTGAACTGGATGCCGAAGAGATAATCTGCAAAGGCCATTATGATGAAGAGGACTTCAGCTACACGGTATCTGACAAACTCACAGAACTCGACAAGTACCGGAATATGGTCGCAGGAAATCTCCAGATCCAGCTCCAGACCGACATCCAGGAAGAACCGGAACATGAGGAGATCAACATCGCCGACATCACGGAGAAACGCATAACCGAGATACTTGAGAAATATGGCTACACAGAAGACGGCCAGATCAAGGATAATCTCGAGAGCAAGTATCCGGTGATGGCATATCCGGAATTCCTGGAACCGACCTACTTCTATCTCAGGGAACTGGGGCAGAACTTCATCTTGCCGTCAACAGACCAGCTGAAGAAGAATTCCATCACCTGCATGAAGAGCAACCCGGCCTTTGACGAAGCATTCCTGATGGGCATGAACACGGAGATGGGACGGGAACTGCTCTGGAGGGAGTACCCTACTGACCAGCGAGGCTCATATTTCAGAAAATTCTGGGACCAGGACGTACTGCCAGACAGACTTGATGAATACTATGACGTGAAACCTCTCCACAAGTGGCAGGACAGTCTTGGACATAACCATATGAGCACAAAGGGAGAAATGCTGGTGTTCACCGTCTGCGGAGATCTGATGAAGAGTTATCCAAGAACCGTCGTCTATCTCTCCGTCTTAGAGAACGGCTGTCTCGTGATGAAAAAGGCCTCTGACATGAGCGGATGGCTGAACGAGGACGTTTATATAGTCGGATTCCTCAACACGGATCCAAGTAAGATTGAAGGACTTTACCTGACATTCGAACAGTTGCCTCTTTCCCTGCAGTTCGAGAAGAAGAAAGGCGAAAAATCGATCAACGGGGAATTCGCAATAGTGACTCCTCAGGCTTATGCCATTCCGCTCAAGAACATGTAATCAGGGTCCACAGGAAAAAAATTGAAAAGGTTATGAACAATTCACAGAATGCTCTTCGGAATGAAAATTCCCACAAGATGGCACTCCGAGGAGTCCAGACATCCTTCCTTATGTTTCCGGTAAGACTGGAAACCAAGTTCAGGGAAAAGACAGTGAATGACATATATGAGCCGGACAGGGCATATTACTGCTTCTGTGCTCTATGGGCGGTGCTGAGGCTGCTGAAGAATTCACCCGAGGAGAAGATACTGGCAAAGACGGAAACCCTGAAGGAAGAAATCGAAGGGCTGGACCTGATATACAAAGAAGACAAGGCTCTGCTGCGCGACCTTCTCACACGTACCGGAGAGGCTCTGCGCAGTGAAAAACTCAGGGAAGCATGGGCTCCCCTCTCCGGGTTGCTCGACGACGTAAGCACATCACCATCAGTCATCGACAACCGGGTCAGCATATTCCTGAACAAGCTGGAAAAGTACACTAGGCTGTTGGAAAACACGGTAAACAACATTCCGTACAATGGCGTCAGACGTTTCACGACCGACTGCTATTCAAAGACGGTGATGCTCCGTACAGGTCTAAGACACTTCAGAAAGATCCTGAGTTACCTTCGCTCGATAAAGGAAGAGATAGCCGCCCTTCCGGCCATAGCCGACAAGGCACAGACTGACAGGTTCAACAGATGTCTGGACAGGATAGAGGCATTGAAGGACAAAGATCTATTCTATTCCTACAATCACGTTCTGATGGCAATGCACAGAAGTCCATACATCAAGAACGAATCCTCTCTCAACAAAGCGTTCTTCAGCCTGAAGGATTTCATCAAGGGCACGATGACCCCTTTCCTGAGAAGCATCGATTACAGTTCGCTCAGGAAAGATTTCAACACCAGACGGAGAACCCTGGGCAAGAAGGACCGCAAGTTCTCACGATACACGGTCCTTGCAAGTTCGCTGATGCACCTTTATCTCCAGGGATACGTCTGCGGCAGGGATATTGACAGACCGGCCGCATCAAGACGCATCGCAGCCCTCTGCAGGAACAGCCGCTTCAACTACAGATGCGAAAAGAAATGGACCGCAGGGTTGCTGGAGGCCATCAGTTCCAGAGTAGGTCTGGACATACCGAAGGCATATCTCGACGAGAATGATTCCCTGATCAAGAATTCGCATATGGGTTATATGGTGAGACAGAAGTCTCTGTGCGTACGCATATACCCTGACACAGCGTCTCTGGCCCAGATGGTGAGACCTCTGACTGAGGACGAGTTCGAACTTGGCAGACAATTCTGGACAAGGTACGGGGAAGCCACCGACCAGAAGAGCAGAGACGCGCTGTGGCTGGGTATGTGCGACCTCATGAAAGCTCACAGGGCCGCCTATGTGCTGAAACAATCTCACGCCCACAGTTCCTTCGAGGAAATCAGGCAGGCCGTGGACGAGGACCGCATATTCACCGTGCCGATGACAGAATTGATGCCGGACCGTTTCGCTCTGATCGCGAATCTCAAACTGAGCGCAGGCAAAACCCGGACCATATGGCATTACGGCCACAGGCTGCCTTCACGACTTCAGGTCGGACTGGACCTGAACGAACTTGACGGTGCCGTCGACGAAGCAGGGAGCCGTCAGTCAGGGCAGCTGCTGCTCAACGGAAGCCTGCGATGGATGACGGACTATGACGAAGCCGAGCGCATGGGAATGGCAGTCACACTGCCGCTCAAGGCCGTGCAGAAAGGACGCAGGGGAAGCATACGCAAATTCGAATTCGAATCGGTATTCGTGTATGGCATACTTGACAACAACGAAGACCAATGCGAGGAGAAGTTGAGGAATCTGATAAGCAACCAGCTGTACAGCGAAAGTTCGTTCAGCATCCTGGATGCGGACACCCCTACCAACATCCTGACAGACGAGGACGAAAACCACCTGTTCGACAGTTCCGACGCAGCTCAGGCGGACCGCTTCAAGGTCCAGCCCGAACTGTGCCTGCATCCGTTCGAAAGCGCAGAAGAGACGGATGCCCAGATTCTTGAGAAGCTCTTCCGCCTGAACGACGGGCTCATCTCCGGATTTGACAGTCCACAGCAGGACATATTGCTCATGCGCAAGGTCAACAGGATCCTACTGGAGGCCCTATCACCCGTGAGCAATCTCATCAACTTCATAAACGGCAACGAGATACTGAAGGATTATTTCGTCAATGACGTATTGCCGCGCGGAGCCTTCCCATTCTTCAGGATAGGTGACCAGCCATACGGCGTGCTGCCGGCATGTGATTTCAAATACCTCTGCCAGAGGAGACAAAGCTGGGTTCTGTCCGGTGTGAAACGAGTCCTGACCATGCTCACCCGTCACTGGAACGCGATAGTCAGCTCTGAAAAGGTGGCATATGACGGAGACGAAAGCAGACAGATGACCGACAGGGATTACCTGAACATCCTTTCCTGCACCCCTTCATCAACCACTATCTGGAAACGCAAGATGGTGAAATCCAGCATAGTCAATCCAGAGTACTTCAGGGGCATGAAAAAGAACGGGCAGCTCATGGACATAGTCACTGCCTTGTTTGAGAAAGACAGACATACAAGTCAGGAAGAAGATCTGATCCTGAGCATATTCCCTGAATTCGAGACAGTTCCTCTGCTGGTGGACAAGGGTGACGATATGGCGGACAGCGTTGTGATGGGCAGAGAAAACGCAGAGTTCCCTCGACTTCTTGCCAGACTGAGAAACGAGATACCGGAAAGTGAAGCCAGCGACGAGAAGCTCCGCAACTGCATAGTGGAATTCCACGACCTGTTCAGCTACAGGATAGATGCCTGGCTGATGGGCCTGCTGAACAACAGCATACGCCAGAAGATCGACAACGGAGAACACCGCATTGCACTGGGATGTTACGGATGGGTGTTCAACCTTAAGGAAAGTCCTCTCACGGAGGACAGGACCAACGAGTACATACTCGCCCCTTCAATCAACCACGCTCTGACCGGTGCAGTACTCCGCAGTTCCTACAACAACAGCTGCAAGAACGGAGACAGAGACTACGACATGAGTGTGAACCTTTCGTCAGAAAGGGTCAGGTCGGCGCTCAGGATAATCGAAGGGATACGCAACGGACTCTCTCTTGGTTCCATACTCGGATGCGACCTGGAAAGGCTCATACATGAAGCCTACAAGAGCGATGCACGCTGCGAACTCGACTCCTGCATATACCCTCTGAGGACATTGTTCCCGCTCATCACGCAGAACAAGGTGACCGAAGGCGTGGACAGCATCAGCGTGCTGAACGGAGCATCCCTGTTGAAACTCTGGCGCAACGCACCAAACAAACGGACATGGCTGGAAAGTCTTGAACTTTTCAGCGGCAGCAACCGTGACATCAGATACGACGCCCTGTCCAGAATCATCGACAGGGTCGACGACGAATATGACGCACTGACAGATGTGGTTCTCTCCGAGAGCATATACAAACTGGCGCAGGGCAACAGGGAAGCCGTGGATGCACTCAGGCAGGCCATGGACGAGATGAAGCACATCCCTGATCCTGAAATCGTGAACATACCAGTGGCCAGCGCACAGATCGACGGTCATATGGTCATTGCCCTGAACACGGAGGCCGTGTCCGATGGTCCAGGACTGTTCGCAAAAGTGGAACCGAAAGTCGACGAGTGGATATGCCGCACGATAGCCTCCCCGGAGGAAATCGGAGTAGCGTTCGGCATCCCGTCACCTTCCGGCACAATCCTTTCCTGCAGCACCTTGGGCGAACTTGGAGTCAGCGCATCGGAACTGGTTTACCTTTCTGCCGACCGGAAAAGCTTCGAACAGTTCCTGAAGGCGAGCTACTGCCTCAAGGACGGCGTATATCCGGAATTCGTAAGTTCAGCAGGTAATGCGGCATTCACACTTGAAGAAGTCCTGCTCCCGGCGTCCCATATGCGGGAACTGCTGGAGAAATCCCGCATACTGCGGAACGATGACCTGGTGAAGGAGACAGGTCACAGCTGCCACGCAAGCTACGACACTCTTGAGGCCGGATACCTCAAAGTTCACGAAGAGCTCTCAAGTCTGAGTTCGCGCATCAGCGCAATACTTGAAAAACAGGACGCACCATCAGGGAACGCACTCCTGCGCGAAGCCTTCGAGCTTATGACAGAGTGTTTCCGGACTGGACAGATGACAGCCCTGGACTGCGAGGAGTCCCGGATCATCTCCCATCTGGACACTCTTAACGCGAATATGCTGAAGAAGATTGCCGAGGCAGAAGACATGATTGCCAAGTCTTCCGAGAAGGATGACAAAGCCTATGGCGAGGCCATAAGGCATATGCTGGTTCCGTACTTCCTGACGGTTCCTTCATTCCGGCCAGACAGCAATGTCGATACCGGAGAACTGCTCGACCAATGTTCGGGGAACCGGTATTCGAACATAGGCCCACTCGATCTGGAACACTACCTGACAGAGATGTCCGCCGTGGAGGAACCGATGATGCATATTCATCAGCTCCGCATGTTCGGCAAATGCAATGACCGTGAGATTCCAAGGCTTGCGGCAGTGCAGTTCCCTGTGGTCAAGGGCAGCGACGGGCACAAGGAATGGCTCGCGATGGAGGTCTCCGATGAAAGCCTGGTCAGAGACGCGTTCACCTACGTGGTCATGGATCCAGAGAACTTCAAGGCCACACAGGCAAAAGACGGGCTCCGGATAGCAGGCATAGTCGCAGACCACTGGATCGAGAGAATACCTTATTCCGAGCAGACCGCTGCAGTGACGTTCAACTATGACCAGCCTGACGCAGAGGCTCCACAGTCCCTGCTGCTTGCAGTCTCTACCAAGGACAGTCGCCGCTGGTCAGAAAAGATGATGATCAACACCATGAAAAGCGCCATCCACATGGTCAAATGCCGTACAGTCACACCAGAACTGCTGGGAAAGAAATCGTGGACAAGCGGCATATTCCCGCTGATTGAATACAAGGACATAAAGAATGACTGACAGTATGGAAAACATCAAGAAATACATCAGACAATATGTCAATCGGACGGATGCCTTCAATAAGGGTGTCCAGCCCACTTTTTCCGAAAGGATGGAAGGCCACACGGGGAGCGATGACATGACCGAGGCCTTGCGCATGCGTATTCACGACCCGCTGTGGATGCTTGCACGTCAGTGGCAGATGGGTGAGTTCAGGGGCAACGACACAGGAACCGCAATGTCAGTGGAATGCACCGTGACAGATGACGAAGGCATGGAGTCACCTCTGGAGCCTGCCGTGGAGAGCATCAATCCCGACATGGACATCCTTGCCAGGATTGAATCCGCAGTTGAATTCACGGACAGGCTGCGTGCCGCTGGAGTGACTGGTGAGAAGATCAAGGAGTTCCGCAGACATGCACTGGCCAGATACCCACTCGACTGGAATCAGGACAGGTATGCTCTGGAAAACGAGAGCACAAGGGAATTCGAGTACAGGCTGAATGATGCCCACACAAGCTACCGCAGGACATACGAAGGCAAAATATTTGACGGTTGCAAGCTATATGACGACTGCCCTGCAGCTGGGGATATTGCCAGCCTGACAGGTCTATCGGAAAAAATGGCCGCCAGATTGTCAAGGGACTACAGGACCTGGTTCCAGAAGAGATACTATCCGGCACAGGATACGAACCCACATTGGCATGTGCCGGACCTCAACTACAGTCTTGAGGCTGACAGTGGAAAGAACAAGATGGTAAGCAACGGCTACAATGGCGGCCGTCTATCCTGGTACTCAATGGATTACTCCGGATTGCCAGGAAAAGGAAAGAGCGTCAGCCGAAAAGAGCTTGCATTCCCCGGCATAGTCGGTTTCGCTGCCGCACCAAACCGCAGACTTTGGCAATTCGAGGACCGCAAAGTCTTCATGGGCAACAGCTTGCAGCAGCAGAGCAGTGGCAACGCAGCGATGCTGAAATATGTCACCATGTACTCAAACGACTGGATGATGATTCCTCTGAAAGTGCATATGGGCAGCTATGTGGAAGTTGACAACATCAGGATCATGGACACATTCGGAGACATCACCACCATAAGCCGCAAGGATAGGGCCGGGAATAAAGACGTGGTTGGAGCACTTGCCGAGAAATGGCAGATGTACACATGCTGCAACCATGCAGACCCATCAAAGACAGATCTGAATGGACTCTACTACGCACCTCAGCTGGTCAGCACCCTTGAAGGAAAAGCACTTGAGGAAGTCAGTTTCCTCAGAGACGAGATGTCCAACATGGTATGGGGCGTCGAAGAAGTGATTCCTGACGGATGCGGATCCACCCTTGATGCAAAACTCAGGGCGACCAGGTTGTCAGAGGAAGTTGCCCGCATCGGCAGAGATAATCAACCGGCCACCCAGCCGGATACAGTGATGTTCAGGGAAGGAGACACGCCGCAAGTGAAGGCAGGAAATGACAAAGCAGCATATCGTTACCTTCTTCAGTCAACCGTGCCTTTCAACTGGATCCCATTCGTCCCGCAGCACGTCAAAGACAATGATCCATTCCTTCTGGGTGGAAGAGAAACGACACTGCGCCGTGGAAAGATGCCATGTCAGATCAGGAACTCGTACGGCGTTGAAAGGACAGCAGTACGGCCCCTGGGGAGTTTCCTCAGACAGGGGCTCGTCAGCGAAGGGAACAAGACCATAAAGGAGAATCCGCTGTTCATCAACGAAGAAGCAGTCCAGGCGACGGGCATAAAGATGGTCAAGAACCACCAGAGGGCACGTTGGATAAAGGGAGCAAGTTACAACTGGACAGGCTACAGGAAAATGATCTCCATGACTGAAGCCGGCAGTGGTCTGAAATTCGACGTCACCGAAGAAAACAAATAGGGCTGAAATACTTGACAGACTGTAAGAATTTGCTATATTTGCAACAAGACGTCATTGTAGCTTATGGGCCGGTTGTGGAACAGGAGCCTGGTACGGCCAGTAACCGTATGCAGCTCCTTCGGGGTTCGATTCCCCGCGGGCTCAGTGCCGGGTTGAAGTCCCGGCTGTAGTGACCAATTGAAACCGGGGAAAAATGACACCTCAAACTGAAAGAAAAGCGGATTTTCCAGAAGTTCTGCAGATTGTTGTATTGATGAAATTTTGTATTAGTTATTTGCTTTATTATTCTGTATTTCAATTCTAATGAACAGATGGGGATACGTTATGAGCCCCGGGAACAAAGACGAAAATGAGACCGGCACATCAGAGCCGGTCTCTTGTTTTTCTGCAACAGCCTTTGACACCCTATTGCAAATCAGGTCACAGCCTCGTCAAACACCATAGTGAGCGACGCAAGCCAGAGGTGGGGATGGATCGACAACGGACAGAAAGTCACCTTCGACGTACGCATAGTCAGATACAACTACCTGGATGTGGTGGGAATACCCGTAGTCGAGGAAGAGCCTTTCCACAAATCCCAGGACATCCAGCTGATAGTGGACCAGGGACTGCTCAGCCGCTTCGACAAAGACATATTCAGCAACGGAATAGGTCCTGAGCTGTGCCAGATCACCGGATTCTGCGGCAGCGTGAAGATGACCAGCCTCGCCAACGACGACAGGTCCGACTCCGTGAGGACACTTGCCGCCGCCGGCGAAAACCCGACGGACAAGCTCAAGAGCGAATGATTGCGGCGAACGTTCGACTGATTGCGGCGAACAATTCAAAAGAGCTTCCGGCGACTCTTCATAATAAACGGCAGATTTGTTATTTTTGGAAAATGATTGACAAGAGGCCGGTCTCCGGAATGGCGGTCTCAACCGGGAAAGCGACCGGCACCGGAAAGGCCCTGGGGGTTCATTCCGGATGCCGGGCGACCGCAGCGGAATGGCCGCAAGGCCGGCAACATAATGATTGACAGGAGAAAATGGAAATGGCAGACAGCCGCATATGCATACTGACGGTATGCGCCGCGATGCTTGCATCGTGCACACAGGAGAACTTCGTCCCCCGCGACGGCGACCTGCTGTTCTGCACAAGCGGCAACACAGCGATGAGCCAAGCCATAACCACGGCGACCAGAACACGCAATCATATTCAATATGACCACGTTGCGGTATATGCCAACGTGGATGGGGTGCCGTCAGTGATAGAGGCGTCGGCGCAGGCGGGCGTATGCGTTGTGAGCTGGGAGGAATTTCTCGAAAGGGCGGACAGGATCAACGGGAAGCCGGGAATAGACGTGATGCGGATAAATGAAGATGTCGACATCCCCGCAGCCATAGACAAAGCATTGAGTTTCAAGGGACAATCCTATGACTGGTACTATCTTCCGGAGAACGGGATGATGTACTGTTCCGAACTCATATACGAGAGTTTCCTGCGCAGGGACGGCTCGCACCTGTTCACACCTGCACCAATGAATTTCAGGGACAAGGACGGGAATATGCCGGAGTTCTGGGAGGAGCTGTTCGCCGGTCTCGGGAAGGAAGTACCTGAAGGGGAGCCCGGTACAAACCCGAACGACATGTCCATGGAGCCGGTACTGACCCTGGTGCACAGATATTTCGATTGAAACTTATTGGAATTTCATAGGTAGACTACGTTTATCCCCAAAAAAATGCGATACAAATGCTTGCATAAATGTGAACTTTATTATATTTGCTGAAGCTGAAACCAACTTACAATCAACAATATTATGAAAGAAGTCATCGCAAAGATCAACGAGGTTGTCGCCGCGCTCCAGGCAGACCTCGCCAAGGCTGCGGAAGGCAACAAGGCCGCAGGCGCAAGGGCAAGAAAGGCTACCCTTGAACTTGAGAAACTCGGTAAGGAATTCCGCAAGGCTTCCATCGCAGAGCTCAAATAAAGGGTGTACGGACAAGATCTCAAATAAGGCCGCTGTTTACAGCGGTCTTTTTTTGCGCCAAATTTTGTAACACCCGTTTTGGAAAAACGTAGGTGGACTATGTCAAGGCACAAAAAAGCCTTCCCAGCCGGGTGGCGGAGAAGGCAATATCCAGAAAGCGAATCTTACTGAGCCAGATACTTCGACTGGCCGGTGAGTGTATTCATGAAGGCGACGAGAGCCGAAACTTCCGCATCGGAGAGTTCGCGGTCAAGCTCGTAGCGGGCCATGGCCCTGACAGCATCCTCGAGAGTGGCCATAGAGCCGTCGTGGAAATACGGAGCGGTGAGGGCGACATTCCTCAGACCAGGAACCTTAAAACGGTGAAGGTCAGCATCTTTGCCGGTGAAGCCCTTGAGGCCGTCGTCATCGGCACAATACTCGATGTCCTCAGACCTTTCAGCAAAATAATCCGCGAATATGCCAAGTCGCTCGAAAGAGCTTCCGCCTATGCCGACACCGGTGTGGCAGCTCGCACAGGCAAAGCGCTTGAAGTAATCGTAGCCCTCAATTGCTTGAGCATCAATGGCATCAGTCTCACCCTTGAGATAGCGGTCAAACGGCGCATCAGGAGTGATGAGAGTCTTTTCGAACTCCGCGATAGCACCGGTAACTGTGTTGCGGGTCAGGCCCTCGCCAGGATAGAGAGATTCGAAAAGTTTCACAAGAGCCTTGTCCTCACGCAGACGCTCACAAATCTGGTCCCAGGTCTGGTCACCCATTTCAACCGGATTCTCAGGCGGACCTGCAGCCTGCTCCTGAAGATCAGCCGCACGACCGTTCCAGAACTGCTGGACATTGAACACGGCATTGTACACAGTCGGCGCATTCACACCACCGAACTGGCCGTAGATGCCCTCGGACGTCCTGTGAGCAGGATCGGAATCACCACCATCTTTAAGAATATGGCAACTTGCACAGGATATGGTCCCGTCAAGTGAGATTCTGGTGTCGTTGTACATCGCCTCGCCAAGCATAGCCTTGGCTGCATCATACGGAACAGTCTCAGGCACAGGGCGTACCGGTTCAGAAGCCTCGCTGTCGGAATATCCGAAACGGTTGAGCCTGTTGTCATAGACCCATTCAGCTACGGCCCTCTTCTCCTTCGCGCCGACGCCTGATCCCCAATGGATCATACGGTACTGGCTGATAGGCATTTCGCCATTGGCAGTAACGTGAGCCACCATTGAAAGGACAGCCTCATCAGCAGGCACTCCGCCGACAATTCTGGATTCAAGGTCAACGGCACGCAGCGCAGTCGAAGTGTGCTTTGCCATAACCTTCTTCATCACAGGCAGTTTCGCATAGAAAGGCAAGTTCGGTTCCTGCGCGTGGCAGACGAAGCAGCCATTATGCTCAAGCACAGCCTGAACCTGTTCCTGAGCTGTTCCCTCAGGAATGGCCTGTCTGGAGGAAACACGCAGCGCCACCAGTACGCCCGCAGCGACCAGCGCACACGCCACCACCAGAAGACCGATAGAATGACATTTCTTCATAACTATTGACTTTAAAAAATAGTATCCATCTAAGCAGGCAAGCGCATAAAATGCTATACATCAAAACATTGCTCTTCTTGCAAAACTATATCTCCCGCACTGTCCCCATCTTCCGGGAGGTAAGCCATCACCCCATATTGTAGGTATGGAGCCCGAACTCCGCCGACGGCAGGTAATTCACCCCGTACCAGGTCATCTGCATCGCAAGGAAGGCGGCAAGCACCACGAGGAACAGGCGCCAGCCCTTGCGGTAATATGGCATATGGCTGAATATCAACGTAATGATCACGGTAACTCCGGCCCAACATTCCTTCGGGTCCCACGCCCACCAGTCGCCCCAGGCCCTCCAGGCCCAGACCATGCCGCAGAGCATTCCCAGCATCAGCAGTCCCGACGCAGTCTCCAGCAGCCTCGCCGAAAGCAGGCTCAGACGGTCCGCCACGGACAATCCGGAAGCGCGGTCCATCCCGCGATACGCGAACTTGCCAGACACAAAACCGCTCCCCACGCCCTTGAACATTGACACGGCTGCCAGCACAAGTGACACAGCCATAAGGGAATATGCCAACATATACACCAGCAGGTGCGGGACGAACCAGATACTTCTCAGTGCCGGCATCAGATGCCCCAGACGTATTCTCGCAAGGGATATGGCGCCGAAGACCAGCGCTATCACAAGCACCAGGAGGAGCACCAGGCGATGTTGCCATATTCGCTTGAAAGAGAGGAGAGTACCTATTGCGAGGAAGAGTATTCCGAGCATCACGAACGGGAGCCAAGGGTCGTGGACGACAAGGAGTATGCTGTAGAGGCCGGCCTCCTTGTCGTAGTCAGCCTGGAATATCGAGAAAGACTCCGTACGGGCGGGATGGTTGACGCTCGTGACCATATCCACGCCGTCGACCGTGATTTCGCTGAGATATTGCTTCGGAGAGACGCCGTCGTCGTGATATTCAGTACGGAACTCCTTGAGTTTCATTGAGAAAGGCAGCATCGTCACACCGTCCTTGGTAAAGAGGATGTCAGTGTCGTGACGGCCGTCGACCGTAGTCTGGCCGCGGACAACGTCAGGCGCGCCGTAGAAACCACCGGCAAGCATCAGCAGCAGACCCGCGTGAACCAGCAGGTACGCCACTCCCCTGCGACGGGAGAAGGCATCTACCACGACCATATTCAGCCAGCATACGGAAAAGAGCATCAAGACGGTGAAAGGTATGCTGCGGTGTACAGTTACCGAGAAAGTGCCTTCGACAAACAACGAGAGGGCAAACAGAGCCATCAGGACACAGGAAACTATCCCCGCCTCACAGCCCAGGAACAGGTTCCTGACAGGCTTGCGGAAATACAGGACAATAGAAAGGGCGAATAGACCGATGGCAACGATCAGGTTTACCGGAAAGGCCCATATGTGCAAATCCACCATATGCGGCAATATTAAGAAAAAGAGGCATCGCATACAAAGAAAACCGTAAAAAAATGACTACATTAGCCGTCGCGGCGCAGATTGAGACGGCCGAAACCCCGAAGGGCCGAGCACCGAAGGACGGAGCACCTACGGACCGACCCCCGAAGGACGGAAGGACCCCGAAGGACGGATGCCGGCAAGGCAGAACACTGACAAAAACTATAACCGAAAGAGGAGAGAAATGGAAGAAAGCAGACACTGGTACGCGATGCACCTGTTCTACATAAGGCCGGCGAGCGCAGCACCGGCACTGGAAGAAGCAGGCATCGAATACTTCACGCCTCCGACGGTCAGCAGCCTGATCTTCCTGAGAGCCGGCAGGACGCAGATCTACAACTTCTTGACATTCACAGCCACAGGCCAGAGAGTCAAGCATATGCGCTCGAGAATCGACGGCAGCGAAATCATCGTCAAGGACGCCGACATGGACATATTCATAAGAATATGCCAAAGTTTCGGAGAGCCGGTGATCATGACGGAGGCGCCAAAGGTCAAGCTGGGAGACAGGGTGAGGGTGAAAGAAGGCTCGCTGGCCGGCCTGGAAGGAAACGTGGTGCGGATACGCAAACAGAAACGGGTGCTGGTATGCGTCGCCGGCATCATCTGGGCGGCAACCGCGCACATACCGGCGGATATGCTGGAGGTCATCCCCGATGACTCCGGCTCAGCCAATGAGAAAGGCTGACCGCCCTTCCCAACGGAACCGGCACGACACAACGGAACCGGCACAATAAGACCGACACAGAAATGAAAGGAATAGTACTGGCAGGAGGTAGCGGAACGAGACTCTACCCCATCACGAAAGGCATAAGCAAGCAGCTGATGCCGATATACGACAAACCGATGGTGTACTACCCCATCAGCGTGCTGATGCTCGCGGGCATACGGGAGATACTCATCATCTCCACCCCTGAGGACCTGCCGGGCTTCAGGAGGCTGCTGGGCGACGGCTCCGACTTCGGCGTCGAGTTCACATATGCAGAGCAGCCGTCACCCGACGGACTCGCCCAGGCCTTCACCATAGGCGCGGACTTCATTGGCGGAGACAGCGTATGCCTGGTCCTGGGAGACAACATATTCCACGGCGCTGGCTTCACCCCCATGCTGAAAGAAGCGGTCAGGACCGCCGAGCAGGAAAGCAAGGCAACAGTCTTCGGATACTGGGTCAGCGACCCCGAGCGCTACGGAGTAGCCGAATTCGACAAGGCCGGCAACTGCCTGAGCATCGAGGAGAAACCGAAGGAACCCAAAAGCAACTACGCAGTCGTAGGCCTGTACTTCTACCCTAACCGCGTCGTGCAGATAGCCCGTGAAATCAAGCCATCCGCACGCGGCGAGTACGAAATCACCACCGTCAACCAGCGCTTCCTCGCCGACGGCCAGCTCAAGGTCCAGACCCTGGGCAGAGGCTTCGCCTGGCTCGACACCGGCACACACGACAGCCTCTCCGAAGCATCGACCTACGTCGAAGTGCTCGAAAAGCGGCAGGGCCTGAAAATCGCCTGCCTCGAAGACATCGCCTACCGTCAGGGCTGGATAGACAAGGAAAAACTCCGCCAACTCGCCCAGCCGATGATACGCAACCAGTACGGCCAGTACCTGCTCAAACTGATCGAAGACAAGAATTCCGGAATATGACAAAGCGCACCATAGCCATCACCGGTGGGGCCGGCTTCATCGGCTCGCACGTGGTCAGACTGTTCGTAAAGAAGTATCTCGACTACAGGATCATCAACATAGACAAGCTCACCTACGCAGGCAGTCTTCTGAACCTCAAGGACATAGAGCATATGCCCAACTACCGCTTCGTCAAGATGGACATATGCGATTACGAAGGCATATACGCATTGATGAAGGAAGAAAAGGTGGACGGGATCATACACCTTGCGGCGGAAAGCCACGTGGACAGGTCCATCCGTGACCCTTTCACCTTTGCGCGGACCAACGTGATGGGCACCCTAAGCCTGCTGCAGGCAGCGAAACTCTACTGGGAAAGCCTGCCGGAAGGCTACGAAGGCAAGAGATTCTATCACATCTCTACGGACGAGGTATATGGCGCCCTGGCGATGGACCGTCCCGAGGGCATTGAGCCGCCGTTCAGCACCAGGGCATCATCGCACAAGCGGCATCTGGCATATGGCAGCGAGTTCTTCCGCGAGGACGGGAGATACCAGCCGCACTCCCCTTACAGCGCATCCAAGGCCGCATCAGACCACTTCGTGCGCGCCTTCCACGACACCTACGGACTGCCGTCCATCGTCACCAACTGCTCCAACAACTACGGGCCGTACCAGTATCCCGAGAAACTCATCCCGCTGTTCATCAGGAACATAGTCGAGAAAAAGAGACTTCCGGTATATGGCAGGGGCGAGAACGTCAGGGACTGGCTCTATGTGGAAGACCACGCCCGGGCCATCGACACCATATTCCATAAGGGCAAGGCGGGAGAGACCTACAACATCGGCGGATTCAACGAGTGGAAGAACATAGACCTGATAAAAGTGCTGATCGCGACGGTGGACCGTCAGCTGGGCCGAGCCGAAGGCGAAGACCTGGAACTCATCAGCTACATCACCGACCGTCCGGGACACGACGCCCGCTATGCCATCGACTCCTCCAAACTCCAGCGCGAACTGGGCTGGGAACCGTCCCTCCAGTTCGAGGAAGGCATAGAGAAGACCGTCAGATGGTACCTGGCCAACCGTGACTGGATGGAGAAAGTGGGCTCCTGGAGCGTAGAGGGATGAAACCCCTCAGCCCAGCATGGCGAGGAGTCGAGGCCACAGGAAAGAAGGCACTCACAGTGAATTACGGAAAGAGTATTGTCTGAATCTATCGCAAAAGTCGCAGGGATAATGTATATTTGCTTACGATGAGGTCTAAGTAATCCTCAAAGTATTGAGACTATGAGAGTATTCCACGGCAGTTCAATGGAAGTCAGGCATCCTGAAATCAGAACGGGCAAGTTCACAAAGGATTTCGGGGACGGTTTCTATTGCACGAAACTGAAAAAACAGGCAAAGAGATGGGCGGAAAGAAAGGATACTCCGACCATCAGCGTCTATGAATACTCACCTGACACCCGTCTGTCCATCCTCGAGTTCAAAGGTATGACAGACGAGTGGCTGGATTTCATCGTAAACTGCAGGAAAGGTGTCCCGCACAATTGGGACATTGTGATCGGTGCTATGGCAAACGACCAGATTTATAACTACATTGCGGATTTCATCGAAGGCGTAATAACACGGGAACAATTCTGGGCTCTGGCAAAATTCAAATATCCTACCCACCAGATATGCTTTGCCACAGAAGCATCACTCAGATGCCTACAATTTATTGAATCTGAAAGAATTACCAAGAAATGACAGGACGGGAACCAAAAAAGCATAATGATCTCTACTTCCTCTGTTCCCTGATCGAATACATGGCCAGAACAACAAAGAACAGGAACCGGGTCATCGTGAACGCCCTTGGAGAAGAGCGTCTGACCAAGATATACAGACTGGCAGACGTCTATCACAGTGACAACATCGCCCGCGTTGCGGACGACTTCATCAATGAATGCCAAATAGAGAACGACTGCTTTGACATCACTGACGTCAAATATTCAGTCCCAACCTACCGGGACATAGCAAAGGTCTACAAACGCCTGATAATCAAGGTCTCACAAGACAAACCCAGGCTGTACATCAAAACCCTCATCACCGTGTACAACTCCTGGATTGCAGACAAGATAGACGATTACAACAGCAGTTTCTACTACGACTCTCCAGACTGCATATACCAATCCTATCTGGCAGGAAAAGCATTATAGCAACCCCTACCCCAACATCTTGAGGAGTTCCTTGGCGGTTAGTTTGCCGCTGAGGTCACTGCCCTCAAGCAGAGAATCGGCGAGGGAGCGTTTGGTGGCATGAAGACGGAGAATCTTCTCCTCGATGGTATGCTCTGAAATCAGGTGATACACAGTCACTTTCTGCTCTTGGCCCATACGATAGGCACGGTCGGTCGCCTGCTGCTCGACAGCCGGATTCCACCAAGGGTCAAGATGGATGACATAATTGGCGCCGGTAAGATTCAGCCCCAGTCCGCCGGCCTTGAGGGAAATCAGGAACACCGCTTTCTCCCCATTCTGGAAAGCCTCGACCATACGCTGACGTTCGCGCAAGGGAGTGGAGCCGCTGAGATAGAAATAATCCTTGATGCCCGCGGCTTCGATCTCACGGCAGGCCATATCCAGGAAAGAAGTGAACTGGCTGAATACCAGCACCCTGTTCCCCTGCTCCACAATCTGGACCAGCTTGTCGCACATCAGGGACAGTTTGCTGGAAGGAAGGCTGATCTTCTTCTCGACAAGAGAAGCCGAACACGCCGCCTCACGCAGCTTCGTGATCATGGCAAGGGCATTGACGGTGACAACGGAAGAAGACTCGAGTTCAGCACTGGCCTCACGGCGGAGAACTTCATATACCGACATCTCCTCCTCGGAAAGGGTTACGGGAAGGATGATTTCCTCCTTGTCAGGAAGTTCCCTGGCAACCTGCTGCTTCGTACGCCTGAGAATGAAGGGCGAGACAAGCCGCTTCAGCGCCGAACGCACATTCTGGTCACCGGCAGTGACCGGAGCGATGAAATGGCTGCTGAAATGCTCGTATGAACCAAGCAGGCCAGGATTGATGAACTGCATCAGATTCCACAGTTCCCCAAGATGATTCTGGATAGGAGTACCTGTCAGAATAATCCTGCAGTCAGACTGGAGCCTCATTGCCGCAGAAGAAGACTTCGTGTCACGGTTCTTGATTGTATGCGCCTCATCCAGGCAGACGCTTGCCCACGGACGGCCGCAGAGAGCGTCAGCCTCCGTAACCAGCAGTCCATAGGTAAGAACCAGCAGGTCGCCTTTCCCCAGAGAGGCAATCGCCCCAGACCTTTCGGCATAGGAAATCTCATTGAGCATCACCACATTGAGCCCAGGAGCAAAGCGATTCACCTCGCGTTTCCAGTTGCCGACCACAGAAGCAGGCGCAACAACCATCTGCGCACCGCAATCCTTACGGCCCAACAACACGGCGATACTCTGCAGGGTCTTGCCCAGACCCATGTCATCGGCAAGGCAGACACCCGCACCCCAATCCGTCATCCTGAGCATCCAGCGGACGCCATCCTCCTGATAATCACGCAAATTGGCATTAAGACCGTCAGGAATCAGCACCAACTTTCTCTCGGATTGACGAATACGCTGACGCAGAGCCGCCAAAGCCTCAGGCTCCTCGATATCCATATCGCCGCGGATGCTGTCAGCACTGACGGCATATGCCAGTTTATTGATGCGCACCTTGTTTCCATGACTCTGGGCAAGAGAATCGATACGCCTCAACTGACTCCGCAGCGAATCGCTCAGGCGCAGGAAATCATTGTCCCCCAATCTGATGTACCGTCCCTCAGTCTCCCTGACCATAGCCAGCAACTGCGACATCGACACTATATGGTCTTCATCCAGAGGAATGCTGCCCTCGATTTCAAACCACCCTCCCACTGGATTCGCAACAGCCTTCCAGGTGGTTGTATCGGCATCCTTGAGCCTGAAAGGTTCGCCCTCAGGCCATTCAATCGCAAAAAGTGAAGGATGGTCACTGCGTATCTCAAGCAGCTCAAGCAATTCTGTCATTGTCAGGAGTATCCCTGAAGAAGAGCTCTGCGAAAAGCCGGAGACTCCCAGACCCTCTTCCAGATGAGAGTTCAATTGCCTGAGATTTTTCTTCTCACCGGAAAGGTCACGGACGACCTCGACCCTCCTGTCCCCTGCCGAGTCGAAGAGACGAGCCTCACCCTTACCCGGAAAAACGCTCTTCGAGCCTCCCTCAAGAGGGCAGAAATGCAACACCGCACGATACAGAGGCCCTTCCGGAGAAATGCGAAGACAAAGAGCCGTCTGTCCCGTAACCTTTTCGAGTTCAGTGGCGCCGGCAATTTCGGAATGCACCTCCAGCTGCCCCCTGAGACCCTCGAACAGACGCTCAAGCATAGGCTCCGCAGCCTCGGGCACACTTCCCAGGGCCATGAGGCGTGTCAGCATATCCATAGTCTTGCGGGTGAGCCGGAAGTATGTGAGGGTATCTCCTGAGGATGTATCCAGCACCATATTCTCAAGTTCTATGCAAGCCTCAGGGATATTGCTGCCAAACACGATTTTCCCGTCCCGGCGGTCTGTGTACAGATAAGGAATCTCCTCCCGGACGTTCAGGACCTGCAATCCGCGACGGCTGTCTGTCATGACCTTATCCGTACCCTTGAGATAAGGGAGAATCATTTCGATATCAGGCAGATCATCGTCATAACGCCCCGAGGCCGAAGACTCTTTCCAGGCATCGTAAACTACCCGGTCGATTTCATCCATGGCAACCTCTCCGGACAGATAACGGGATACGGAAACTTTCTTTCCCTTACCCCAGTTGCCGTTCTTCAGACGGTTCTGCTCACGTATTTCCAAAAGGCCGTAGTCATAGTAACTATCCCCGACTAGATAGACAAGCCGCGCGCCGTTTTCCGAAGGAGCCTTTCCCTTTTCAACCGAAGCGATACGGATAAGATCATCCAGTTCCAGTTCCCAGCGCTCATACACCTTTATCCGCGACAGGACGGGCTCATATGGCCATATTCCTTTCTCGCCGATGCCGCAGGCAGACAGTTCGCACTGAAGCAGAGCATAGCCGGGGCGCAAGGCAGCATATTCATTTTCAGTCATTTCCGACTTGAAGAAAGCCAGTATGAGGCCTGCGACGGCCCTGCGGCAGCTCAGGAAAGACTGGTCCCCCTTCAGACAGTGTCTCAGCAGATTCTCGTTCTTGGGCTGACTGCTGGACTGCAGGAACAGGGAGAGCGCGAAGACAGGCAGACAGATCTGGGTCTGAGGGTCATTGAAATACTTGCTTATCGTGCACAGAGTCTCGATGTCCTCAGGAGCGCGACGCCATCCCAGCGCAATGACATAGAGCAGGAACGAAACCGTATCATAAGGAATATGCTTCCATGCCTTCTTCCCCTTGAAAACAGCAAGAGCCTTGCGGAAAGAAGCGATGGAATCATCCAGTCTGCCTTCATAGAGAGCGACGGCAGCATCGAGATAATTTGAATATGATGACTTGACCTGCGGGTTCTCCAGCGGCATCAGGGTTCCATAGGCATAGAAATGCGACAGGCAGAGATGATGCTGCAGGACTGTCCGTCCGCTTTCCCTTTCGGGGATATGGCCCAGATAATCGCGGACGAGGGCAAGGTTGTCAGGACAATTGGACTCTTCAGCTTCCACAATCAGAAGATGCAGCAGCCTGACAAGCACCTCGGGTTGAAGGTGATGGACAAGATTCTTGCCGGCCTCATCCTTCAGGCAGTGTTTCAGGACAGTATCGATGAAGTAGTTTTCCTGCTCCATGAAATCGAAATACGGCCACTCATCTGCGAATCCTTCCCGTTTCCCGAGCATCACCTGGACAGCCTCGACGAGATAACTGTTCATCTTCGGAACCGACAACTTGTCCAGAAAGAAATCCAGCCAGCCTTCGTGGCCTGATACCAGTTCCTTGAGAATCGGGCAATACAATTCATCAGAGACCGAATACGAGTTTCCGCCGTACCAGTTGCTCTCCTTCTGAATCCTGACAAGACCCTTTTCCGCCAAGCCTTCGAGAATCTGCCTGCGGACATTCAGCGGGAACTTCCAGTCCCGGTGAACAGAGACCGGCACATAGCTCAAATGGGGCAGGCCATCCTCCCCGGCAGTGACGAGCACACACAGCAGGAAAAGTTCCTTCTCGGATATTTCCTGCCCGGATATGGTCAAGACAGCAGGGTCAGAGGGATAAGAGTTCATAATCAGATTTGTTACCCAGGTCAAACAGGCAAATATATCAATAATTCCGTCAATACAAACCTTTCTCCGACTGCCGTCCTGCAATTGCCCTCATTACTAATACACTCATACAGCTATCCCGAAAAAAACGGAGCCGCGAAGCTCCGTGATAAGACGCAAGAATGGTATATTCATCACAAACGCTATTTGCGCAAGTTATATAATTTTATATAATAATCAGTTCTTTAGACATCCAATAGGAACCACATAAACCCTATCTTCACGTCTGTATGCATACGTCCCCACCCCTACTAAAACCATCATGAACGATGGAGCCTTCATTCTCTCCGTGTCAATTTTGCCTGCAAGTTTAAGCAGTGACTCGGCACCTTCATCAATTAGTTCATCACCACCCAACTTGATTTCTACTAATCCATATCGACCATCCCTCAAGTGTATGACAGCATCACACTCCAGGCCGTTTTTATCTCGGAAATGATAAACTTTCCCATTCAACGCTTCCGCATATACTCTCAAATCTCGAACTACCAGTGTCTCGAAAACCAGTCCAAAGGTATTCAAATCATTTACAAGATCCTGAGGGCCAATACCAAGAGCTGCTGTAGCTATTGATGGATCGGTGAAATACCGCGTATCACTCGTCCTAATCGCAGTCTTGCTCCTAAGATTTGGATTCCAAGCCTCACTATCTTCAACCACAAAAATCTCCTTCAATGCTTTGATGTATGAGGATATTGTATCTTCAGACAACGAATCAGACTCATTAGCTTCTAGGTCAGCTCGAATCGTTCCGAATGAAGCCTGGCTCCCTTGATTTCTTGCCAGAGAGCGTAATAGACGATGAACACGTACTGGATCACGCTCCACGCCATCAACCTTCGAAATATCTCGCTTCTCCACAGCCTCAATATAGTCAAATGCCTGATCCAGAGCAATCTCTCGATCCATGTCAACTGCAAGAGGCCATCCACCACGACAAGTCAAGAATGCTACCTGTTCGATATCCATCTTGTTTATGCCACTGACTTGATCAGGTGCGGTAAACAACTCGGTAAGAGATACCTCGCCAGTTGATTCGTGCGACTCCCAGAGACTCATAGGACGCATCTTAATCCATCCTATACGTCCGGTCCCGGAATGAATTACTTTGCTCATATCAGCCGGGACAGAGGATCCTGTCAAAATAAACTGACCTAATGGGCCATGGTCTGATTCAAAGCGCACACTATCCCACAATTGGGGGGCAATCTGCCACTCATCAATAAGACGAGGATTCTCTCCTCGCAACAGCAACTTGGGATTCAGTGATGCCAGCTTGATGTTCTGCTCCACCATCCCTGTCTCCGACATATAGAGTATGCTCTTGGCAATCTGTTCTGCCGTCGTTGTCTTCCCACACCACTTGGCACCTTCTATGAGCACAGCACCTTTCCCGGCTAACTTGCGCTGTAGCAGACCATCGGCTATCCTTTTCTTATATACTTTTTCCATATGGAATCTTCTTTATAGCTACGACAAATATACAAATAATCTTTCCCGTTCACCAATTTGGCCAAAAATCATTCACCCATTTGGCCAATTTTTATTCCCGAACTTGGCTGCTATTCAGGCAAATAACAGGAACCCTAGCAGCCTAGATAGACGTCCTTAATCGGATGCTTACGCAGCACGAGCATCGCGTAGACGCTTACAACATACATTCCCGCATCAACACATAACGAGGCAATGCTTTCCTGTTTTCACCCTCATTACTAATACACTCATACAGCCGCCCCCAAAAAAACGGAGCCGCGAGGCTCCGCGATAAGACGCATGGATGGTATATTTATCACAAACGCTATTTGCGAAAGTTTCTGAGTATTTCAATTTCGTATACCTATAATTCCTGATTTTCCACTTTCGGGTTGGCAGGACGGCCTCGTTTCCGGGAGACCGGCTTAGCTTTGGAGACATAGACCGG
>JAEDLE010000051.1 GCA_016295455.1 Bacteroidales bacterium
AGAGTGCGTCAGCGTTGTTGATCTTGTCTACCCTCTCCTTCTCGGCCTTGTCCGCCGCCTCGTTGGCCTTGGCCTCGTCCCTCATGCGCTGGATCTCGTCGTCACTCAGGCCTGAGGACGCCTCGATCCTGATGTTCTGCTCCTTGCCTGTAGCCTTGTCCTTCGCGGTCACGTTGAGTATACCGTTCGCGTCGATGTCGAAGGTCACCTCGATCTGAGGTATGCCCCTGGGCGCAGGTGCGATTCCGTCGAGATGAAAGACGCCTATCTGCTTGTTGTCCTTTGCCATAGGGCGCTCGCCCTGGAGCACGCGTATCTCAACTGAAGGCTGGTTGTCAGCCGCGGTGGAGAACACCTCGGACTTGCGGGTAGGGATGGTGGTGTTGGACTCGATGAGCTTGGTCATCACGCCGCCGAGGGTCTCGATGCCGAGTGAAAGCGGGGTCACGTCGAGCAGGAGCACGTCCTTCACGTCACCTGCGAGCACACCGCCCTGGATGGAAGCGCCGATGGCCACGACCTCGTCCGGGTTCACGCTCTTGTTAGGCTCCTTGCCGAAGAAATTCTTCACGAGCTCCTGTACCTTAGGGATACGGGTGGAACCGCCCACGAGAAGTACCTCGTCAATCTGGGAAGCGGAGAGACGCGCGTCTTCGAGTGCCTTGCGGCAAGGCTCGATGCTCCTCTGGAAGAGGTCGTCGCAGAGCTGCTCGAACTTCGCCCTGGTGAGGGTCTTGACAAGGTGCTTCGGAACTCCGTCAACCGGCATGATGTAAGGCAGGTTGATCTCGGTGGAAGTCATGTTGGAGAGTTCGATCTTCGCCTTCTCCGCAGCCTCCTTGAGTCTCTGGAGCGCCATAGGATCGTTCTTGAGGTGTATGCCGGAATTCTCTGCGGCAAACTCCTGGTCGAGCCAGTCGATGATCTTCTGGTCGAAGTCGTCACCTCCGAGGTGGGTGTCACCGTTGGTGGACTTGACCTCGAACACGCCGTCGCCGAGTTCCATTATGGAGATATCGAAGGTACCGCCGCCAAGGTCATAGACTGCGACCTTCATGTTCTTGTTCTTCTTGTCGAGGCCATATGCGAGCGCTGCCGCGGTAGGTTCGTTGATGATACGCTTCACGTCCAGACCCGCAATCTTGCCGGCTTCCTTGGTAGCCTGGCGCTGGGAGTCGCTGAAGTATGCAGGCACGGTGATGACAGCCTCGGTAACCTCCTGACGAAGATAGTCCTCAGCGGTCTTCTTCATCTTCTGGAGTATCATAGCTGAAATCTCCTGCGGGCTGTAGAGACGACCGTCGATGTCAACCCTCGGAGTGTTATTGTCACCCCTTACAACTGAATACGGCACACGGCCTATCTCGTTCTGAACCTGGTCATAGGTTTCGCCCATGAACCTCTTGATGGAGAAGACGGTATTCTTAGGATTGGTGATGGCCTGACGCTTTGCAGGATTGCCGATCTTCCTCTCTCCGCCCTCGGTGAAGGCGACCACAGAAGGAGTGGTCCTGAGACCTTCATTGTTGATGATGACTGTTGGCTGGTTACCCTCCATCACGGCAACGCAGCTGTTGGTTGTACCCAAGTCAATTCCAATAATCTTTCCCATAGTATCTTGATTTTTTATTCTTTTTTCCTTTTGCCGCCGCACTTTTCCGTGCGGACATCCGACCTTATAACGAAAGCTGTGCCAAGAACAAGAATATGCCATTTTGTCATAAATGTTGTATCTTTGTCCACTGACAGCATAGAATCATTCCGAAATGACAGAGAACTTGACATACCGCCGGCTTTCCGACGGGGAATATGCCGACCTGCAGGGCCGCATACTCTACGAAGACAACCACCTGCTGATAGTCTGCAAGAAGCCGGGCGAGATAGTCCAGGGAGACAAGACCGGGGACGAGACCCTCGGGGAGAAGTACCAGGCCTTCATGGCGGCCAGGGACGCCAAGCCGGGGAAAGTATTTCTGGGCGTGCCCCACAGGCTGGACAGGCCGGTGAGCGGGGTGACCATATTCGCGAAAACCTCGAAGGCGCTGGAGAGGATGGCGGCGATGTTCAGGGACGGACAGGTGCACAAGACCTACTGGGCGCTGGTATGCGAGGAGCCGGAAAGGAAAGAGGCCCTGCTGGAGAACTGGCTCGGTAGGAACGAGAAGACCAACAAGGCCTACATCTGCCGGGGTGACAGGCCGCGTGGCGAGGCCAAACTCGCGAAGCTCAGGTACAGATGGCTGGGCAACACGCAGAGATACAGCCTGCTGGAGGTGGAGCTGATGACCGGACGCCATCACCAGATACGCTGCCAGCTCGCCGGGATAGGCTGTCACATCAAGGGAGACCTCAAATACGGGGCTCCGCGCTCGAATCCGGACGGAGGCATATGCCTACACGCCAGGATGGTCAGTTTCGTCCATCCTGTGAAGAAGACTCAGGTCGAGGTGCTCGCCAAGCTCCCTGACTCCTGGAAGGGCATAGAGGATCTCGGGGTTCTCCAGGTATGACTTGCACCACTCTCCGGGAGTGAGTCCATTCAGGAGTTTGAAGGCTATGTTGTAGGTCACCTTGGAGTTGAAGCCTGACATCAGCGCCAGGTCCATCACCCTCAGTCTCGTGTCGCTGGCATAGAGCAGCATCGAATACTTCACCCTGTAGCTGTTCACATACTGGCTGAAATTCATTCCGGCGCAGCTGTTGACCGCCTTCGAGACATAGCCGCTGTTGGAGAATATGTCTCTGGAAAGCCCTTCGAGACTGAAGACCGGAGACAGGAAGGGCTGCTCATTCAGCATATGTTCCTCGACCCTTTGGAACAGTCTCGGGCTGCATACGGCCTTTGACGGCACCACCACCGGGCCGGAATCTTCAACTTGCTCCAGATCCGCTCCTACGTTCCTGTCATTCAGGACTCTGCGGATAAAAATCAGGCCGAATGCCAGGCACTGCAGGCCTATGGCCGGGACGGTGACAGGGTCATATCCCCCGCGTATGGTACAGAGCGAAAGCGACAGCAGCGACAAGGCGGGCCATACCGATTCCGACATCACCGCGACATTGCTTTCCGCATACCCCCTGACAGTCAGGGCTTCCGCCCCGTTTCCTTCCATCAGAGCGGAGGTCAGCTTCAGCCTCATCGCGAGCGGTGGCCAGAGCAGGGAGAGGGACATCATGACCAGAGAGGCACAGGGGCCTGTCAGGCCCGATAATATCAGTATGGCGGAGGATATGAGCAGATGAAGTCCGAGCACCGCTTTCCTGAAAGACTCCGGCACATCCGGAATGTTCAGCGTCAGGACCGTTCCAGAAGCGGCCGCCAGAAAGGCGAGATGCCGGCTCTTCAGGAATCCCGGCAACAAAAGGCCCAGGATGACTGACACGATCAGGACAGAGGCAGGGATGAAGGGAAAGAAACCGGTTCTTCTTTTCAAAAGATTCATAAGGTTCGGATATTTTGGTTATCGGCAGTTCCGTCACACGCAACGAAACCGGGGGATAAAATTACACAAGAAAACCCGCCTGCCGGAAGCGGCAGACGGGTCTGTATGCAATAATTCAGGAATCTTTACCTTTTTCAGGAATCTTTACCTATGTTGTCTCCTGACGGCTTGGAGGATGAATCTCCCTTGATTTTCTCGAAGCCCTTGCCGTAAACTGCACCTACGGTGGAGACAGAAACGAAAGCCTTCTCATCCACTGACTTTATGTACCTGAGGAGAACGTTCGATTCAGCTCTGGACACGATGCACATAAGGACCTTTGCAGGCTGTTTGGTGAACCATCCCTCGCCGTCGAGTACGGTCACGCCACGGTGCATGTCGCGGGTTATCATGTCCGCAATCTGCTCATATCTGGATGAAAGTATGAGCAGCTGATTGGACTGCCTTGCTCCCGAGAGATAGAGGTCTATGCAGGTCGAGGTCAGATATACCATCATCAGGCCATAGACTACGTTGCTGACTTTCGTTGAAAAAGGAAGGAGTGCTCCGTCGGCTGTATATGAAGGCATGATGATAGAACTGCAGATGATGACCACATCCATAATGAGTATCATCTTGCCCACAGATATGTTTTTGTACTTGTTGACTATCAGCGCGATGATGTCTGTTCCACCCGAGCTGCCGCCCACTGACATGGCTATGCCTATGCCGACTCCCACCAGTGCGCCGCCCATCATGCAGCTGATGAGCTTGCCGTTGTCGACCGCAAGAGTCTGGCATATCTCGGCAGGAATCAGGTCCTGGAAGACATTGAGGCCCACGGAGGTAATCACTATGGCATATACGGTCTTGATGCCGAACTGCCTGCCAAGGGTGAAGAGACCTATGATGAGAAGCACGACGTTGATGACGAAGTAGGTGTATCCGGACTTGAGCACGCCGTTGGTGGCATACTGGATCATAGCCGAGAGTCCGGAGATGCCTCCGCCGACGAGATTGTTCGGCATAAGGAATACGGTCCATGCAAGGACGTAGAGCAACATACCCAGCGTCACAAGGGCATATTCCTTGAAAAAGGTCAGAATGGTTTTTTTGTTAATTGCTGTCATAGTGTATTATGATAAGTTTTTCTTCGGAAATTTCTTTTTCAGACCGGTCTTGATTTCCTCGAAGCCCTCGCCATAGACGCCGGAGGCAGGGGTGACGGAAACGAAGGCCTTAGGGTCAATATGCTTGACCACGGCGGTCACGTCATGCATCTCAGACTTGCGGGTTATGAGCAGGAGCACTTCCTTGTCGCTCTTTGTAAACCATCCCGTAGCCTTGAGCGTGGTTACTCCCCTGTCCAGTTCATTTATTATGTAGTCAGCAATTTCCTGATACTTTTCACTGAATACAAGTATCTGCACGCTTGACTGCCTTCCGAGCATCACGAAGTCAATAGTCAGCGCCGAAGCGATCATGAAGATGTAACCGAATATCATATCGGAGAACACCCTGCCCGGAAGCAGAAGTATGAGAGCAATGGTGAATGTGTCGAGATACATAAACATCCTGCCTGGAGACACAGGCCAGAACTTATTGACTATCAATATTATGATATCATAGCCTCCAGTCGATCCCCCCTTCAGGAATATGATGCCAATGCCGACCGCCTCGAGTATACCGCCTATGATAGGAATCAGCAGGGGTTCACTCACATACAGGAACTCTCCGGGCATGCACTTGAGGAAGTCCCAGCCGTTCAGCAGCTGGAAGAACACCGTGGATACTCCGATGCAGAATATGGTCTTGATCCCGAAGGACTTGCCCAGCACCAATGTCGCAAGGAGCAGCAGGAGCACATTGCCCACCACGTAGGACAATGAGACCGGAATGAAGCCTCCCGAGGCAAAGTTGAGGATAGTGCAAAGACCGGTTAGACCTCCTCCGGTCCAGTTGTTCGGTATCATGAAACACTCCCAGGACGCACAGTAAAGGAAGCAGCCCGCAACCATCACGAGGTAATCCCAGACGGTCTGCATAATGTTCTTTGTCTTTGTATTCTCAAACATTGCCTTAAGGATGAAAGTTATTTATTTGACTACTATGTTCACTATCTTGCCAGGAACCACGATGACCTTGGCTATATTCTTGTCGCCCACATACTTGGCTGTCTGAGGCAGAGCCCTCACGTGGGCCTCGACCTCTTCCTTCGGCATATTCACGGCAAGGTCAAGCGTGAACCGGGTCTTTCCGTTGAAGGAAACGGCGTAAGTGCAGTTGTTCTCCACGGTATATGCTTCCACGTACTGAGGGAAACGGGCATCGCAGACTGAACCTGAATTGCCCAGCACGTGCCAGAGCTCCTCAGCAATGTGAGGGGCGAAAGGAGAGAGCAGCACTACCATAGGCTCGAGTATCGCCCTCTTGCTGCACTTTCTTTCGGTCAGGTCATTGACCGCGATCATGAATGCGCTGATGGTGGTGTTGTATGAGAATGACTCTATGTCGGACTGCTCCTTGCCTATGAGCTTGTGGAGGGTCTTGAGTTCAGCCGCATCCGGCTCGGCATCGCTGACCAGGAGAGTGTCGCCGTCGAAGAACAGCCGCCAGAACTTCCTGAGGAAACGGTTGACTCCGTCTATGCCCTTGGTATCCCAAGGCTTGGACTGCTCGATAGGGCCGAGGAACATCTCGTAGAGACGGAGGGTATCTGCGCCGTAGCTGTCGCAGATGTCATCCGGATTCACCACGTTGAACATCGACTTGCTCATCTTCTCGACGGCATATCCGCAGATGTATTCACCGTTCTCGAGTATGAAATCAGCATTGCGGAACTCCGGCCTCCAGGCCCTGAACGCCTCCAGGTCAAGCCTGTCGTTCCTGACTATGTTTATGTCGACGTGTATTTCCTGGGTCTCGTAGCCATCCTTCAGGCCGCAGGACACGAAGGTATCGGTGCCCACAACCCTGTAAACGAAGTTGGAGCGGCCCTGGATCATGCCCTGGTTGATGAGCTTCCTGAACGGCTCGTCCTCGCAGACATATCCGAGGTCGTAGAGGAACTTGTTCCAGAACCTCGAGTAGATAAGGTGGCCGGTCGCATGCTCGGTTCCGCCCACATACAGGTCCACGTTTCTCCAGTAAGAATCCGCCCCGGCGCTCACGAGGGCGCTGTCGTTGTGAGGATCCATATACCTGAGATAATAAGCGCTGGAACCTGCAAAGCCCGGCATGGTGCTGGTCTCGAGCGGCCAGCCGTCATATGTCCAGTCCTTAGCCCTTGCAAGTGGCGGTTCGCCGGTCTCGGTAGGCTTGAATTCATCGATTTCCGGCAGGGTGAGAGGCAGCCTGTCCATGGGAACAGGGGTAGGGATTCCATTCTTGTAATAGATAGGGAAAGGCTCGCCCCAGTACCTCTGGCGGCTGAATATGGCATCGCGCAGACGGTAGTTGGTCTTCCTGCGTCCCAGCCCGTTGGCCTCGGCATAGTCCTTCGCAGCCTCAATGGCATCCTTCACGTCCATACCGTCAAGGAAGCCGGAGTTGCACATCTTGCCCTCCTTCGCGTCGAAACTCTGCTCGCTCACGTCACAGCCCTCGATGATAGGCACTATAGGCAGGTCGAACTTGCGTGCGAAGGCATAGTCCCTGCTGTCGTGGGCAGGAACCGCCATAATGGCTCCGGTGCCGTAGCCCGCGAGCACATATTCCGAAATCCAGACAGGAACCTTCTGTCCGGTAAGAGGATTTATGCCGTATGAACCGGAGAACACGCCGGTCACGGTCTTGGTCTCGGATATCCTCTCCCTTTCGGTCTTCTTCCTCACATAAGCCAGATACTCCTCGACGCTTTCCTTCTGCTCAGGGGAAGTCAGCTCCGCAACAAGCTCGCTTTCAGGCGCAAGCACCATGAATGTCACACCGAAGATGGTGTCCACCCTTGTGGTGAATATGGTGACGTCCTTCTCGAAATCACCGTTCTGCACCTTGAAAATGACTTCAGTACCGTTTGAACGGCCTATCCAGTTGCGCTGCATCTCCTTGAGCGAATCGGTCCAGTCGAGACTGTCCAGGGAGTCCAGCAGCCTTTCGGCATATGCCGACACCCTGAGCTGCCACTGGGTCATCTTCTTCTGTTCCACAGGATAACCGCCGCGGACGGAGAGACCGTCCTTCACCTCGTCATTGGCGAGCACGGTACCGAGCTTGGCGCACCAGTTCACCGACGTCTCACCCTGATATGCTATCCTGTAATTCATCAGGACCTTGGATTTCTCCTTTTCAGAATATGCCTTCCACTGCTCCGCGGTGAAGCTGAGTTCAGTGTCGCAGGCGGCGTGGACGCCCTCGGTGCCGTTGGTCTCGAAACGGGCCACAAGTTCCGTCACAGGGCAGGCTTTTTTCCTGTCATTGTCATAATAGGACTCGAACATCTTGATGAAAGCCCACTGGGTCCACTTGTAGTATGCCGGGTCGCAGGTGCGCACCTCACGGCTCCAGTCATAGGAGAATCCTATCCTGTCCAGCTGCTGGCGGTAGCGCGCGATGTTCTGCATAGTGGTCACCTCCGGATGCTGGCCGGTCTGTATGGCATACTGCTCCGCTGGGAGACCGAATGAGTCATATCCCATAGGGTGAAGGACATTGAAGCCCTTGAGTCTCTTGTACCTTGAATAGATGTCGCTGGCGATGTATCCGAGCGGGTGTCCCACGTGAAGACCCGCACCTGAAGGATATGGGAACATGTCGAGGACGTAATACTTCGGCCTCGAAGGGTCTTCCTTCGCCTGATAAGTATGGTTCTCAGCCCAGTACTGCTGCCATTTCTGTTCGATTTCTCTGAAATTGTAGTCCATTTTATATCTGTTTCTGTCTTTATCACTTGGATTTCCTGCCCTTCTTCTCCAGCCTGAAGTCCACAGGCACGGTTATGTAGCAGCGGACGGTCTTCCCGTCCTTCTTCGCGGCCTTCCACTTGGGAGAAGCCTTTATCACCCTTACAGCCTCGGCATCAAGCAGTTCATCCACACCCTTGTCCACACGAACCTCCTCCACGCGGCCGTCCTTGCCTATGGTGAAGGTCACGTTCACCCTGCCCTGGATGCCGGCGGACACAGCCTCCTGAGGATATCTCAGGTACTGGTAAACCCACTTGGTCATGAACCAGGAAGGATCGGCGTGTCCCATGAACACAGGCTTCTCGTCACAGTCGTGGAACGAATACGCCCTGTCATCGGAAGCCTTCTCCTGAGGTTTTCCCAGGAACGAAGGAGCCACCTTCTCATTGGCTATGGTCCTGGTGAACGCATATATGTACTCCAGTTCCTTCTCCATCATGTCATATGCGAGCATGTCCGGGGTGTCCCTCGGAGTGTCGTGCTCGGGATATTCCCCTGTTGAGAAAAAGACTGAAGGGATGCCCGCTGCATAGAAGGACCTGTGGTCCGACTGGTAGGCATCTGAAGTCACCGTCTTCGGGGTGAGCGGAAGCAGCTGCGAAGACATGGACGAGAGCAGCATGTCTAGGTCACGGTTGGAGGCAGTGAAAGCGGAGAAGCCCTCATATGACCCGAGCATGTCGAGATTGATCATCGCATCTATCCTGTCCGCGTCCTTGAACGAGCGGTTCAGGAAGTACCACGAACCTGCCAGGGACTGTCTTGAGGCACCGAATGCCACGAAGAGCACGGAGCGCCTGAAGAGTATGGAGTTGGTGCTCACCATCGAGGCAAGTTCCATCATCATCGCCAGACCGGAGGCGTTGCCGTTCGCCCCGGAGAAGACCTGGGTCGTTTCAACCCCGTCTATGCTGAGGCTGTGGGTCCCGAGATTGTCCAGACGCGCGCCTACGACTATATACCTGTCGCGCAACTGAGGGTCGCAGCCCTGAACGAATCCTATCACATTCCTCGACCTGAGCGTATCCCCTTGCGGCTGAAGCATGCCGAATACGTCTCCGTCACGTCCGCTGAGCAGGTCCACGCCATAGGACTCCAGGGTCTCGCTGACATAGCGGGCTGCGATGGCCTCACCCTCCGACCCGGCCTTGCGGCCCTCGGTCATGGATGAGGCAAGGTATGACACGTGCTCCTTGAGCCTGCTCACGGTCTCGCTGTCGTACAGGTCCTGATAGCCGGAACGGTACTGGGCATACGAGGGGACAAGCACAATGGCAAGCAGGAGGATCAGATAGAGTCTCTTCATCAGATGTTGTTCATTCGTTGTAAAGTATCCAGGCGTCCTCAGGGCAGAAAGATTCCCCGGAAATCCTGTCCATCGACGACGAAACCTGTGCGTAACTGTCGGATTCGCAGGCTGCCACGGCGATGTATCCATTGCCGAAAACGGTGATCCTGGCATCATATCCCGCCTTAGTCACCCTGTCGAGCAGGCTGTTGGCGTTGGCAGGATCGACGAAAGCTCCGAGCACGATATAGAACGGCTTGGAGAGAGGGTCCTTCTCGTAGCCGTGTACCCTCCTGACGCTCACCACGCGCGGATCGTCAGGCAGAGATTCCTTCAGATTTCCGACAGCGGAAGCACCGGCCGAAGAGTCTGCACCTTCACCTTCGGAGAGTTTGGCGGGAAGATCCCTCACCGCGCTGTCGGCAGGCAGGATGTCGGCCACCGAGTCCCTGCCGGATGCAGGCTCCATCGCCAGTTCCGCCTTTCTTTCAGCCAATTCCCCGCTGGTCGGACGACCTGCAAGCCTACGCAGTGCATCACATCCGCTGAATATGACCACAGAAAGCACAAGTGCACAGATTTCCGTTTTCTTCATAATATAGCCTTTAGATATTGCCACAATCGGACCGAGTTCCGCATTTGTAAAACCCGAATTACAAAATTAACTAATTAATTGCTTACTTTTGCATCGCCCATTCTAATTTTAAGAATCAGAGATGAAAAAAACGATTACGCTTGAAGCTATAGACCCTGTTGAGATTTATGGTGCGGGCAACCGCATACTTGAGGAATTCTGCAGCTATTTCCCCGGCTTGAGGGTGATAGCCCGCGGAAACGAACTCATACTCGAAGGCGACCAGGCGCAGATCGAAGAGTTCCAGATACGCTTTGCCGAACTCATAGACCGCAGACACCGCAAGATGAACCTCACGGCATATGACGTGGAGGACATCTTCGACGGGGAGACATCCCCCGACAGGTTCCGTCTCAGCGGAGATGCCATAATCGTGCACAGTACGGAAGGGAAAGCGATAAAGGCAAGGAACAAGACCCAGCAGGAGATGGTAAAGGCCTATTTCAACAATGACCTGGTCTTCGCAGTAGGGCCTGCGGGAACGGGGAAGACATATGTGGCCATAGCCCTGGCAGTCAGGGCCTTGAAGAATCGTGAGGTGAAGAGGATCATACTCACACGCCCCGCAGTCGAGGCCGGCGAGAGGCTCGGTTTCCTGCCGGGAGACCTCAAGGACAAGCTTGACCCCTATCTCCAGCCTCTCTACGACGCGCTGGGGGATATGATTCCGTCCAGAAGACTCCAGGAATTCATCGCCGACGGCACCATCCAGATAGCGCCTCTGGCCTACATGAGGGGAAGGACCCTGGACAGGGCCTGCGTCATACTGGACGAAGCCCAGAACACCAACACCGGACAGCTGAAGATGTTCCTGACCCGTATGGGCGCCAATGCCAAGTTCATAGTCACCGGAGACGCCAGCCAGATTGACCTGCCGCGCAAGGAGGATTCAGGTCTGATGCGCAGCATCAATATGCTAAAGGGCATCAAGGGCATCGCCGCCATATTCTTCGGCAGCGAGGACATAGTGCGCCACCCTCTGGTCACAAAAATTGTCAAAGCCTTCGACAGAAAGGAACAGGAAGAATCCTAAAGGGTCG
>JAEDLE010000052.1 GCA_016295455.1 Bacteroidales bacterium
AATTTTTGTCATTATCCTTAACTGTCCCATCTTCTGTCTTGATCAGAACCTTGAATTTTGTATCAAATGTCCAGGTTGAAATATTAGTTGTCAAGGTGCTTCCGTCAAAAGTATATTCAACACCAGGACTGGAGACAAGCATATAAGAGTGATTTGCTTTATAGCCATAGTTTTCATAGTTAAAAGTAGTTTCTAACTGATGATACCATACCGAGGTGTTATACCATTGGAGACTTGGATAGTTCATAAGGTCATTGGATGCCTCCCAAAAAGCGGTGAACTTTCCGCCGGTGCTTTTCAGCCTGTCTGACAATGATGCGACCTGGTTTTCGATCAGCCACTTGGAACCATCATATTTCAGAATCATATCCGGTTCGTTCTGGTAATTGTCAGATGTTGCGGACTCATTCCAACCATCAAAGTACAGATTCAACCTGTCTCCGTTCACCCAGCCGGATTTCACGGCTTTTGTTTCAGGACTCAGGTCAGCGACGGTGATGTTGAGTTTGATGCCGTCAGTTGTGGCGGCTTCAGGCATTTCGGACTTGTTGCAGGAGCTGAACGCGGCCATAAGCGCGAAGCCTGCGAGTATGATTGTCTTTTTCATCTTCTCAGTTTCTTTTCCGGTTCAACTTTAATCTACCATTCCTCCTCGCTAAGGCCGTCCCAAGGATTACTGATTGAGCTGTTCACGTCTGTGGCGGAACTGCAGAGTACGGACTGCTCCACAAGCTCCATAACCTCGCACTGAGGTTTGCCGTAGTTCTTTTTTACTTCCATTTCCATATCGTTTTTTAAAATTTGTTCCGACAAAGTTATCGGCTTGAACGTATAGGCAGTTTGAAAATAGGAACCAGAAACTTGAAAATTGTGACTTTTTGGCCTTTCAATACGCTGGGCGCGAAATGGTTCTGTGAGGGATGACGGACAAACACGTGATTGAAAAGACACTCTGACCGATTATCGGATGGCGGGGAAACAGTGGTTCAAAGCCATCTGAAACTGGAAGATTTCGGATAATCGTCAAGTAGGAATGAAATAATGGGGGGCGTGGTATATATGGTATATATAATTCACGATTTATTCGAGCAAGAGAAATCTGTCTTTCGGAGACCGGCTTCCGCCTTTTGGCAGCTCTGCGCGTTGCCATATACCTGAAAAAATGGAAGATAACTGCCGTGATGGCCTTGATAATTAAAGAATTATGCGTATATTTGCAGTCCTAATTTTTTAGGGGAATACATAAATATAAGATTTACAATCATTTATGCCAACAATTCAGCAATTAGTCCGTAAAGGACGCGAGACACTCAAGGAAACAAGCAAGTCTCGCGCACTGGATGCTTGTCCTCAGAAGAGGGGTGTTTGCGTACGTGTGTATACCACCACGCCTAAGAAGCCTAATTCAGCTATGCGTAAGGTAGCCCGTGTACGTCTTACCAACTCGAAAGAGGTCAACGCTTACATTCCGGGAGAGGGCCACAACCTCCAGGAGCACTCAATCGTGCTCGTACGCGGAGGCCGTGTAAAGGACCTCCCTGGTGTACGTTACCACATCCTTAGAGGTGCTTTGGACACTGCAGGCGTAGAAGGCAGGACCCAGTCCCGCTCACTCTATGGCGCCAAGAGGCCAAAGAAGTCTAAGAAGTAATTCAATCACCTTAATTTTTCCAAACAATGAGAAAATCGAAGCCTAGAAAGAGGATTCTACTTCCTGATCCTAAGTTTCACGATGTAAACGTTACCCGTTTCGTGAACAATCTTATGTTGCAGGGGAAGAAGAGTATCGCGTATTCTATTTTTTACGATGCCATTGACATGGTAGGCGAGAAGATGAAAGATTCTGACAAGGCTCCTCTGGATATTTGGAGGAAGGCGCTCGAGAACGTGACCCCTCAGGTCGAGGTGAAGTCACGCCGTATCGGCGGTGCCAACTTCCAGGTGCCTACAGAGTTGAGACCGGAGAGGAAGATTTCCGTATCTATGAAGAATTTGATACTCTACGCCCGCAAGCGTTCCGGCCACTCCATGGCAGAAAAACTCTGCGCCGAAATCGTCGCAGCTTACAACAACGAAGGTGGTGCATACAAGAGAAAGGAGGATATGCACAAGATGGCTGAGGCCAACAAGGCTTTCGCTCACTTCCGTTTCTAATCCGGTCGTCAAATGGCAAAGAGAGATCTTAAATTCACAAGGAATATCGGTATCATGGCTCACATCGATGCCGGTAAGACTACGACTTCTGAGCGCATTCTTTTCTACACCGGAAAGACCCACAAGATCGGTGAGGTCCACGAAGGTGCAGCTACGATGGACTGGATGGTGCAGGAGCAGGAGAGGGGTATCACCATCACTTCTGCCGCTACCACCGCATTCTGGCATTATCAGGGAGATGTCTATCAGATCAACCTGATCGATACTCCGGGCCACGTTGACTTCACCGTCGAGGTGGAGCGTTCGCTCCGCGTCCTTGACGGAACAATCGCCACTTTCTGTGCTGTCGGCCGTGTTCAGCCTCAGTCCGAGACCGTATGGCGTCAGGCAGACAAGTACGGCGTGCCGAAGATTGCATATGTCAACAAGATGGACCGTGTCGGTGCCGACTTCTTTGCATGCGTCGAGGAGATGCATACCAAGCTTGGTGCCAATGCCGTTCCTCTCTGTGTTCCTATCGGATCAGAGGACAAATTCAAGGGTATTGTTGACCTTATCGCCAACAAGGCCATATACTATAATGGAGAAGAGAAGCTTGTGAACTACGAGGTGACTGATGTTCCTGCCGAGCTCGCCGATGAGGTGGCAAGGTGGAGGGACAAGCTCATCGAGGCTGCCGCTGAGTGCGACGAGGCTCTGATGGAGAAGTACTTCGAGGATCCGGACTCCCTCACCGAAGAGGAAGTCATCGCCGCTCTCCGCAAGGGTACCATCGCGATGAAGGTGGTTCCTGTATGCTGCGGTTCTTCCTTCAAGAACAAGGGCGTGCAGTTCCTTCTCGACTCCGTGATGCGTTATCTCCCTTCTCCGCTGGACAAGGGTGCAGTTACCGGTGAGAACCCTAAGACCGGTGAGCAGGAAGAGCGTCAGCCTAGCGCTGCAGAACCTTTCTGCGGTCTGGTATTCAAGATTGCAACCGATCCTTTCGTGGGCCGTCTTGCTTTCCTCAGGGCTTATTCCGGCCGTGTCGATGCCGGTACCTATGTGCTAAATACACGAACCAACAAGAAGGAGAGGATTGCCCGTCTTTATCAGATGCACTCCAACCATCAGAACCCGATCGAGTTCGTGGAGGCCGGAGACATCTGCGCGGCAGTGGGCTTCAAGGATCTCCACACAGGTGACACCATCTGTGCTGAAGACCATCCTATCACACTCGAGTCAATGGTATTCCCTGATCCTGTGATCGGTATCGCTGTCGAGCCTAAGACCCAGGGCGACCTTGACAAACTCGGAATCGCTCTCGCAAAACTTGCTGAGGAGGATCCTACCTTCACCGTCAAGTCAGACCGTGAGACCGGTCAGACCGTCATCAGCGGTATGGGTGAGCTTCATCTTGACATTATCGTGGACCGTCTCCGCCGTGAGTTCGGTGTAGAGATCAACCAGGGTGCACCTCAGGTCAACTACAAGGAGTCCATCACCGCTACCGTACAGCATCGTGAAGTCTTCAAGAAGCAGTCCGGCGGTCGCGGTAAGTTCGCGGACATCGTCGTTGAGATCGGTCCTGCAGACAAGGATGCGACCGGACTTGTGTTCGACAACCAGGTCAAGGGCGGAAACGTGCCTAAGGAGTTCGTGCCTGCAGTACAGAAGGGCTTCCAGTCAGCCATGGCCAACGGATGCCTTGCAGGTTATGAGGTTCCTTCAATCAAGGTGACCCTCCTCGACGGTAGCTTCCATCCTGTGGACTCAGACCAGCTCTCATTCGAGCTTGCTGCACGCATGGCATTCCGCCACGCTTGTCCAAAGGCAAAGCCTATCATCCTCGAGCCTATCATGAACCTTGAGGTGGTTACTCCTGAAGAGTATATGGGTGACATCGTAGGTGACCTCAACCGTCGCCGCGGACAGATCAATGCAATGGATTCCACCGCCAACGGCGCAAGGATCATCAGGGCATTCGTTCCGCTCGCTGAGCAGTTCGGTTACGTCACCATCCTCAGAACCCTTTCTTCCGGACGTGCTACCAGCACCATGAGCTTCGACCACTACTCCGAGGTTCCTGCAAACCTTGCTAAGGACATCATCGAGAACAGTGGATACAAGGCAAGTGACGACGAGTAAGATTTAATAACGGTAAAAAGAGTATTGATATGAGTCAGAAAATCAGAATTAAACTCAAATCATTCGATCATATGCTGCTTGACAAGTCAGCGAAGAAGATCGCCGACACAGTGTCTTCTACCGGTGCAAAGGTTTGTGGACCTATTCCGCTTCCTACCAGCACCAAGATATTCACTGTGAACCGCTCAACCTTCGTCAACAAGAAGTCGAGGGAGCAGTTTGAGCTCAGCTCATACTGCCGTCTTCTGGACATCGACCAGTCCAATGCAAAGACTGTAGATGCTCTCATGAAGCTCGAGCTCCCTTCAGGTGTTGAGGTTGAGATAAAAGTGTGATAGTTTTCTGTAGGTTTTTCACAGAAAATTACTATATTTGCAGGACGGACAGGTTCTGTCCTGCAATCTCGGTCCCATAGCTCAGTTGGTTAGAGCATCTGACTCATAATCAGGGGGTCGCAGGATCATGCCCTGCTGGGACCACAAATTAAGCCTCCGCATTCGCGGGGGCTTAATTTGTGGCCCCCAGGGGCTACCTTCCATAAGGGGCGGAGCCCCTAACACCCCCGGCCTGTGGCCGCGGCGCAGAAGCGCCGTTGAGGGTCTCGCGTGCCTCCGCATTCGCGGGGGCTTAATTTGTGGCCCCAGGGGGCTGCCAACCATAAGGGGCTCCGCCCCTAACACCCCCGGCATTCTGCCGCGGCGTTCGCCTCCACCCATCCCCTCCGTCCATCCCCTAGCTCAACCTTGGCATCCCACCTGGCACGCCCATCTTGAACAGAGTCTTGCCAATTCCACCCCTCCGTTCCAGGTGGTGTCAAAATGCTTCCACCTGGCACACCTTTCCACCCTCCACGACCGCCAGTGCCACTAGCCCGTTCCAGGTGGATGGCCAAACGATCCGGCGGAGGGGAGCGTCGGCCGCCAATGGCTGAATGGCCACGAATGAAGGGTTCCCGTGGCGGCGGAGGGAAGATCCGCCACAGTAAAGGCTAATCTATGGCCAAATCGTTGAAATTCAGGGAAATCTCCATCATTTCGGTGTTTGCGTGGCCGAGGACCGTGTCGCGGCTACAGATAGTTATATTCGATGGCCAAATTACTGATATGTCTGTTTTTCATTTAATTTTTGCGTATATGCATTGTCGTATTCATCAATTTGTTAATTTTGCGGACCACATTGCAATAACACATGAAACAGACCTTTCTCACCGTCATTCTGGCGGCATTCTGCTGCATATCCGCTGTTGCGCAGAATTTTGTTGACGATGCCTATGTCGACATCAGGACCGGATTCGCCCAGTCCCTTCAGGAGGGCGAGTATAATGGTGGCTTCCACGTCGATTATCTAAACATCCACCTCAAGGGCCATATCTCGGACAATCTCACCTATGTCCTCAGACATCGTCTGACCAAGGCGGCATATGCCGACAATAACCCTTTGAATGCCACTGATTTCGCCTGGATGACCTGGCAGGCGACCCCGAAGTTCTCGCTCACCGCGGGCAAGCATCCCGTATGGTTCGGTAGTTTCGAATTCGACGAGGATCCAATCAACGTGTTCTACTGGTCCAAGTCCATCGCTGATCTCTACCAGTACTTTACGCTGGGCGTAACCGGCACTTATGAGGTGGCTCCTTCGCAGAATATCTCTTTCCAGTTCAGCCAGTCTCCGCTTTCGCGAGGCATAACCAACTGCTTCAGCTACTCATTCTACTGGAACGGAAGTTTCACACCTTTCTGGAAGACGACATGGAGCGTGAACTTTGTTGACAATGAAGTCGGTACGATGATGAACTATATTGTCCTCGGCAACCGCTTTACCTTCGGGGACTTCCAGGTCGATGCGGATTTCATAAACAAGACCGCCCTTTCCGGACAGCAGAGACCGTTCTTCTCTGACGTGGCCGTGATGCTCAACAGCAAGTACAACGTGGGCAAATTCAACCTCTGCCTCAAGGGTACTTACGATTACAACGACGCGCAGAACGGAGACTTTTCCCGCGGGGGCGTAGGCAGCTGGGACGTGGTCGTTCCTGCCGGTTATGAGGCCCTGCAGCTTGCCGCCGGTTTCGAATTTTTCCCTTTGGGCAACAATCATCTGAGGCTCCATGCCTTCTATGACTGGGTTTCCACCCTTTCCGACCGCCATGCGCTTGAAATCGGCGTGACCTGGCGCTTCGACCTTTTCAAGAGAAAATAAGCTTCTGACATATGGCAAAGAAAAAGAAACTCATTCCCACGGGTGTCTGGTGCATCCTGGTGATAGTCGTAATCTTCGGTTATATGGGTTCGGTGATGGGCTTCACCAACATGCTGAACACCATAATGAAGACTGCCCACGACCTGCTTATCAACACCGTATTCTATCTTATGGGTATGTGTGTCATTACCGGCGCTCTCGGCAAGCTTCTCGTGGAGTTTGGAGTGGTGGATCTTCTTCAGAAGGCCCTCAGGCCGGTTATGAAGCCTCTTTTCAATCTTCCCGGTGTAGCCTCACTCGGAGCGGTGCTCACTTTCCTGAGTGACAATCCCGCCATCATCTCCCTCTGTCAGGACAGGAAGTTCTCGAGCTGTTTCAAGAAATATCAGCATATTTCCCTGGTCAATTTCGGAACGACTTTCGGAATGGGTCTCCTCGTCATCATATTCATGATGGGACAGGGCTTCTTCACGGCCCCGTTTATCGGCCTGGCCGGTGCGGTGGTGGGCTGTATGATCACAACCAGGCTAATGCAGTATTTCACCTGCAAGGACTATCCTGAGTTCCGCAACCAGAACGCCTTGAGTGACGCTGAGATGGCCTCAATCGAAGAGGAGGAAGAGGATGGTGAGAACAAACAGCACCAGGGCGGGTTCATCCGCATTCTCAACGCCCTCCTGGACGGCGGAAAGAGCGGTGTGGAGATAGGGCTTGCCATCATCCCGGGCGTGCTTGTGATATCGACCTTCGTCATGATGCTCACCTTCGGCGGTTCTGTCGAAGGAGTGGATGCGATGGGCAACGACATAGTGGTCTATACGGGAGGCGCATATCAGGGAACAAGGCTGCTCCCTTGGCTTGCCGGCAAGGTAAGTTTCATATTCAAGTGGCTCTTCGGTTTCACCGCGCCTGAGCTCGTTGCCTTCCCGATTACGGCTCTCGGTGCAGTAGGCGCAGCGCTGGGTCTCATCCCTGAGTTCGCAAGCCAGGGCATCATCGACGGGAATGCGATAGCTGTGTTCACCGCCATGGGCATGTGCTGGAGCGGCTTCCTCAGCACCCACGCCGCAACCCTCGATTCCCTGGGCTACCGTTCCCTCATCTCAAGGGCATATACCAGTCACTTCATCGCCGGAATCGGCGCGGGCATATTCACGCACTGGCTGTATGTGGGCATAACGTTCATTTCCTCGCTCTTCGCGCCTCAGCCTGTTTGGGAGGTCGACGCCCAGGCCTGGAACGTGATGCGGAACGAGCCGTATCAGGTTCAGCTCCTGCATATGGAGGACAGCAGCTATGTGATCAGGGATTGGTTCGGTACGGATCAGGATCTTGAATTCACCGTGAACAGCGACAAGTCCATCACCATCACCAATGCATATGCCGACAAGAATGACATCTATTTCGTCAACATCGACACCAAGGCTGTCGAGAGGGGAGATGTGGCGACCGCAAGTATCTATACTCCGGACGAATACACTCTCTTCGAAGGTGATGCCCAGCAGGGACATATGTATATGTTCACCTGGCTCCGTGACCATTCTAACCGTGTGATTAACGGAGGTTATTATGAAATCACCTGGGGTGGTGCCGAGCGTGAGACCAATCCTGAATTCATCAAGGAAGTCCAGCAGGCTGTGGAAATCAAGATTGATTCCCTGAACAGGGCTCACGAGGATTCGCTCGCGCTTGAAAAGGCAATCGTGGCGCTCGACGGCGAGGCTGTGACTCCAGGCGGAGAAAACGAATAGAAAGGGTCCGGGCCTTACGGCCCGGATGTCAACCGGATATCATAACGGGGCGCTGCAGGACCAGGTAATCGGACAGCAGCGCCCTGTTGTCAGAGCGGTATGTTGAGGACAAAACGGGCGCCGGGTGAGTAGTTCCTGTCGAGATAGACGAGGCCTTGCAGCTTTGAGGCAAGTATGCGGCATATGCTCAGGCCAAGTCCTGTTCCAGGCTTGAAGTTGTCGAGCTTGACATATCTGTCGAAAATCACGTCGGCCTTCTCCGGAGGGACGCCCACGCCGGTGTCAGCGACATAGAAGGAGACGTATCCGGGAGCCTCTTCGGTCGTGCAGCCGATGGTTATGGTGCCGGATTCGGTGTTCTTGATGGCGTTCGTAAGGAAATTGGTGAGGATCTGCTGCACGCGGAGCATGTCTGAATTCACGCTCAAGTCTTCGCTTACACGGTTCTCGAACACGAGTTTTACGTCAGCTGAGACCCTGCCTTCGACTATTCGGAGGGCGAATGCGCAGACGGATGCCGGCTTGAACCGGCTTATGCGAATCTTGTAGTTGCCTGTCTCAATGTCTGCCATATTCAGAATGTCATCGATAAGACCGGTGAGCACTTCGCCGCTGTTGGTGACGATGTCGCCATATTCCTCTTTTTCTTCCGGAGTGAGGGAGCCGTCAGGAAGGCTGAGCAGCTGCGCGAAGCCTACCAGGGCGTTCAGGGGCGTGCGTATCTCGTGGCTCATGTTCTGGACGAAGGTCGTCTTCATCCTGTTGGCCTTGTCCGCTTCGTCGCGGGACTTCTGGAGTTTGGTGATGAGTTTCTGTTTTTCCCTGTCCTCGTTGTGCCTTTTGTGGATGTAGACCACCATGAACAGTATCAGGAGAATCAGGAATGCGGACAGCGATGCGATGATGAGCCTGTTCGACATCGCCAGTTTGTGCTTTGTCGCATCCAGGCTGTGGCTCAACTCCATGTTTCCCATGGATGCGGCAAGCCGGGCTATCGCATCGCTCTGGTTGCTGGAGTGTGCCTTGAATATGGTACGGATTATCCTTTCCTCGAGCTGAGACAGTTCTCCGACATTGCCGTAGAGGCTTGCCAGTTCTGCAAAGTACTTGAGGTCCAGTATATTGTCAAATTGTTCCACATTGCTGTGGAAGGTCTCCCAGTTTCCGGCTGCCGCCGCTTCGGTCGCTCCGAACATAAGGTCTCCTTGAGGGTAATAGCGGGTGTAAGACCTGTCGTCCTCGCGCACCTTGTCCCTGAAGAAGGCATATTTTGCCAAGTCGTTCTTTTTTGCCCAGTAACGCGCCTCGCAATAATTGCAGCGGAGGGAGTCCACTCCGATTGCCGCCACCTTCCTTGCCTCTTCAAGGAAGAGCAGGGACGAGTCATTGTCCGCCTTATATGTCTCCGAAAGTTCTGTAAGGGTCCTGACTATGATGGTCTCATTCTTTATTATGGGGTCTTTGGTCTCCGAATAGATTCCGTAAGCTTTCAGCGCATGTCTGCGGGCGTTGATGAAATCACCCTGTTTCCAGCAGATCAGAGCCAGGTAACGGTGTCCCTCATAGAATCCGTATTCGCTGTTGTATTTCGTGGCCTCGGACAGCATCTCCAGAAGCAGTTCCAGAACGGCGGTTTCGTCGTGCTCAACGTCTTCCATATACATGGCCGTGCGGGTGTAGGCGTTGAAGAAGTATTTGAGTTCGCCCATCTCGAGCGCCTTTTCCTTCAGTTGTTCCATGGCTTCCAGCACCTGTTCCTTTGAGCTGCCCATACAGAGGTGTCTCAATTCCAGAAGGTGGTATTGGAGTATGGAGTTCTTGTCGCCTTTGGCTATGGCAAGTTTGTGGAATTCCCTGCTCAGGGAGTCGAAACTGCTCTTGCCTACGGCTTCGTCTGCCTGCATATACAGGCAATGACATTCCGGATACAGCCCGAGATCGTCCTGGGCTTTGGAATTCAGGGTTCCGGCAAAGAGCAGAATGACGGCCGACAAGGCGTATAGGATCCGAGGCATAAGCGCGTGAATGTCTTGTGACGCAAAGATATAATTATTAATTGATACGGCATATCGCTATCTCGTAAATATTGCTATCTTCGTATGTTATGAAAAGATTCTGTTTATTCTTCGCATCCCTTGCAATGTTCGTGGGATGTTGTGGCAGTCAGGAAGTCCATTCTGACAAGGCCGCTGTGGTAGAGGATGTTATAATGAGCCGCAGGAGCATACGTAACTATAAGGATCTCCCCGTGGGAAGGGATACATTGGAGCGTATACTTAAGGCAGGAATCAATGCTCCGAACGGACAGAACAGGCAGTCCTGGGAAATCCGTGTCATTGACAGGCCGGAGACGATGGCTAAGGTCAGAGCAGCAATCGACAGTGTAGACCCTGACCTGCCTGAGGCCTCATCCTGCTTCAGAGGAGCTCCTGTGATGATGTTCGTCGCAGCAGACGAAAGTTATTCTTTCTCAACCATTGACTGCGGACTTCTTGTCGAGAATATGGTATTGTCAGCCTGGAGCATGGGGGTAGGTTCCATCTGCCTCGGTTCGCCGCTGATGTTCCTTATCGGCGACGCCGCCGAAGGCAACAGTCAGATTGAAGAGGTTTGGGATATGCTGGATTTCAGCGAAGGCTACAAGCCTGTTCTGTGTGTCGGCTTCGGATATCCTGCCGAAGAACCAGAGGCAAAGCCTAGGGATGCTTCGAAATATCGGTTCCTCGACTGATATCTATCAGGCGTGGCGTGATATTCAAGATTATTTAAAAAATATTTCTTATCTTTGCCACCGCCTTTGGAGAGATGCTCGAGTGGCTTAAGAGGCACGCCTGGAAAGCGTGTATACTCCAAAAGAGTATCGGGGGTTCGAATCCCCCTCTCTCCGCAAACATTTGAAGCTCAGCGCGCAGCGCTGGGCTTTTTCCGTACAAGGACGTCAGGAGCTCGCTCCTGTACGGACTTGTACGGAAAAAGCCCAAGGCCGTAAGGCCATGAGCTTCAAATGCTTTGCAAGGGCCCCCGCGGCGAGCGGGAGGGGAAAAGTCACGCT
>JAEDLE010000053.1 GCA_016295455.1 Bacteroidales bacterium
TATATTTGTGGAAGGAGAACTGCCCGTGAAAGTCCTTTTTAAGGAAAGAAACTCTGGCAATTATTGCATTATTTCATTTTTATTTCTCCGCTCTATCACGGGCTTGGTGAAGAGCTTGAAAGAACCCTGCTTGCCGAGGATTCACTCCGAGGCCATCGATTAAGAACGAGAGTGGGCAGTTCTCCTTTTTATTATGAGGAATCAATTTGAAGATCTGGGCGCATTTGCCACTGATGACAGGATCATACGACTGATAGCGAAGGAACGGGCGAAGTACACCGCAAAGAACGGCGGGTCTTCCAACCCGTTCGGATCCGATGTCCTGTATTGCAGGCTTAAGGAAATGACACCGCCGCACAGACTCTGGAAGAATCCGGGGCGGGGAAAGTTGCCGAGAACAAGCAGCCACGGCATTGCCCGATGGACCGGCAGAAAGAAACGGGCGACAGTCCGCATATATCGCTCAATCCTCAAAAATAGACACCTGATGCCAGATGCGGCGTGGGTCATCAACCTCAATGCCTTCATCCTGGAAATCCGGGAGAGTCTGTCCGGCAAGGGCAATCTGGACATTGAAACGCCCCGCATCCTTGCAAAGTTCAAGGAACGGGATGCTGCGACCGGAGATTTCATATATCGCCCGATCTGCAAGTACTCAGACCTCAAGACCAAGATCATCCTTGCTCTGACCTACCAGTATATTCTGGACCGGTTCGACAGATACTTTCACCGCAATATGCTGTTTATGCGTGCGCCCAGGCGTAATGGCAGCAGCTATGAAGTCCCAAAGTTCCTGGATGCCATCGACTTGGTTGCGGCATACAGAAAGAATAATGTTTACAGGCCTATCTATGTCGGAGAATGCGACATCCAGAAGTTCTACGACATTTTCAACCATGATGTCATTCTTGCCGCTTTTGAGGATCTGTTTGAGGAGGCGAAACGCCGGGATGGGGCAAGCGATACTGATTTCATTGTCCTCCGCAAAGTGCTCAATTCCTACCTGTCCTCGTTCAACTATCCTGAGCACGTTATGGAAAAGAATGCAGACCTGGATTTCTGGAAGAGCGAAATCAGGCGCAGGAAGAATGACAGGTGTCAGGATCCGGTTTGCCGCTTCAAGTGGGTTAAGGAGAATGCCTTTGTATCCTCCGGATGCTACTCCCAGGAAGAATTCCGGGAAGCAATGGATTCCGGAAAACTGGGCATTCCTCAGGGCGGGGCCCTTTCCGGCATTATTGTCAATGTCGTCATGCGTATGGTTGACAAGCCCATTGTTGCCGATGATGACGCTGAACGGCTTTTCATACGCTATTGTGATGACATCCTGCTGATGCATACGGACCATGACAAATGCGCTGATTATCTGGATTCCTATTACCGGCAACTCATCAGATTCAAACTGATTCCGCATCCCCGCAAGGATGTTTCGGACTTCAAGTCTGGGGTCAGGACCAAATCTGATTTCTGGCATTGCAAGTCCAAGAATGTGTATCTGTGGGGTTCAGGTGCGGGGAGCGCATCCGACTGGGTTGCGTTTGTCGGCTACGAGATGCGCCGTACCGGGGAAATCAGAGTCCGCAAGGATAAGATCGATGCCGAGTTCAAGCGGATTGCCAAGCGGTATTACGATATAATCTATTCAAAATCAGTCACATCCGGCAGAGAATTGTCCAAGGAGCAACAGGATGGTCTGATGCAGCGCATGGACAACCTGTCAGCCCACATTCTTGATTACGAAAAGGCCGGGAACAATGTTTTTACCCGTTCCCAGGCCCGTCGTCTCGACAAATACCTGTACCGCAAATCCCGTCAGGCCGCTGCCAGAATCGGAATAGCCGACAGCAAGGAGGCTGCCAGGCAGAGGATTTCTTACAGAAGCAGGGTGGCGGGGCTTCAGCAGGACCTGTAAGAGCAAATCCGGGTATGGCAGGTCTGCAGTTAATTCAGTCAGTCTTATTACCTTCTTTCCCATACAACTATCCTTTGAGATCCTTCAACATCGAAAAAATTTCCATTCCGCCTGTAATAAATGACTTCGATTGAAGTATATGATAGTATAAAGACATTGCTTTAATAGACATATTCTATGAATATAACCTATAATCCATTCTTTGATCCGCAACTCTCCCCTGCCCTGGAAAGGGGTAAGGTTTCCTTCGGAAGCAAGACCGTCGGCCAGGATGGCCTGCTCGACGAACTCATGATGCGATGCGGCATGGCATTCGCCATCCATCCGGCGGGCACCAGAATCATATCTCTCATCGAGGCTCTCGGAAAGGACTCGAGAGACTATGTCTGGAGCAGATCCTTCAAGATAGACCCGGCAGGCGTAGCCCGCGAGATCATTTCGTGGAGGGACAACCTCATGCAGGACTATGACCTCAAGGACCTCAGGGGAATCTCAAGGCGTCTTGATGATCTCGCAGACGTGAGCTGCAAAATACCTGCAGGAAGCGTGGACGCATGGCTTGCGCTAGAGGACAGGCTCCGTAACGGAGGCGTGAAGCCTCTCACGGATAGCGACGTCATCGACGTGACCGTCCCGGAGAGACTCGTCAGGGGCGTCGTCAGGAGAGTGCTCACGATGTGCGGTGCCACGGTCAGGTACCGCGACGGCATCAAGGAATGCGAAGGACAGAAGGTAACCTTATATAAGAGCACGGAACTCACCGATGCATACGAATGGGCAGCAGGTGAGGACCTCTCGGGAGCCGTCGTCATTGCATCGGACAACCGCAGGCTCAACAGCGTCCTGCGCCACCGCGGTCTTCCGGTGACGGACTCGCGCGTGGAGGCAGGCATCCCTGCCCCGGTGCAGGTGCTCAGGATGGGTCTTGCATTGCTGGAGAGACCGCTCAACGTAAATGTTCTCCTGTCATACCTACAGTGTCAGCAGAGTCCTGTTCCCCTGAACTGGCGGCGCAGGCTCGCAAGAGCCCTGGCCAAGGACGGAGGTTTCGGAGACGAGTGGGACAAGGTGATGGAGTCCATCAATGAGGATGACAGGCAATGTCTCAAGTCATTCCTCTTCGACATCATTGAGGCTCCGACGGAAGACGGCGAAGGCGTGGATTGCAAGGTTGTGCTTGACTACCTCTGCGGTCTCAGGACCTGGGCTGGAAAGAGAGTCGGCAGCGACAGGGCAACAGACGAGGAGCGCGTGGCGTTCCTTACCCTGAGGGACGACTGCGATATCCTCATAGGATACCTCTCCGGATATGGTGAGAGCATTGCCCTCGAGCATCTCTCCAACATTGTCTCGGGAGTATGCGAAGGTGTAGAGATCATCAGCGAGAAGGCAGAGCTGGGATGTCTCAGCTTGGCAAAGAGCCCGCTTGCTCTGGACACCGTTCCCGGAAGAATAGTATGGCTTGACTGTTGCGGCGAGGGAACAGTAAAATATCCTTTCGACTTCCTCACGAAACTCGAGGCGGACGCCGTGTCTGAAAAGAAGGGAATAATCAGCCGCGAGGATTACGCAAGGCTCACCCAGCAGGCGGTCCTCCGTATGGTGGAAGCATGCCCCTACGTGACCATCTTCTCCCCTTCCTCCGATATGGGTGAGCTGCTTGCCGAGCATCCTGTGGTCACTTCCTGCCGGATGAAGGGAGTGAAGGAAACCCCGTTCTCCATCACCCGCCACGAGGGCCCGAAGATTTCTTTCAGGCCGAGATGCGAGATGGAATTGCACAAGGACCTCTGGGGAGGCTTCAGAAGGCGTGACAGCCAGAGCAGCATAGAGAAGCTCATAGAGTATCCTTTTGACTACGTGACGGATTACGTGCTTCAACTTTACGACTCCTCCGGCCTCCAGCTCCAGGACGTCAGGATAGTGAAGGGCCTCGTGGCCCATCTCTTTGTAGAGAGGCTCGTCAAGGACTGTGAGGAAGACCTCGACAAGATGAAGAGACTCCTCGACTCGGAGTTCGATGGCAGATTTGACGAGGCTGTAAGACGAAAGGGGCTGGTGTTGAACCTCAGGGAGAACAGGACCGAACTCGTCATCTTCCGCAAGACACTCCGGGAGAGCGTGCAGACACTTATCGGCATACTCGGGGATAATGCCCTCACCCCGGTGGAGTGCGAGTCTGGCTTTGAGGAGGGATTCGCCCTCGACGAGCCGATCGGCGAGTTCGGGGGATCCGTCGACTTCATCACCAGAAGGCGGGACGGCAGCCTTGTTGTCATAGACTTCAAATGGTCAGAATCCAGCTTCTATGAGGGGAAGCTCAAGAACAACACAGCCATTCAGCTGGAACTCTACCGCATGGCAGTGGAAAAACGGGAGAAAAAGCGGGTTTCGGCGGTGGGCTACTATCTGTTCCCGAAGAAGACCCTCTACACCTGCCAGGACTTGAGGGGCAAGGCTGTCGTCCGTGTGCAGCCGGATCAGATGGAATCAAGTCTGGCGACAAGAATCGGCAACTCCATTGAAGCTAGAAAGAAACAGCTGGCGGCCGGTACGCTGGAGATGGCCGAAGGCTTCGCCAAGGAGAACATCGCCTATGCCAGGGATAATGGCGATAATGTCATTCCCTTGCCTGTCAAGAACGGGAAAAAGCAGTCTCCGTTCGGACAGGGAGCGGAGAGCACCCCTCACCAGGTTCTTAAGGATATGATAAAGTAATATGGCAATGGACAATATCACATACATCAACGCCGGAGCGGGATCCGGAAAGACATATACGCTCACCCACCATCTCTCCAAGGCACTGGTTGAAGATGGCATAAAACCGTCGGAGATAATACTCACGACATTTACCGATGCCGCCGCCAGCGAGTTCCGCGAAAAGGCCAGAGCCGTACTCCTCAAGGAGGGAAAGACAGAACTTGCCGCCGAGATGGGAAGTGCGGCTATCGGCACCGTGCATTCGGTATGCCAGAGGTTCGTGCGCAAGTTCTGGTACGATCTCGGGCTCAGCCCTGAGATGAATGTGATGAGCGAGGACGACAGGAAGTTCTACATCAACCAGTCCATCGCCGATGTCGTTTCCGAGGAGGATCTCAATTTCTTTGAGGAATTCACCAGAGATTTCGAGGTGAGCAGGTTTGAGGACAATGCCAGCAACATAGACTTCGACTTCTGGAAGAGGTACATAGAGCAGGTCATCTCTGCCATGGCGGCATATGATATCAAGAACCTCAAGGAAAGTGCCGAGCGCTCGAAGGGCATCGTGAGGGAACTCTTCCATTGCAAAGATCCGGATTGCAGTATCCTGGGGAAACTGCAGAAGACATTTTCAGAATGGGCACCAACCAACAGGAGATACAAGGACCCGGATGCCAAGGTAGCCGAGATGAACGCAGCCATCAGCGGCGCATCATCCTATGCCGGAGCGCTCAAACTCCGGAAACACGTATCCGATACCCTTACGAATACGTTCGTGAAAGGAAATCCCGGCTTCGATATTAATCTTCTGAACAGCACCCTGACTCAGCTCATCACCTCAGAGAAGTACGGTGAAAAGATATGCCTGTGCATAGACAAGATCTTTGACAATGCCTCAAAATGGAGGGCTGAGTACGTGAAGTACAAGCAGGACCATCACATTCTCGACTTCGACGACATGGAGCAGTACTTCCTGCGCCTTCTCACCGAACCGCAGTATGAGGAGCAGCGGAAGGAGATTGCGACATACAGGCTTGTCATGGTGGATGAGTTTCAAGACTCCAACCCGATCCAGATACGCATCTTCGAGGCGCTCGCCGGTATCATAAGGCCTTACGGCGGACGTTGCGAGTGGGTCGGAGACCCCAAGCAGTCCATCTACGGGTTCCGCGGATCGGACACCGACCTCATAACCGAGGTCACGGCAAAGGTAGTGCAGGGCAAGCCTCTAGGCACATCTTTCAGATCACGCCCGGAACTCGTACACCTCGTTAACGACATCTTTACGAGGGCTTTCGAAGGCATTGTGGATGATGGTATGATAAGGCTGGAGAACCAGGACAGGAGCGGGGAGGAACTGAAGGGGAAATCACCTTTCATTCATTGGCATTGCAATGGCAATAAGGACATATATGTGAAAGCGCTGGCATGGAAAGTCAAGGAGTTGCTTGATAGCGGGCTCCAGGTGTGCGACAAGAAGGAGACTGGTGAGACGATGGGAAAGGAGCGCCGCGTGAAGGCGGGTGACATTGCCATACTCTGCCGCAGCGGAGCTGATGTACAGAAGACCGTGAGCGCCATGCGGGCACTCGACATCCCGGTATCAGCAACCACACCGGACCTGCTGGACTGGGCTGAGACTCAGCTTGTTATCGATGTTCTCAGATACATCTCGGACCCGGACATGCCGGAAGTGAGGGCATCCCTAGTGCACCTTCTTGAGAACATGCCTACGGAATCCCTCATCCTGGAGAGGCTCGGAGTCGTAAGGGCTGAGGAATTCGATAGGGATGATGACGCCTGGCTTAAGGACAAGGGCCTGTTCAAGGCGCTCGACAGAATCGCTGCCAGGGTCGGCTCGTCGGATATCCAGGACATGATATCCACCATCATCCTCGAGCTCGGTCTAAAGGACGTGGTCTCCCGCTGGAGCAGCGGCAATGCCCGACTCCTGAACCTTTCAATGCTCGAGAGCCTTGCTGGGGACTATGAAGACCACTGCAGGCAGCTCAGGCTCACCCCTACCATATCGGGATTCATCACATGGATCTCCGGCCAGAAGTTCAGCCAGGGCAGCAGGGACAACTCGTCGGATACTGTCAAGGTCATGACGTACCACAAGAGCAAGGGTCTAGAGTGGAAGGTTGTCATTCTTGAGAGCCTAAACAATGACTTTGCGAACGATGCGGCCATCGCCAAGAAGGAGTTCACGTCGGTAAAGCCTCTGAAAGATAAGGACAATGGCTACTTCATCCACTTCATACCGGCGCTAAGCGGGAAGAGTGAACTACCTGATGTACTCTTGGAAGACATCACTGAAACTGAAATCTTCAAGGAAATCCGGCGCAGGCAGATTGCTGAGGAAAAGAGGATAATGTACGTGGGCATAACCCGTGCAAGAGACTATCTCATCACCACCTCCAACACGGGAAGAGGTGACAAAACCACCCTGCGTACTCTGGCGCATTGCGACATCGGTGAGGAAAATTTCACCCTCGATGCGGGCAATAGGGCTACCTTCTGGAAGGTCAATGGGGAGAGCTACGCTGCGGACTACTGCGAGATTGCGCAGAAGTCTGAAGGAGAGGAAGAGGCGCCAGCCGTGGCGGAATCTTCAGAGTGGAAAGCCATCGAGACGGACAGCAGGCACCCTCTCATTGTCTCTCCAAGCCGCGTCAATGCGACTGATGAGATGATGGACGGGGTCACTGCAGAGGTAGTCGCCAGTTTCGGTTACCTGGAGCACAACATAAAGGACGAAACCGGGTGCGGGACCTGCATCCATAACATCTACGCCGCCTACAGGTCTGGCGAGACCGAATGGAACCGCAGCATGGCGGAAGGCCTTGTGAAGGCGGCGGGTCTCGAGAAGCAGATAACCGACATCGACGGAGTCATCAAGGCCGAGGACAGGCTCTTCACCCATCTGGAGAAGGCCTACGGCAAGAATGTGAAGATTCTGAGGGAAACACCTTTCACCCTTGTGCTGGACAAGGCACAGGCTGACCAGATCGGACTGCAGGAAGGGCAGGTCGTGCGCGGAGAGATAGACCTCGTATGGATGCTCGAGGATGGAGCCTGCGTGCTTGTCGACTACAAGAGCTACCCTCACTTCGACAGGGACATCAACGCTCCTGAAGTCAGGGAACACTATGCGGGCTACGCCCCACAGCTCACCCTATACACCTATGCGCTGCAGAGTGCAGGATACAGGGTTACAGACAGACTGATCTACTATCCTTTGCAGGGAAGAATAATCAGAATCAAGTAAAAGACAATATCATATATGTTCGACAAGGTAAAAGGCATAGCGGTCAAGGGAGGATTCTTCGGGGAGGAATCCAAATCGCTGGGTACTATTCTCAGCAGCAGGATGAACATCGTATTCGGAAGGAACGGAAGTGGAAAGTCCACTATCGCAAAGGCTTTCACGGAGCAGAAGAAGGAGGAGGGCAACAGGAACTACAGCGTCAGGTTCTGCGGTGAGAGTCCCCTCCCGGATATAGGCGGCAGCAACATCTTCGTTTTCGACGAAGACTTCATCGACAGAAATGTCAAGATAGACATGATAAGGTCCATAGTTATGCTCGGCAAGGACATCCAGCTGGATGACGAGCTGAAGGCCGCGAAGGAAGAACTGGACAGGCTCAAAGACGACTCTGAGATAAAAAACGAAGATGCAAGTAGGCTGAGTGAAAAGGCAAAGGAGTTGAAAGAAAAAATTGAAGAGAATCTCCGTAGGGGATATGTAGCACGCCTTGAAAGAGTCGAAGGTGGCACAAAGAGGCTCTCGCCGAAGATCTTCGAGAAAGTAACCACCCTGAAGGCTGCTGATGAAACAAAGTCATTGGGAGACTACGCCAAGGACTTGGATAAAAGCATTGTTGAGTACCGCAACTGCTTGAAGGGAGAGACGGTTGATACCATATCTGACGTCACCTTCCCCGACATCAGCAGAGTGAACGCCTTACTTGCCAAGACTGTCAAGCCGGCGGCACTCTCGGAAGAGGAGAACCGCATACTCTCCATATTGTCCGGCGAGCTGGCCGGAGGTCATTTTCTGGAGAACGCCCAGAGCATGATCATCGATGCCGAAAGAGACTTCTGCCCGCTCTGCCAGCAGGGCATATCCCATGACCACAGGAAAGTCCTTGCCAGCAGGCTCCTTCGATTCAAGGACAAGCAGGTGGAAGACTTCAAGGCGGAGATCGCAGACGAGAAGGACAGGATCAATCCTGTGTCCATACGAATTCCTGAAGGTGCTGACGGCATAGACAGTACGGTATCGGAAGCCCTCTCAAAGGCAGTAGACGGGCTGAACGAGTTCGTGAAGAACACCGTCACGGCCCTGGAAGACAAACTGGGCAACCCATACGCACCTGCCGAAGGAGTTGACGAGAGCGTGTTCAGCGGCCTCTGCGCCAGTGTAACAGCCGCCGTCAAAACTGTCAACGACAAGATATCAGAATACAACGAGAAGATATCCAATTTCAAGACTCTGCGCAGTGAGATTGACAACATGAACACTGAGCTTGCTTTCCTCGAGTCCAAGTCTTACATCATCGAATACAATAAGACTAGCCGCGAGTGTACTGCCGCACAAGAAAAGGCTGAAAAGCTTACCATCAGGATTGCAGAAAAAAAGGAAGAGATTCAGCGTATGCAGGCACATACCGCTGAGATCGGCACCGCTATGGAGAACATCAACCAATACCTCAGGGTAATATTCGGCAAAGACCGCCTTGTTCTCAAGAATGCTGGCAACAACGGGTACTCAATCCTGTCGCGCGGCAGGGAGATATCACCGAGGTCGCTGTCAATCGGCGAGCGCAACGCCATCGCCCTTGCATATTTCTTCGCATGCGTTGTTGAGGGAAAGGAGAATGATTACAAGTACTCAGATCCTACCCTTCTGATATTGGACGACCCGGTGTCGAGCTTCGACCTGGAGAACAAGGCGGGTATGATATCGCTTATAGGCAAACAGTGCTCCAAGATACTGAAGGGCTGCGTCCATAGCAAGGTACTCGTCCTCACACATGACTTCATGACACTGCGTGACCTCAATGTGATAAGGGAGAAGATTTTCAAGAGTCTTCGGAATACAAGAACCGATGAGACGGAGAAGTACTGTTTGCTCCAGAACGGAGTGCTGCAGGAAAGGGAAACAAGCAGCATCCGGGAAAACAACGACTACCTGTCAAGGATGCAAAACATATTTTATTACGGAAAGGATGGGCATCCGGAGGACAACCCTTTCGATTCGAACATGGGCAGCATCATCCGCAGACTTCTGGAGCAGTATGCGTCTTTCAGATACCAGAAGCCCTGGTTTGAGCTCTTCTCTGATGAGATGCTTGAGGGCATTGACAAATCGAAGAAGGAAGCGATACAGGACCTGTACATGAGGCCTGTCCTGAATCCTGAAAGTCACGGCACTGATGAGGTCTATCAGTCATCGGAAATCCAGAGGGTAGCCAGGATGGTGTTGGCCTACCTGTATCTGACTGACAAGCCTCATCTTACATCTTATATCAGGGACAATTACAAGCTCAATCTGATCAAGCAATGGGCTGAGGAATTGTAGGAAACGTAAGTAATCGAAATTTATACAATTGTCCAGACCCATTCATAGAAGCCGTGGCTGATGATGCGGCCTCTTCCCTGCTGATGTACTCAGTGGTCACCGGCAGCGCCGCCGCGATAACCTCGTTGACCTTGGCCTCGATTACCTTTCTTCTAACCTGAATCCATGACTGGATACCCGAATAGTCCTATATTTCGCACTAATCGAAACTACTACAACAACGAAAGACCCCACGAGTCTTTGAACAATATGACGCCCTACGAATACAGGGAATTGAAAGAAAAGGATGATGATTCATGTTCTGATATGCGAAGATAGCTTCGCCTCCGATATCTGCAAGGCCAAGACAAGTGCCCTGCGGGCAGCCTTGCATATATCTCCGTCTCACGCTCGAGGTGGCCTATCAGAAATCAATCAACAACTGCAACATACGGCGGAAAAACTAAACAACACTATATTAGCAGTCTAATCTCAGGCTGTCCTAAAAAGGGGAAGTTCACAGTGGGATGCGCCCAGATTGTCATTGCTGTCGTAGCCTGAAAGAAAGTGGCTGACGCTTCAGAGAGCTCTGGCACTGGAGAAAAATTTCCATGCTTTTCGGAGCCTGAATAGCGCTGGCCAGCGCGTCTCATTTTGAGCAGTTTTAGCCCGTCAAAAGAGCGATTTTTGGCATCGGATATCGGACAAATATCGGACAAATTACAAAAAATCGGCCTCCCAGATACCTGAGAGGGCATCTTCGCGATTCGGGATTAAGCCTCTGCGAGGCTTTTTCCCTACCTCCGCGGGCCATCATCG
>JAEDLE010000054.1 GCA_016295455.1 Bacteroidales bacterium
CCGCGGTCATCATCGTCGTGTTCCCCGTGATGCCCTTCTCCGGGTCCATCTCCGTCATCATCGTGATGTCCGTGGTGAGGGTCATCATCCCCGTCGTGATCCCCGTCGTGCTCAAGGTCGGTGCCGTTCTCGATGGCGTCGATCCATGCGGCCGAAGTCGCGACCTTGTCGAAATCGAAGAGGCCGGTGTCCAGTATGCTGTCGAAATCCACGTCGCCATAGTCGCACTCGATGATGCGCGCAGACGGCTGGAGAGCCCTGACTATGCGCCTGACCCTGCCCAGATCCTCAGGAGAGACTTCCGAAGCCTTGTTCAGCACCACTATGTTGCAGAACTCTATCTGCTGGATTACCAGGTTCTCGATGTCCTCGTCGGCGATGTCGTCCTTCTCCAGCTTCTCACCACAGTCGAACTCACTCTGCATCCTGAGGGCGTCGACCACCGTGACTATGCAGTCAAGGTACGGCAGACAGTCCATCACATACTCCGGACCTATCTGAGGTATCGCACATATGGTCTGGGCGATAGGTGCAGGTTCGCATATGCCGCTGGCCTCTATGACTATATAGTCGAAGCGGCCGCTATGGGCAAGGTCGCTCAGCTGGGCAACCAGGTCCATCTTCAGGGTGCAGCATATGCAACCGTTCTGCAGAGCGACGAGACTCTCGTCTCCCTGTCCCACGACTCCGCCTTTCTGAATCAGGTCAGCATCTATGTTGACTTCGCCTATATCATTGACTATGACGGCGAAACGTATGCCTTTCCTGTTGGAGAGTATCCTGTTGACGAGCGTGGTCTTGCCGCTGCCGAGATAACCGGTCAGCAGCAGGACAGGAATCCTGTCTTTTGCCATGGCTGCAGGGAACTACTTCAGGCTCTCGAGGCAGGCCTTGACATTGGCTTCTATGGCCTCGGTGCTGTAGTCACTCTTGACGAAAGCTTCGCCGGTGATGTGCTCGTAGAGCTCGATGTACCTGTCGGTGATGCCGGCAACGACTTCAGGAGTCATCTCAGGCACCTTCTGTCCGTCCTGGCCCTGGAAACCGTTGGCCATAAGCCACTCCCTCACGAACTCCTTGGAGAGCTGCTTCTGCTTCTCGCCCTTTGCGAGCCTCTCGCTGTAGCCCTCGGCATAGAAATACCTTGAGGAGTCAGGAGTGTGCACCTCATCCATAAGGTAGATGCGTCCGTCCTTCTTGCCGAACTCGTACTTCGTGTCCACGAGTATGAGGCCCTGCTTTGCGGCGATTTCGGTTCCCCTCCGGAATATGGCCCTGGTATACTTCTCGAGCTGTTCGTAATCCTCGGCGGAAACGAGGCCGGAAGCTATGATGTCCTCCTTGGAAATGTCCTCGTCGTGACCCTCGGCGGCCTTGGTGGTAGGAGTGATGATAGGCTCAGGGAATTTCTGGTTCTCGACCATACCGTCAGGCATAGGGACACCGCAGATTTCACGCTTTCCCGCCTTGTACTCCCTCCAGGCATGTCCTGAAAGATAGCCTCGGATGACCATCTCCACCTTGAAAGGCTCACACTTGTAGCCCACGGTGACCATAGGGTCCGGAACCGCAACCTTCCAGTTAGGAAGGATGTCAGTCGTCGCATCCAGGAACTTGGCCGCTATCTGATTGAGCACCTGTCCCTTGTAAGGAATGCCCTCAGGAAGCACCACGTCGAACGCGGAAATCCTGTCAGAAACCACCATAACGAGGTACTCGCCTGCATCATAGACGTCACGTACCTTGCCAACGTACTTGCCCTGCTTTCCAGGGAAATCGAAATCTGTCCTAACGATTGCTTTCATATTGAAAAAAGATTGTTCTCAAATTGGATTTTAGCTCGGCAAATATAGGCATAAAAACAAAAAAAGGCTTATATTTGCCATCGATTTCGCGGAATTAGCTCAGTTGGTAGAGCGTTGGCTTCCCAAGCCGAAGGTCGCGGGTTCGAACCCCGTATTCCGCTCCAGTCCTCAGGTCACCGCGGCCCGGTCATTCGATCAGGTAGTCGGTGACGTTTTTTATGCCCGGTATGCCGTAATAGGCCTCGACCAGGTCCCCTTTCAGATAAATGATACGGCCCAGGTTTTCCGGATTGTCCACCAGGTTGACCTCATCCCTCAGTTCTCCCTTCTTCAGTTCCACGGACAGCATTGAACCCAGTTCGTCAGTAGTCTTCCTGCTGCCTATGGCACAGTTGGTTGCGCTCTGGAAAGGTTCTTCCGTCCTGACGCTGGATGTCGACTTGAAAGCCCCGCAGACATAGCCGTACACCCACACGCCCGTCTTTCCTATGTTCGCGCGCGCAGTATGCACGTCCATCGCGGAGTTCCGACCGTCACCCGCGTCGCCTTCACCTATTATTACGTCAGCCCCGGTCCATACCCTCGAGGTATCTATGGATATGACTATGTCGCCCACTCCGCTGCCGTCTCCTCCCGGAGCAGGAGCGGACACGCCTATGGTAAGCACTTCCCTCGGCGCCAGGCTTCTGGTCATCAGGGATGACTGCTTGCCTCCGTCATCGAGCATCAGACTCACCTCCCCGGGGTTGAAATACGCGATTCTCTGCTCGCGGTATGCGTACAGCAGCTTGCCCGCCCCGGATTTGAGAAAGAGCAGTCCTTCTGGATATGAAGTCAGGAAATCGGGCGCGACCTTCAGCCTGACCCCTGAATTGACCTGGCTGCAGACCAGCCTGACCTGCTCCACGCCCCCTTCCGGGACTATCACGCACTGGTCATCGCCATATACCGGGCTGGAGAATGCCGGCTTTTCCATCACCCCCGAACGTACGGATATGTCATAGGTTCCGCTGCGGACTATGAGCTGTTCGGGCAGGTCCCCGAACTTGCCTTCGAACACACCGTTGCCCTTGGCATCCTTCACGCTGAGGCGGAACTCGTTGGTGTCGGGAAGTTCCGCCACTGCCCTGGTACTGAACTGGCTCCTGTCAAAGCTTATGGACAGGGCTCCCTTTTCCCCCGAAGAGAACAGGCCCTCGCAGGAGACGGCCATCGCTGACGACAGCATCAGCAAGGCTATGGTTTCAACAGATTTTCTCATACGGCTTTTTTTCCGCAAGTTTATGGTTTGCGGCGGCAACGGAGGTAAAGAATCCGGAAACGTTCAGGTCCGGGGAGGTAAAAGATTCCCATCAGAGTAAAGAATCCTGAACCGTTCGGGTTATGAGGCCCCTGAGCGGCATCTGGGCGGGCATAAAAAAAAGCACGGCGTCGCATCACTGCGAAGCCGCACCACTTAACCTAAACTTAAACTATGAAAAACTTCAGTGCAAATATGCAAAAAATATCGGACTTCCAAGAAAAAGACAGAAAAAAATTTCATCTGAAAGACCAATTTTTTCTCCTTTTGTCATGCCAGCCTCAGTTTGGCATATTTCAAAAGTAATATCTTTTCTCCGTAACTGTCGAAGTCTATTCGAGCCTTAAGGTCTGTCACTGAACCGCTTATTTCCTTTATCACGCCAAAGCCGAAGCGGTTGTGCTCCACTCTCATCCCGACTTTCAGGCTGAGCACGGACACAGGAACGAAATCCTTGTCACCGGTCCTCGGAGCGGCAGGAACCGGTCTTGAAGGCCGCGGCAGGGCGGAGCCCCCCGTCCCGGATGAGTTCCCGGACGGATTCGGCCTGCCGGCACTCCGCATCCCGGATGAAGGTCCGGAAGCGCCATATCCCCTGTATGAAGGTCCGGAAGGGCGCTGGGAGCGGTAAGGGCTACGGTCATATGACGACGCTGCCCGGGAAGTCCCCGCATGGGAAGTTCCGGCCTGTCCAGGTTCAGGCACGAGGGGATTCGCAATGTACTGGGGATCGATTTCCCGCACGAAACGGCTGACGGGGAAATCCCTGGTCTGGCCGTTCTTCATCCTCGAGCTGCAGAACGAAAGGCACAGCGCCCTCTTCGCCCTGGTCAGGGCGACATAGAAAAGACGTCTTTCCTCCTCTATGTCGGAAGGCAGTCCCAGCGACTCTGACGGGAAAAGGCCGTCCTCCATGCCTGCAACGTATATATATGGAAACTCCAGTCCCTTGGAGGAATGGACGGTCATGAGGGTGACCTTGTTGTTGACATCCTCTCCCTCCTCTTCCGCCACGTCCACGGCGCTGAGCAGGGAGACGTCCTCGAGAAAGTCCGCGAGGGTCACGAGAGGGATGCTGTCGTCAGGTATCTGGTCGAGGTCTTCCAGATCACTGTCCGCAAGCATGTCCTCCCTGTACTCATTCGCCTTGCTCTCCACGAACTCCTTGATGCTGTTCATCAGTTCCTCGATATTCCCGGCCTTGGACTGGGCCTCCACCGAACTCTCTCTCTTGAACGAGGCATAGAGCCCGCAGGCATCGCTTATCGAAGTGGCCAGCACATATGCGTCCTGAGCCTGGAGCCGGTCGCTGACCCGCGTCACCATATTCCCGAATTCAATCAGACGGTTCAGGGCGGCGCTCTTGAGACCATATTCCGGAAGATTCGGCAGGGATATGGCCTCGAAGAGGGAGCAGGAGGCGTCGGCTGCGGCGCGTGCAAGGGCTTCGACCGTGGTGTCGCCTATGCCTCTGGCGGGAGTGTTGACGATTCTCCGGAAAGACTCGTCATCCCTGTTGTTGACGACAAGCTTGAGATAGGCCATCATATCCTTGATTTCGGCGCGGTCGAAGAAGGAATGCCCTGCATATACGCGGTATGGGAGATTCCTTTTCCTGAGTGCCTCCTCTATGGCCTTGGACTGGCTGTTGGTCCTGTAGAGTATCGCGAAATCCTCGTATCTGGCGTGGTCTGAGGACAGTCTCGAAATGATGGACGAGGCTATGAGCAGGGCTTCCTCCCTGTCGGTATATGCCTTGATGAGACGTATCTTCTCGCCCGAGGCGTCATCCGAATAGCATTCCTTCGGGATGCGGCCGCTGTTCCTGGCTATCACCGAGTTGGCTGCGTTGACTATGACCTGGGTGGAGCGGTAGTTGCGTTCCAGCTTGAAGAGGCGGCAGTCGGGATAGTCCCGGCTGAAGTTGAGTATGTTCTCGATTCTTGCCCCGCGGAAACCGTAGATGGACTGGGAGTCGTCCCCCACCACGCAGATATTGCGGTGGAGAGAGGACAATTTCTTGAGTATCAGGTACTGGGAGTAGTTGGTATCCTGATACTCGTCCACAAGAATGTAGTCAAACCTGCCGGCGATCGAAGAGAGCGCTTCGGGGCTGTTCTTCAGCAGTATGTTCATGTTCATCAGGATGTCGTCGAAGTCCATCACCCCAGCCTTGACCATGGCGTTCTGATATGCCTCGTACAGTTCCCCCAGACGGGGCATCTTCGACCTGATGTCCTCCTGGGCCTTCTCACCGTTGCGGCGATATGCTGACGCGGTCCACAGGTCGTTCTTTGCCGCCGATATCCTCGACAGCACCGTCTTGGGCTTGTAGGTCTTGTCATCCAGATTCAGCTCCCTGATGCAGCGCTTCACCGCGCTGAGGGAGTCCGAAGTGTCGTATATGGTGAAAGAGGACGGGTAGCCGAGCAGGTCGGCATATTCCCTGAGAAACCGTATGAAGACCGAATGGAAAGTGCCCATGCAGAGCCTCCGGGCGCTCTTCTCCCCTACCATCGTTCCTATCCTTTCCTTCATCTCCGCGGCCGCTTTCTTCGTGAAGGTCAACGCCAATATCCTGTCCGGGGAACAGCCTTTCGCAAGTGCATATGCTATCCTTCCGGTGAGGACTCTGGTCTTGCCCGCACCCGCTCCCGCGACTATAAGCACGGGACCTTCGATGCTTGTGACCGCCCTGAGCTGGGCCTCATCGAGACCAGCCGTCAATGCTCCGATTTTGTTTTCCATAATGAAGCGAAATTACGAAAAAAATGGTTAAATTTGCGCCGCAAACAGCCAACTAACTATTTGTACATATAATTCACTTTCATAATGTCAAACAACATCGTACTGAAACGCGGGCTCGACATCCCTATCAAGGGGGAAGCTGCCCGAGAGACCGTCAAGATGATAAAGCCTGACATTATCGCCATGAAACCTACTGATTTCAAGGGCCTTACTCCGAGGCTGCTGGTCAGGGAGGGCGATAAGGTATTGGCCGGTTCTCCTGTGATGGCCGACAAGAATTGTCCAGACATCCTTTTTACATCCCCGGTGAGCGGCACCGTGGCTGAGATCGTCAGAGGCGAGAAGAGGAAGTTGCTTGAGGTCCGTATCAAAGTGGATGCAGAGCAGAGCTACGTCGACTTCGGCGTGAAGAACGTAGCTTCGATGTCAGCTGACGAGGTCAGGTGCCAGCTCCTCAAGAGCGGTCTCTGGCCAGCACTCATCCAGAGGCCTTACGGAATACTCGCAGACCCCCAGCTCAAGCCTAAGGCCATTTTCATCTCAGCATTCAGCACCGCACCTCTCGCTGCAGACACCGACTACGTGCTCGGTGATTCGCTTGCGGACGTGCAGACAGCAGTGGACGCCCTCGCCAAACTCACTGACGGAGGAGTCCACTTCTCGATTTCCGGCAGCAACTGCTCCAGCACTCCTTTCCACAAGGTGGAGCACGTGATCATGCACACCGTCAGCGGCAGGCACCCTGCAGGAAACGTGGGCGTACAGATCAGCAACATCTCCCCTATACGCAAGGGTGAGACCGTATGGACCGTGTCCCTCCTGATGCTCGCCGCCATAGGCAAGCTCTTCAACACGGGAAAGCTCAACCTTTCCAGGAAGGTGGCAGTGACCGGTCCGGTCGCTGTCAATCCGGCATATGTCGACGCTCTTCCGGGCATCAGCATGAAGGACCTCGCCCAGTTCTATGACAACTCCGCAGGCGACGTGAGGTTCGTCAGCGGTGACGTCCTCTCGGGCAGGAACATAGGCGCCGAGGGTTTCCTCGGATTCTTCGACAACCAGGTCAGCCTGCTCCACGAGGGCACTGAAAGGGAGTGGTTCGGATGGATCAAGCCATTCAGGTTCAATCAGTACAGTTCACAGCGTTCATACTTCTCCTGGCTCTGCCCCAAGAAGAGGTACAGCATGGACACCAACACACACGGAGGTGAGCGTACCTTCATGATGTCCGACGTCTACGGCAAGGTGCTCCCTATGGACATCTTCCCTATCTATCTCGTGAAGGCCTGCCTCGCCGGCAACCTCGACGACATGGAGAAGTTCGGTATCTATGAGGTACTTCCGGAAGACCTCGCGACCTGCGAGTTCGTGGACCCTTCCAAGAACGACATCCAGGCAATCATCGAATGCGGCATTGACAGGATGATAAAGGAAATGGCATAACGGAGAATCAGCTTATGGAAGAAAATACAACAAAACAGCCGGGCCTTTTCGAGAAAGGCGGCAAGTTCGGATTCCTTCACTCCACTGTCGATGCCTTTGACACTTTCCTCCGCGTTCCTGCCACCGTCACCAGGACAGGTGCACACGTAAGGGATGCCATCGACCTCAAGAGAATCCTCATACTCGTAGTAATCGCCATCGTCCCTGCCGCTCTCTTCGGCATGTGGAACGTAGGCTATCAGTACAGCACACGTATCGGTGAAGACTGGACTCTGATCCACAACTTCTGGTTCGGTTTCCTCAAGGTCCTCCCGCTCTATCTCGTATCATACATAGTAGGTCTCGGAATCGAGTTCACCTTCGCGCAGATCCGCAATGAGGAAGTGAGTGAAGGATACCTCGTTTCAGGTATGCTCATTCCTCTGATCGTTCCTGTGGACACTCCACTGTGGACCCTCGCCCTCGCGGTGGCTTTCGCGGTAGTATTCGGAAAGGAAGTGTTCGGCGGTTCGGGAATGAACTTCCTCAACCCTGCCCTCCTCGCCCGCGCATTCCTGTTCTTCTCATATCCAAGCAAGATGTCAGGATCCGAGGTGTGGATAGCGCACAGGTGCGGTGAGGACGCCATCACCGGCGCAACCCCTCTCGCAACCGGAGGTCTCGACGGACTCACCGACGCAGGATACAGCTTCTGGAACCTCTTCGCAGGTACCGTTCCGGGATCAGTCGGAGAGACTTCAGTCATCGCGATACTCATCGGTGCCGTCATACTCATCTGGACAGGCATAGCAAGCTGGAAGATTATGGTGTCTTCAGTTGCGGGCGCCCTCCTCATCGGCTGGATCGGCAACGTATGCGGCGCAACCGACATCCCTGCATATTACCAGCTCGTGATGGGCGGCTTCGCATTCGGTACCGTATTCATGGCCACCGACCCTGTGACCGCAGCCCAGACGGAATGCGGAAAATGGATCTACGGATTCCTCATCGGTGCCATCTGCGTGGTAGTCAGACTCTTCAACCCTGGCTACGCTGAGGGCATGATGCTCGCAATCCTTCTCTTGAACACATTCGCACCTCTCATCGACTACTGCGTGACCAGCTCAGCGATAAAGAGAAGGGCGAAGAAGTATGACGCAGCTTAATCATTTCGGATATGAACACTAACGGAAATACATATACGGTCGTTTATTCGACTGTGATCGTAGTCCTGGTTGCGGCCATACTTGCGACAGTGGCGATGGCTCTCAAGCCTAAGCAGGACGCAAACATCAAGGCGGAGACCATCTGCCAGATGCTCGCAGCCGCCCAGTACAGTTCTATGGACGAGCTTATGGAAATCGGCAACGAAAACGTGCTCGTCAAGTATCAGGAAAACATCAAGGAGGCATATACGGTAAATCTCGACGGCCAGAAGGTCAGGGATCTCTCCATCGACCCTATCGAGCTCGCCGACAACCTCAAGGCACAGAACGACAATATGAAGAAGGGCAAGGCCGACAAGGTCGAACTCCCTGTCTATGTCTTCAGCAAGGAAGGCGGCGACATCACAGTCGTTCCTGTATATGGCGCCGGCCTCTGGGGTCCGGTATGGGGATATATTGCCCTGGCATCTGACCTCAAGACCATCGTGGGTGCATATTTCGACCATAGCGGCGAAACCCCGGGTCTGGGTGCCAAGATCAAGGACGACCCTGAGTTCAGGGCCAAGTTCAGCGGCAAGAAGGTTGATTTCTCAGCCGAGAAGCCTTTCGAGATTGTAAAGGGCGCCGGCAAGGACAACCAGGTTGACGCTATCACCGGTGCAACCATGACCAGCAAAGGCCTGAGCGACGGTATCGCAAAGTGGCTCGTCGGCTACAAGGCATATCTCGCTGCCGGAGCACAGGACTGCTGCCTGAAGGAAAGCGCTGAATGCTGCGGCGGAGAAAGCTGCGGAAAGAGCGGCGAGTGCTGCGGTGATTGTGAAGGCGGATGCCAGGACGGCAACTGCCAGGAAAACTGCGCAGGCCAGTGCCGGGAAGTAGAACCTACTAACGTGGAGGAATAGCATATGGATTCAAAACTCAAAGAAACAATCCTCAACCCGATACTCAAGGGCAACCCTATCACCGTCCTTGTGCTGGGTATCTGCTCTTCTCTCGCCGTAACGGTTGAGCTCAAGGGCGCTCTCGTGATGTCCCTCGCGGTGATGATAGTCACAGGCATCTCCTGCCTCGTGCTCTCACTCCTGAGGAACTCCATCCCGAACAGAATCCGAATCATCGTTCAGCTCGTGGTTGTGGCGATGCTCGTGATACTCGTCGACCAGATTCTCAAGGCTTTCGCCTACCCTATCGAGAAACAGCTGTCCGTCTACATCGGCCTCATCATCACCAACTGTATCGTGATGGGCCGCATCGAGGCATTCGCGCTCGGCAACAAGCCGATACCTTCACTCCTCGACGGTCTTGCAAACGGTTTCGGATATGGCCTCATCCTCGTGATAGTGGCATTCTTCCGCGAACTCCTCGGTTCAGGCTCCATCCTCGGTTTCAGGGTGATACCTGAGGCGCTCTACAGCGCAGGATATATGAACAACGGTCTTGTAATACTTCCTCCTATGGCCCTGATACTTCTCGGATGCATCATCTGGGTGCAGAGAAGCATACAGAAGGACCTTCAGGAGAAATAACATAAACACCGATCACTATGGACTATTTAAGCTTATTCGTAAAGTCAATCTTCGTTGACAATATGATTTTTGCATACTTCCTCGGTATGTGTTCATATCTGGCAGTATCCAAAAATGTGAAGACAGCTTCCGGACTCGGTGTTGCTGTTATCTTCGTGCTCCTCGTGACACTTCCCATCAACTATCTCCTGAACAAGTACGTGCTTGCTCCTGACGCCCTGATCAAGGGTGTGGACCTGAGCTTCCTCAGCCTCATCGTGTTCATCGCGGTGATTGCCGCAATCGTTCAGATAGTGGAAATGGTAGTGGAGAAATTCGCCCCTGCACTCTACTCGGAACTCGGTATCTTCCTGCCGCTCATCGCCGTGAACTGCGCCATCCTCGGAGGTTCGCTCTTCATGCAGCAGA
>JAEDLE010000055.1 GCA_016295455.1 Bacteroidales bacterium
TTCCTGAACCTCTCCTGCCGCTGGAACGACCGTGTCGGCAGCTACGAGAAGTTCGAGAACGGGGCATCCACCGGGAAGACGGTGCCATATGAACCGTACACCCTGCTCAACGCCCGCCTGGGCTGGAACAGCAGCAACATGAGGATATACCTCGAAGGGGACAATCTCCTCAACAGGCCGTACTATGACCACGGCAACATCCCGCAGCCGGGCGCCTGGTTCAAGTTCGGCATATCCAGAAGCTTCAATTTCTGACAACAGACCATATGCAAAGAAAGGCAAGAATACCGCTCATCGCGCTGGCAGCGCTCCTGCTCGTCTCCTGTTCGGGCGTAAAGCTCGAAAAAGGCTCCTGGACCGGCAGAAACCACAAGGAACTTACGGCGCTTGTCCGGGAATATGGCAACACGTCCCCCGGATACGATACTCTCAGCCGGCCGTATGCCGTGTTCGATTTTGACAACACCTTGATAGTCGGGGACATATCCCTGACGACCATGGTTTACCAGATCGAGAATCTGGAGTACTCCATAGCGCCTGACGGATTCTTTCTTGCCCTGACAGACTGCATACCCAACATCGACTGCGCCCTGGAAGGTTTTCCCGGCATATCCGCCAGAATGCTTGCCACGGACTTGTACAACGACTATATCTACCTGTACGACAACTATATATCCGAGCGTAAGCTGACGCTGGAGGAAATCACCCGCAGCGATGAGTTCAAGGACTTCCGGGCTAAACTCTGGGCGCTGTCCCTGGGCGCCGACACAACCTTCGGGTATGAGACAGGCTGCCTGTGGATACTCAGGCTCCTGAGCGGAATGCGGACAGCCGGCGTAAAGGAGCTGGCTTGCAGGGCGGCGGAGGCCGCGATGGGGGATAAACTCAGGGAGGAGAAATGGTGCTCGCCCCGGATGGGAGAAGCCGGAAAGGTGGAGGTCACGGTTCCGAGAGGCCTGAGAATCAGGAAAGAGATGATAAATCTCACTGAAACCTTGATTCATAACGGTATTGATGTGTATATTTGCTCCGCATCTTCGGAAATGCTTGTGGAGGCGGTGGCAGAACGCTGGTTTCCCGTAATCGGAGGACCTGCCGTCTTCGGGCTCAGGACCACATCCGGGGACACCGTATCCCCGAAAGCCCGATACGCGCCGTCATATCCGCATACCTTCCACGAGGGCAAATGTGAGCTGATAGACCGCTTCATTGCGCCTTCGCACGGAGGGAAGGCTCCGGTGCTGGTTGCCGGAGACAGCAACGGGGATTATGCGATGCTGACCTCATATCCTTCGATGGCAAGGGGACTGATTATCGACAGGCCTTCCGCAGGTGACATAGCCGCGCTCAAGGAGTCCGGCGACAGTAAGTATCTGGTGCAGAAATGGTAAGAATTTTTTGAGCATATGACATACGATATTTCAAACGACATCCGCTACATAGGCGTAGACGACAAGACCATAGACCTCTTCGAAGGCAAGTATGCCGTTCCGGAAGGAGTCTCCTACAATTCCTACCTCATACTTGACGAGAAGGTTGCGGTGATGGACACTGCAGACGCCCGTAAGACCGGGGAATGGCTCGCGAATCTGCGTCTGGAACTCTCGGGCAGGACTCCGGACTATGTCATCGTGCATCACGCGGAACCTGACCACGCCGCGAGCCTGCTCGCCCTCGTCAGGGAGTATCCGTCCATAACGGTGGTGTCGAATGCCAAGACTTTCGCGCTGCTCACCCAGTTCTATGACCATGACTTTTCGGTGAACTCGATCGCGGTCAAGGAAGGGGACAGCCTCAGCCTCGGACGCCACTGCCTCAACTTCATTGCCGCACCTATGGTGCACTGGCCGGAAGTCATCGTAAGCTACGAGTCCAGTGAGAAAGTGCTCTTCAGCGCTGACGGTTTCGGAAAGTTCGGAGCCCTGGATGTGGATGACGAATGGGACTGCGAGGCAAGACGCTACTACTTCAACATCGTCGGCAAATACGGCGCCCAGGTGCAGGCCCTGCTCAAGAAGGCCGCATCCCTGGACATCAGGACGATCGCGCCTCTCCACGGACCGATACTCAGGGAAAACCTCGGACACTACCTCTCACAGTACGACACCTGGAGTTCATACAGGCCTGAGACCGAGGGAGTTTTCATTGCATATGCTTCCATCTACGGCAATACTGCCAAGGCTGCCCAGGCACTTGCCACCCTCCTGCGCTCGAGAGGCGTGAAGGTGGCGGTCACGGATCTGGCCCGTGACGACAGGGCTGAGGCTCTGGAAGACGCATTCCGCTACAGCCGTATGGTGCTTGCCGCATCCACTTATGACGGTGGCATATTCACCCCTATGGCGGACTTCATCCACGACCTCGAGGGCAAGGGCTACCGTAACAGGAGGGTGGGTCTCATCGAGAACGGCTCCTGGGCTCCAATGTCCGGAAAGAAGATGTGCGAAGCCATGGAAAGCCTCAAGGATGTGACCGTATGCGGGCATGTGGTGACCCTGAAATCGGGATTCAAGAGCTCCGACCAGGCGTCGCTCGAGCAGCTTGCGGACGAAATAATGGCCTGACTTGCAATACGCTCCGATGCAGACTGAAACAGCAGAATATAACCGTGTCAACGATATGCTGACCACGGCTATGGATATCGGCCAGCAGATGCTGATGACCGGGGCCGACGTGACCCGTGTGGAAGACTCTGTTTCCCGCATATGCCGGCGCTTTGACGTGGATGATGTCCAGGTGTTCTGCATCGCCTCCCTTCTCCAGGCTTCAGTGCGCATGCGCGACGGCCGGTACTGCATTCAGATGCGCCGCATATTCACCAGCGACAACAATCTGGCGAGGCTGGAGGAACTCAACTCCATATCCAGAAGCATCTGCAGCGGCGGACTGACCATAGAGGAAGCCAGAGGCAGGCTGGAGAAGGCAAAGGTGCTGGAGTGTTACAGGCCGCTGTGGTATTACGTCGCCGCCATATTCGGGGCATCTTCCTTCAGCCTGTTCTTCGGCGGTTCCCTGGCGGACGGTCTCTGCGCGGCGGTGGCTTCGGTGCCGGTGCTCTTCTGCCAGAGGCATCCCTTCAGGAAATGCAACCAGATGGTCAACACCATATTCCAGTCATTTGTCGGGGGATTGACGGTCAACGTCGTGATGAAACTCGGGTTGGGGCAGAATATCGACCTCATCTGTATAGGAGTGATAATGCTGCTGATTTCCGGAATGATGTTCGGAAATGCAATGCAGGATTTCATGCGCTCAGATGTGCTTGCGGGCGGTTCCAAACTCGTCCACGCCCTTCTTCTGGCAATGATGATAGTACTGGGCTTCGGCATTTCGATGTTCTGTTTCGGAAACTGGGCGCTATGACGGAGATGCTGATAATATGTCTGAGCGGCGCAGTAGGCGCCATTACCTTCGGAGTGCTCTATCACGTGAATCCGAGGCATCTTCTGCTTGCGTTCATGGGAGGACTGCTGACCACGACCACGCTTGTGCTCTGTATGGAGTGGTGCGGAGGGAACAACATCATCAGCAATGCCGCCGCAGCCTTCATCGGAGGTGTCTTCAGCACCTGGTGCGCCCATAAGAGACACGCTCCGGTACCGGTGTTCATGATACCTTCGCTCTTTCCTCTGGTTCCCGGACGCGCCCTTTACTATTCGATGTCCGCGCTTGTCCTGCACGAGAGCGCGCAGTTCGCCTCGAACTTCCTTGCTGCGGCGGAAATCAGCTTCGGCATAGCCGTCGGAATGCTCTTCGCCGGAGTTTTCTGCGATGTTTTCCTGGGGATCAGGAACATGCGCAAATAGCCTTTTTAGGACAGGATGTGATATTCTTTCCTACGCAATCTGTGTTCCATTTTTCATCCAGGCTTCTTTTATTGGCTCAAATTTCCTATATTTGTCAAGATATGCTGTCTCTTTGACGGCGTTGTGTTTTTACTAAAACCGCAGAATATGAGTTTGAAAATCGTTGTACTTGCAAAGCAGGTACCGGATACGAGAAATGTGGGCAAGGACGCGATGACGTCGGAAGGTACCGTCAACCGCGCAGCGCTTCCCGCAATCGTGAATCCGGAAGACATGAACGCTCTGGAACAGGCTCTCAGGCTTAAGGAGCAGAACCCCGGTTCCACTGTAGGCGTGCTCACAATGGGCCCTCCTCGCGCAGGGGAAGTGGTCCGCGAGGCTCTCTATCGCGGAGCCGACACGGGTTGGGTACTCACCGACCGTCTCTTCGCAGGAGCGGACACCCTTGCAACATCATATGCGCTTGCCGCGGCAATCAAGAAGATAGGAGATGTGGACGTGGTCATCGGAGGCCGTCAGGCCATCGACGGAGACACCGCCCAGGTAGGCCCTCAGGTGGCCCAGAAACTCGGTCTCAACCAGGTGACCTACGCCGAGGAGATACTCAAATGTGAAGACGGCAAGCTCACCATACGCAGGCATATAGACGGCGGCGTGGAGACGGTGGAGGCACCTATGCCTTGCGTCATCACCGTAAACGGCAGTGCGGCTCCTTGCCGTCCTGCAAATGCAAAACTGACAATGAAATACAAGAGGGCAACCTGCCCGCTTGAACGTCCCTCTGACGATAAGTACGCTTATCTTTACGAGCAGCGTCCGTACCTCAACCTCAACCAGTGGAGCGTGGCGGATGTGGACGGGGATCCTCAGCAGTGCGGAATGGCCGGTTCGCCTACCAAGGTGAAGGAAGTGCAGAACATCGTCTTCCAGGCCAAGGAGAGCCGCACCCTCACATCTTCCGACGCAGACATCGAAGCTCTCGTCAAGGAACTTTTGAATGACAAAATCATCGGATAATCCAGGGACATATGAACAACGTATTTGTATATTGCGAGATCGAAGGCACCAAGGTTGCCGAAGTATCTCAGGAGCTGTTGACAAAGGGCCGCAAGCTGGCCGATGAACTTGGAGTCCGACTGAACGCAGTTGTGGCCGGTACCGGCATAAAGGGCAAGGTCGAGGACCAGATACTCCCTTATGGAGTGGACAAGCTCTTCGTCTTCGACGGGGATGGCCTTTTCCCTTATACCTCCGCGCCCCACACCGACATAATGGTGAACCTCTTCAAGCAGGAGCAGCCGCAGATCTGCCTTATGGGCGCAACCGTCATAGGACGTGACCTCGGTCCGCGCGTGTCGTCTTCCCTCACCAGCGGCCTCACCGCAGACTGCACCCAGCTCGAGATCGGAAGCTATGACGACAAGAAGACCGGCGTGCACTACGACAACCTCCTCTATCAGATCCGCCCTGCATTCGGCGGAAACATCGTCGCAACTATCGTCAATCCTGACCACCGTCCGCAGATGGCGACCGTGCGGGAGGGTGTGATGAAGCGTGAGATACTCGACCCTCAGTACAAGGGAGAGGTCGTATATCCCGTTGTCAGCGACTATGTCCCTGAAATCGACTATGTCGTCAAGGTCATCGACCGTCACGTCGAGGTGGCGAAGCACAATCTCAAGGGCGCGCCAATCATCGTGGCCGGAGGCTACGGTGTCGGATCGAAGGAGAACTTCGACCTCCTCTTCAAGCTTGCAAAGGAACTTCACGGCGAGGTAGGTGCATCCCGCGCTGCCGTTGATGCCGGCTGGATAGACCACGACCGCCAGATCGGCCAGACCGGTGTGACAGTGCATCCTAAGGTCTACATCGCCTGCGGTATCTCCGGACAGATTCAGCATATCGCCGGCATGCAGGATTCAGGCATTATCATCTCCATCAACACCGATCCTGACGCTCCTATCAACAAGATAGCTGACTATGTCATAGTCGGTTCTGTGGAAGAGGTGGTTCCAAAGCTCATCAAGTACTACAAGCAAAACAACAAGTAATTTATGGCAAACTATTATAGCGATCATCCGGAACTCGAGTTCCACCTGCATCATCCCCTTATGAAGAGGATAGTCGAGCTCAAGGAGCGCGACTACACCGAGGCGGAAAAGTTTGAAGATGCACCTGTCGATTTCGAAGATGCCATTGCCAACTACGACAAGCTCCTCAAGATCACCGGAGATGTGGCTGCAAACATAATCGCGCCCAACTCCGAGAGCGTGGACCTCGAAGGTCCGCATCTTGAGAACGGCCGTATGATATATGCCAGCAAGACATACGAGAACTATGACGCCGCTACCAAGGCCGGTCTCTGGGGCGTGGACATGCCTCGCCGTTACGGCGGACTCAATGTCCCGATGACCACTTTCTCAATGCTTTCGGAAGTGATTTCCGCAGCCGATTCCAGCTTCCAGAACATCTGGTCGCTCCAAAGCTGCATAGACACTCTCTACGAGTTCGGAAGCGAGGAACAGCGCCAGAAGTACATTCCGCGCGTATGCGCCGGTGAATCGATGTCGATGGACCTCACCGAGCCGGATGCAGGCTCCGACCTTCAGAGGGTGATGCTCAAGGCCACTTTCGACGAGAAGGAGAACTGCTGGAGGCTCAACGGCGTGAAGCGCTTCATAACCAACGGCGACTCGGACATACATCTGGTACTCGCGCGTTCAGAGGAAGGCACCCGTGACGGCCGCGGACTCTCCATGTTCATCTATGACAAGAGGAACGGAGGAGTCGATGTGCGCCACATCGAGCACAAGCTCGGTATCCACGGTTCCCCGACCTGCGAGCTCACCTACAAGAATGCCAAGGCTGAACTCTGCGGAAGCACCCGTCTCGGCCTGATCAAGTATGTGATGGCGCTTATGAACGGAGCCCGCCTCGGCATAGCCGCACAGTCTGTCGGCCTCAGCCAGGAGGCTTACAATGAGGCGCTTGCATATGCCAAGGAGCGTGCCCAGTTCAATACCAAGATCATTGATATGCCAGCCGTCTATGACATGCTCGCCAGGATGAAGGCAAAACTCGACGCCGGCCGCAGCCTGCTCTACCAGACATCCAGATACGTCGACATATACAAGGCTCTAGAGGATATCCAGAGAGAGCGCAAGCTGACTCCGGAGGAGCGCGACGAGCTGAAGAAATATTCACGCCTTGCCGACGCATTCACACCTATGGCTAAGGGTATGAACTCTGAATATGCCAACCAGAATGCATATGATGCCATCTCCATCCACGGCGGTTCAGGTTTCATAATGGAGTACAAGTGCCAGAGGCTTTACCGTGACGCCCGCATATTCTCAATCTATGAGGGTACGACCCAGCTTCAGGTGGTGGCTGCCATCCGTTATATAACCAACGGAACCTATTCGGCCATCATCAGGGAGATGCTTGATAAGGAGGTTTCTGAGGATCTCAGGCCGCTGAAGGAACGTGTCGCGGCCATGTTCGGGAAACTCGAGACTGCAACGGCAACCGTAAAGGCATCCGCCAACCAGGATGTGCAGGATTTCCTTGCACGCCGACTCTACGATATGACAGGCGACATCCTGATGTCCCTGCTCATACTTGACGACGCTACCGTATCTCCAGATCTCTTCTCCAAGAGCGCCAATGTTTACGTCCGTATGGCTGAGGCCGAAGTCAACGGCCACTTCGAATACGTGCAGAATTTCAAGGCCGGGGATCTCGAATACTTCAAGACAAGATAATCCTTCCGGATATGACGGTATGACCCCGGGTCTTTTTTCGGACTCCGGGGTCTTTTTTCATACAGAAAGCTTTCGGACAGGACTCAGAGGCACTCCCGGAGTATCTGCAAAATCTCGATAGGTGAAAGTTTCCTGGCGCAGCCAGGGCTGATTATGGTGCTTTGTGCAATTCTCCGCATCATCTCGAGGCTCAGTATGTCCCTCAGTCCCATATCCCCGAAAGAAGACGGAAGCCCTACTTCGGCTATGAAAGCCTCAAGCGCGTCAATGCCCCTGGCGGCAAGGTCTTCGTCAGTCCTGCCACTTGCCTCGATACCCCAGACCTCGACGGCGAAACGCCTGAATTTCATAGGATTATCCTTGAGTATATGGCGATAGACCACCGGGTGGAGCACTGCCAGTCCCTGTCCGTGACTGCAGTCGGTATATGCTCCCAGCTGATGCTCAATCATATGGCACTGGAAGTCTCCTTTCTTGCCGAGTTTGAGCAGGCCGTTCTCGGCAAGTGCCGAATCCCACATGAGCTGGGCCCGGGCATCAGTGTCGGAAGGGGCGGAGAGCACCCTGCGCATATTCCGTATGATGTTCCTCATCACCGCCTCGCTCAATTCATCGGTAATGAAACTGTTGGAAGGCTTGCCGAAATAACTCTCCATCACGTGGCTGAGGCTGTCGAAAGCTCCCGCCATCACCTGCGGCATCGGAACGCTCAGGGTAAGGGTCGGGTCCAGCACCGCGAACTCAGGCTTCAGGCCGTAGAGATCCCTCTTGACGTACAGCTCCTCATTGGTTATGACGGCATCGTTGTTCTGCTCCGAACCTGTGCCGGAGGCGGTGACCACCACACCCACTGGCAGGGCACGGTCCGGGAAAAGCCCATCTGCTGTTTCCATATCCCATAAATCCTTGTCGGTCAAGGACTGGGCTGCTACCATCTTGCAGCAGTCCGACACCGAACCACCGCCAAGGGCAAGTATGAATCCGATTTCCTCTTTACGTGCCAGCGCGGCTCCTTCCTGCACCTTCGCATAAGTGGGGTTAGGCATTATGCCTCCGAATTCCACGACCTCCTTGCCGCAGTCCTCGAGTATGCCCCGCACCCTTTCCAATAGGCCGGAAGCCTTGGCCGAGCCTTTGCCGTATCCCAGCAGGACGCGCTTGTCAAAATGCGGAAGCTCCTCTCTGAGAGCGTTTTCCATTATGCCTTCCCCGGCATGGGTCCTGGTGGTTTGTGAGAATACGAATTTGTCCATAAATCAGATAGTCAAAAGCAGAACCATAGCGGCAAGGGCGGTTGCAATGCCTGCGTACTGAATGCCCCTGAGCTTTTCCCTGAATGCGAATATGCCGGTGAGGAGGGTGACCAGCACCACTCCCACATTATAGCAAGGGAAGAAGACGGCGGCGTCCATCACACCGAGTGCCTTCATCATCAGGGCGGTGCAGCCTGAATTCATAAGCCCCAGGAATATGCCGCCCGGTATGGCTTTCCAGTCCAGCGGATGCTCCCTGAAATGTCCCCGCAGAAGATAGGCCAGCAGGCAGAACAGCGCCGCGGTAGAGAAAATGAACAGCATGGCATTCCCTTCGGCGGTATCCCCGAGCCTGGACTTGAGGACTTTCAGGAGAAAATCGCATATCCCGAAGAAGAAAAATACTCCAAGCGGGGGGACAATATCTGCCGCCCTGAGTTTCTGTTTGTCTGCAGATTTGCTGAAAATCAATATCATAGAGCATATGATTATGGCTATCAGCAGCCAGCGTGGACTGCCCTGACGATAGACCAGCCAGCTTGCCACGACCGGGATGATCATCGAAGCCCTGCCCGCTACGTTGGTGATGGCAAGTCCGCTGCGCTGAGTGCTGACGGACATCACCACTATCCCTCCCATGAAGAAGAAACCCTCGACTATGGCCAGCCATAGCCATGACGAAGAAAACGCCGTTCCGAATATGGCGCCCAGGTTCACGCCCTGACCGGATAAGGCGACGCTTACGGCCATGGCCGTGATGTAGTTTACGAATATGCCCTGGAGGGAATCTATATCGAATTTTCTGAACAGCTTGAAGCTGATGGATATGAAGGCGCCGCACACGATTGCGGCAAGGAGGTATATCATCGGTGTCTGATTTGTTTGAATACAATGCGCAAGTGCCGGCCAGATGCCAAGCTTGCTGCACAAATATAACCAAAATTGGAATATTCTCCGTAAATTTGAATCCAGGGTTTCCGGTAATCCGGAGACCGGTCCCTGATAACCGGCATTTACGATACATAAATCAATACCACTATATCAAATGAAAACTACACTCAGGAAAACAGCGGCCTGTCTGGTGACGGCCATCGTTTCCTTGACCTTTGCCCAGGCCCTGGACGCAGCTGCCAGGACCATCGTGAAGGTGCAGGAAGTAAAAGTTGACGTCGTTCAGGGCAATGCCCCGAGTCTGCCATCCCAGGTGATGGTGACATATTCCGACGGCAGCAAGGAGTACAGGAGTGTCCGATGGACCAACTCCGGCAGAATGACAGAGGAACTCGAAGCTTCAGACAGCAATCCCGCAGGCAGCGAGTACAATGTGAAGGGCTTCATCACAGGTGACAACACCACTGCGTCCGGATATCCTGTTTCCGCCAGGGTATGCGTCGTGGCCATGAGGGCGCCGGCACCGGTCGTGAAAGCCGAACCTCTCCCATTGGGAAAGGTGCGCATTACAGGTGACAACCGTCTCACTTCCAACAGGGACCTTGACATGAG
>JAEDLE010000056.1 GCA_016295455.1 Bacteroidales bacterium
TAGCCACGCTGCGCGTGCCTTTTCCCTCTCCGCTCGCCGCGGGGGCCCTTGCAAACTATTTGAAGCTCACGGCCTTACGGCCTTTGGGCTTTTCCCGCACAAGCCCTTACAGGAGCAAGCTCCTGACGGCCTTGCACGAAAAAAGCCCAGCGCTTCGCGCTGAGCTTCAAATTGTTTGCGGAGAGGGAGGGATTCGAACCCCCGGAGCCTTTCAGCTCAACAGTTTTCAAGACTGCCGTAATCGACCACTCTACCACCTCTCCAATGTCCTTGGTGGACGGGATTGCAAATATAGCGAAGAATTTGCTTTATCCAAAAGAAAAATTCGTTTTTCTTTTGACTCATGGGCTGATCCCTTCATTTCAAAGCCGGAAGAAGCCGGCTATCGGCCTCCGATACCCGATTGCGCAGCTTTGAGAAGTCATTCTTCGGCCGAGAAGAACTTGTACTGGAACAATAGCAGATATACGGCACCGACGGAAACGCAACTGTCGGCGAAGTTGAAAACCGGACTGAAGAAGATGTCGCCACCGATGAGGGGTACCCAATCAGGCCAGGTGAACAGAGGGAAGTAGAACATATCCACGACCTTGCCGAAAAGGAAAGGGGCGTAACTGCCTCCGAACTGAGCTACCTGCATCACTGTGGATTCGGAGAATATCAATCCGTAGAACAGGCAGTCGAATATGTTTCCCAGTGCGCCTGCAGTAATTAGAGTCAGGCCCACGAGCACGCCTGTCGGTACTGCAGGACGTGAAGGGTCCCTGTCGCTTCCTCTCTTGCAGAGCTTGCTTATCCACCAGATAAGAACGGCGCTGAGTACTATCCTGAATATGCTCAGGCAGGCTTTGCCGACCGCTCCTCCGAATTTCATCCCGAAGGCCATGCCTTCGTTTTCGATGAAGAGTATCTGGAACCAGTTCCCTATCACTGAAAAGTGCTCTCCCAGGCACATATTGGTCTTGACCAGGATTTTTATCACCTGGTCAATGATGACCAAAAGTATTCCCAACGCGAGCAGCTTGGTTCCCTTGGAAAACTTCATCTCCTATCTCTTTCCGCCCTTGGCGAGTTTCTCCTTTGCTGCCACGGTCAGGGTTGCGTGCGGCACGAGGCGGAGCCTTTCCTTCGGAATGAGCTCACCGGTCTCACGGCATATGCCGTAGGTCTTGTTCTCGATGCGTACGAGTGCCGCCTCCAGGTTCTTGATGAACTTGTACTGACGTTCGGCGAGCTGGCTTGCCTCTTCCTTGGAGAGCTGGGCTGCGCCGTCGTCCTCGACGGTCTTGAATGACGGAGTGGTGTCCTCGATGTCATTCGATCCGTTGTGCATCACTATATGGCGGAGTGTGGTGTACTCTTTTCTCGCCTTCTCGAGCATCTCGTTGATGATGACGCGGAACTCCTCGAGCTCCTCATCAGAATAACGGGTTTTCTTCTCTTCCATAATCTGACTGTTTAGTTACGTGTAACAATGATGCCGATCTCGGACTCGTTCCACTCGACCTTTACGGCGTTCTCCGGTGCAGGATCAGCCGAGACGGAGTCGATTTCTGAGAGAGTCTGCATAGTGATATGGTCATAATAGACATCCACGGCGTCGGAGATCTCGAAGAAATCGTCGCCCTGTGCGTAAATCTCGACGACTACCCTGTCGGTCACTTCGAATCCGCTGTCTTTCCTGATGTTCTGTATCCTGTTTATGAGTTCGCGGGCTATGCCTTCCTTCTTGAGCTCGTCGGTGACTTCAATGTCGAGGGCAAGGGTCAGAGGGCCTTCAGTAGCTACGAGCCAGCCGGGCATATCCTCGGATGATATCTCGAAATCTCCCTGCCTGAGGGTGACGTTCCCGGACGGGAGCGCGATGACATATTCATTGCCTGCAGCCTCTGCGTTCTGGATTTCGTTTATAGTCTTCTGGTCGAACTGGCCGAAGGCGGCGGCGATTTCCTTCATCTGCTTGCCGTAGATCTTGCCGAGGGTCTTGAAGTTCGGCTTGATTTTCTTGGTGATTATGCCGGCGGTGTCCGAGATGAACTCTGCTTCCTTGACGTTGACTTCGCCGAGTATGAGGTTCTTCACGAGCTCGAGCTGGGCCCTGACTTTCTCAGACATGACAGGTATGATGATCTTGGAAAGCGGCTGGCGCACCTTGATGTTGACCTTGCGGCGGAGTGCGAGCACCATTGAGGATGCCCTCTGCGCGAGTGACATGCGCTCCTCGAGATCCTTGTCCACAACCTCGGCGTCAGGCTCCGGCATAAGCACGAAGTGTACCGAATCCGCGCCTTCGACAAGGTCGCAGTAGAGGTGGTCCATATAGAACGGAGCGATAGGAGCCGCGAGCACAGCGATGTCCTTGAGAACTTCGTGGAGGGTCTGGTATGCGCTGAGCTTGTCCTGGCTCATGCCGCCTCCCCAGAATCTCTTCCTGCCCAGACGCACGTACCAGTTGCTGAGATGGTCGCACACGAACTCCTGTATCATACGGCCGGCAGAAGTGACGTCATAGTCCTCATAAGCCGCCCTGACATCCCTGATGAGGGTGTTGAGCAGGGATATTATCCACCTGTCGAGCTCAGGACGCTCTGAATATGGCACCTTCGGAGCGGCAGGGTCAAAGCCGTCCACATTAGCATAGAGCGCGAAGAATGAGTAGGTGTTGTAAAGGGTTCCGAAGAACTTCCTGCGTATTTCATCGACTCCCGCCTCGTCGAAGCGGAGGTTGTCCCAAGGCTGGGCGTTGGTCAGCATATACCATCTGAGGGCATCTGCACCGTATTTGTCGAGTTCCTCGAACGGATCGACGGCATTGCCGAGGCGTTTGCTCATCTTGTCGCCGTTCTTGTCGAGCACGAGACCGTTGGAGATGACTCTCCTGAAGGCCGGGGTACCGCTGATCATCGTGTGGATGGCGTGGAGGGTGTAGAACCATCCTCTGGTCTGGTCGACGCCTTCCGCAATGAAGTCCGCGGTTGTACCGAACTTCTCCTGGCCGAGGCTGCGCAGGCCTTCCTGCGCATATGGCATCGCGCCAGAGTCGAACCACACGTCGATGAGGTCGCTCTCCCTGGTCATCTTGCGTCCGCTGTCGGACACGAGGTATATATTGTCCACATATGGCCTGTGGAGGTCTATCCTGTCATAATTTCCAAGGGACATGTCCGCAGGGTCGAAACCCTTGTCCTTGAGAGGATTGGATGCCATGACTCCGGCTGCTACAGCCTTCTCTATCTCGGCGTAGAGCTCGGCTGCGGAGCCGATGCACTTCTCTTCCTTTCCATCCTCGGTGCGCCAGATTGGGAGCGGGGTGCCCCAGTAGCGGCTTCTGGAGAGGTTCCAGTCCTGGATGTTCTCGAGCCACTGTCCGAAACGTCCGGTACCTGTGGACTCAGGCTTCCAGGTAATGGTCTTGTTCAGTGCAACCATCTCGTCCTTGACAGCCGTAGTCTTTATGAACCACGCATCAAGCGGATAGTAGAGCACCGGCTTGTCGGTTCTCCAGCTGTGAGGATAGCTGTGGACGTGCTTCTGGATCCTGAATGCCCTGCCGTCCATCTTCATCATCATGCAGAGGTCGACATCAAGGGTCGGGGCGTCTGCAGGAATGGAATCATCAAAGGCATTCTTGACGTACCTGCCGGCATATTCGGCATATTCCGGGCTTACGTGCCCGGAGGCATATGCCGGATCCATATCCTCGAGGCGGTAGAAACGTCCTTCCCTGTCGACAAGCGGCTGGAGGAAGCCGGAAGCGTCCTTGAGCTGCATCGGCGCTATGCCGAATGCGGCAGCAACCTTCTTGTCGTCGGCTCCGAAGGTAGGGGCGATGTGAACCACGCCCGTACCGTCCTCGGTGGTGACATAGTCTCCGGAGATGACTTTGAAGGCGTCCCCGTCTATAGGCTTGAACCAAGGTATGAGCTGGCGGTAGCTGATGCCGGTGAGCTCGGAGCCCTTCATTTCAGGACCGAGCACCTCATACGGCACGAGCTTGTCGCCCGGCTTGTAGTCGGAGAGCGGAATGTCGGCGGCCTTAGAATTGAACCATGCGCCCACGAGAGCCTTCGCAAGCACGTATATGGCCTCCTTTCCGGTATATGGATTGAAGGAGCGCACCCTGACATATTCGATCTGAGGACCGACGCAGAGGGCGGTATTTGACGAAAGGGTCCAAGGGGTGGTGGTCCAGGCAAGGAAATACACAGGCAGTCCGCCCTCGAAGAGTTTCTCGGATGCGGCGTCCCTGACCACCTCGAACTGGCAGGTTACGGTGGTGTCGGTCACGTCCTTGTAGCAGCCCGGCTGGTTGAGTTCATGCGAGCTGAGGCCGGTTCCGTCGGAAGGCGAGAATGGCTGGATGGAGAAGCCCTTGTAGAGCAGACCCTTGTCGTATATCTTCTTGAGGAGATACCAAAGGGTCTCGATGTACCTGTTGTCATAGGTGATGTACGGGTCATCCATATCGACCCAGTAGCCTATCCTCTCGGTCATGTTCACCCACTCGCTGGTGTACTTCATCACCTCCTGGCGGCAGGTGCGGTTGTACTCCTCTATGCTGATTTTCTTTCCGATGTCCTCCTTGTGGATGCCGAGTTTCTTCTCCACACCTATCTCCACTGGGAGACCGTGGGTGTCCCATCCGGCGCGACGTGCGACCTTGTATCCCGTCTGGGTCTTGTAACGGCATATGGAGTCCTTGATGGAGCGGGCCATCACGTGATGGATGCCCGGCTTTCCGTTAGCCGAAGGCGGACCTTCGAAGAATATGAATTCAGGCGCGCCTTCCCTTATCTCGAGCGATTTCCTGAAAGCGTCCATCTTCTTCCACCTGTCCAGAACCTCCGATCCTATGCCAACCAGATCCAGTCCCTTATACTCTTTGAATGTCATATTTTTTCTCTATTTTTGCAAGCGCAGAACACTGCGGGATTATCGTGCAAATATACGAATTTTGTTTATACATCCAGCATATGGCGACACTTGATATCATACTGATCATCTGTTTCGTTCCCTTCTTCATCCACGGGATATCGAAAGGGCTTGTGGCTCAGGTGTTCGCGATTGGTTCCCTGCTGCTCGGAGCCTGGCTTTCATTCAGATTCTCAAGCCTGGTCTGCGAGCGTCTCGAGCCTATTGCAGAGTTCTCCCCCGCCGTACTCCACGTGGTGGCCTTCATACTGATCATGCTGGTCACGATAGTGGTGATGAACCTGCTCGGAAGGCTGCTCAGCCAGGTGTTCCGCCTGGTGATGCTGGGCTGGCTCGACAGGCTGCTGGGCCTGCTGTTCGCCCTTATCTGCGGAGCTCTCTCAATAGGTCTGGGCATACTTCTCTTCGACACCCTGAACGGCAGCATACCTATGGTGAAGGAGGAAGTACTCGAGGAGTCAGTGCTCTACACCAACCTCAGGGCGGTGGCATATGCCATATTCCCGTATATGAAGAGTCTGATGTTCAAACAGTAGTGCTATGGCAAGGATTATTCTGACGGAGACATCCACGAGCCTGTGTTCGGTCGCCCTGGCCGAGGACGGGAAGGTGGTCGCATATAAGGAAGATGACGGGAGAAGGCATGCGTCGATGCTGGCTCCCCTGATTGCGGAGCTGCTCGAAGAAAGACAGCTGAAGGTGACCGACTGTGACGCGGTGGCGGTTTCCATGGGCCCGGGATCCTACACCGGACTGAGGGTGGGAGTGTCCAGCGCCAAGGGCCTTTGTTTCGGCGCCGGACTGCCGCTGGTGGGCGTAACTTCAACGGAAGTGCTTGTGCATCAGGCCTTGGAGGGAGGATTCCTTCCCCGGGGATGCAAATATATAGTGCCCATGATAGACGCCAGAAGAATGGAAGTCTACACTGCCACCTACAGCGCCGCGGGCGAACTCACCGGCAGCATATGCGCAAAGGTTGTGGACGGGGAGAGTTTCTCCGGACTGCTTGCGGAAGGCCCGGTCCTCTTCATCGGCGACGGCGCCCTCAAATGCCGCGAAGTGATAGCGTCCGACAATGCCCATTTCGTCGGCATATGCCCGGATGCAAGGGGTCTCGCGACTCCTGCCCAGAGGGAGTACGACGAAAAAAGGTTCAAAGACATCGCGTACTTCGAACCTTTCTATCTCAAAGACTTCGTCGCCACCGTAAGCAGGAAGAAGCTTTTCTGAATTATTTTTCTTGAATATGCCGGATTCAGAGGGCTGAGTCGAGGTATCTCCTGAGGGATGCCTCGTCGCTTATCTTGGCGTCGTTCACGATTTCCCCGTCCTTGATGACATATACGTAAGGCACGCCCGGAACGTTGTAGAGCGTGAGTGCAGGGCTGGATGCGCCCTTGCCGTCACAGACATTGGTCCATCCTGTCTTCTGGTTCCTGATGGCATTTGCCCAAACGCTCTTGTCCTGGTCGAGGGATACGGCATAGATGTCAAGGCCTCTCGGGTGGTATTTCTCGTAAACCGGCTTGAGCATGTCGAGGTTGAGCATCTTCTGCTCGGCAGACTCGGCCATCCAGAAATATACGAGCACCACCTTGCCCCCGAGGGAGGAGAGCTTGACCTTGTTTCCGTTCTCGTCAGGCAGGTCCAGGTCAGGAAAACCGACCTCAGCGGCCATTGCGACCTGATTCTCGAAGCTCATATATGAATACCTGTCGCGCGCAACCTTTTCGAGGGCTGCCACATACTTGGACTGCGGGTACACGGTCTTGAGCGAATCCACGGCGTTCCTGAAGTGGATCGCGTCGGTGGTCTGGCTGAAGAGAGGCAGGTCAGAGGTGACGTTCTGGTAGAAGACCGGTATCACGGTGAGGGAATAAGGGTTCTGCATCACATACTTGACCCTGTCCCTGTAATATGCTATGTACAACTTCGCCAGGTCTCTCCTGACTTCTTCCGCGGCTTTGGAAGACGGGTCGAGGTCCGCGAGCTTGGCCGATGCGGATGCGAAGGAGCTGTTGAATGCAGCCTCAGCCCTCTCCACTTCTATGAGCTTGGAGGTCTCTTCGGAGCCGGTCACTGAATAGTTGCCGAGGGTGTCTGCGGTCACGCTCACACGGTCTCCATCCTGGAGCAGGAGCGAAGCTATCCTGGTGTCCCCGTGGAAGAGGTAGATGAACTCAGGCTGTCCCTTTTCGACGTCGAGGGCATAGCGGAATGAACCGGAGGCATCCGTCTTTATGGTATCCAGCACCTTGTACCTATTCATTTCCAGGAGTTTGACCACAAGGTCAGACTGTGGGGCGTCGGCCACCACACCGGTGACCCTGACGGACTTGCCGCAGGATACGGCCACAAGCGCAAGGCCGAGGGCGGCGATGGCAAGAGACTTAAATCTTCTCATATTCCGATAAAATTGAATCTGCGATTTCCTTCATCCTGTCACCGTCGAGAGACAGTTTCTCCTTCCTGAAATCAAGGTCGGACTCGCTGTTGAGGGGAACGAGGTGAATATGGGTGTGAGGCACTTCCATGCCGAGAACTGCAACTCCCACCCTCTTGCAAGGCACGGCGGCCTTCAATGCGAGGGCGACCTTGCGGGCGAATTCCCAGAGGCCGGCATAGGTCTTCCCGTCGAGGTTGAAGATGTAGTCGTCCTCCACGTTCTTCGGTATCACCAGGGTATGGCCCGGAGCCAGAGGGTTGATGTCGAGAAATGCGTAGTATTCCTCATTCTCCGCCACCTTGTATGACGGAATCTCACCCTTTGCGATCTTTGTGAATATGGTAGCCATGGTCCTAGAGAGAAATGTCGAGTATCTCGAACTTGATGATGCCTGACGGCACCTTTGCTTCCACAACCTCTCCCTTCCTGTGACCCAGCAGAGCCTTTGCGATAGGAGTGGTCACCGCGAGCTTGCCCTTGCTGAAGTCAGCCTCGGTCTCACCTACGATGGTGAATTCCATAGTCTGTTTCGCATTGAGGTTGAGGACTTTGACCTTGTTGAGCATCTGAACCTTGTCGGTGCCCACCTGGGACTCGTCTATGACCTTTGCGTTCGCAACCATATTCTTGAGGTTGGCGATCTTGATTTCGAGGAGACTCTGTGCCTCCCTTGCAGCGTCGTATTCCGCATTCTCGGAAAGGTCTCCCTTCTCCCTTGCCTCAGCTATGGCGGCAGAGATGACAGGGCGCTGCGCAAGCGCTTCGGCAAGCTCCTTCTTGAGCTTGTCGAGGCCTTCCTGTGTCATATAATGATTTTCAGCCATAATCGTGATTATCGGTTAATTATGCAATCTTCCAAATTGTCTCACCTGATTAACGAGGTGTCAAAAAAGGAGTCCTGCCAAAAGGCAGAACCCACTGTTTTTGCAAATATAGCAAATTTTCAATTCAAAGCTACAGCGCAGCGTTTATTTTGGCGAGCATCTCCAGAGCCTGTTCCCTGTCTTTCGACAATTGGGCGCGCAAGCCTTCCATCCCGTCGAAACGCTGCTCCTCCCTTATCCTTCCCAGGAAGCGGAGCTCGAGGTCGAGGCCGTATATGAATTCATTGAATCCGAATATGTTGGTCTCTATGCTTATGGCGTCCCCGAGATTAACGGTCGGGCGGTTCCCTATGTTGCACATCCCGTAGAGTTCCCTTCCGAGAGTCTTCACCCCCACCAGATACACTCCGTTGGCTGGCAGCAGCTTGAGCGGCTCGTAGAGCTGCATGTTGGCGGTCGGGAAGCCTATGGTCCTGCCCAGACGGTTTCCGGCAACCACGACACCCAGAAGGCCGTAGTCATATCCCAGCATCGCCGATGCCGCGGATACGTCTCCTTCGGCTAGAGCCTTGCGTATGCGGGTGGAGCTGATGACAGGACCGTCCTGTGCGCTTATGCTGCCTGTCCTGATGACGTCCAGGCCGAGGCTTTCGGCAATATGGCCGATTTCTTCCGGACCGGCCGGGTTGCTGCCCATCCTGTTGTCATATCCCAGGAGTATGGCTGTGGCTCCAAAGCGTGCCTTCAGGACGTCGCGCAGGTACTCTTCCGTGCTGAGACGGCTGAATTCGCGTGTGAAGGGGAGAATTTCGACCCTGTCGACCCCGAGTGAGAGGAGCAGGGCTTTCTTTTCTTCGAGGGAGCAGAGAAGGCGCAGGTCGCGGGCTCCGTCCTGGAGTACAGTCCGGGGATGGGGCCAGAAGGACACGACCATGCTCTCCTCTCCCCTCTGCCTGGCGGCTTCCACCAGGCGGGAGATGACAAAACGGTGCCCGAGATGGACACCGTCGAAGAAACCGGTCGCTACAACCATCTTACCAATCCGAAGTCTTGCCTGTGCGGCAGTTTTGGATTCTTAGGGAAGATTCTTGTCGCCACCTGGTACATGCCGGTGGTCTCAGGGAGCACCTCGGTCCTGTACTTGGCAACGCCGTTGTCGAACGAAACCTGCTGGAACTCGGTCTTTGCCTTGATGTGGAGCTTGCCCTTGGAATCCCTGGTGCAGAAGAGCATCTCGACTCCGATGTCCTCAGGGCTGAGGCCTGCGAGATAGAGCTCCACCTCACTGCAGAGAGGGCTGCTTGGCATCAGGTTATATGCAGACTCCGGCTGAGAGTAGGACACTACGGATATGTTGTTCCATACCCTTTCGACATTCTCCTTCCACTGGGCGATTTCCTTAGCCACCCTGTAGCCGTCGGCAGCGATTTCCTCGAACCTGTGGCTCTGAGGCACATAGTACTGGTTGACATAGTCGGTGAGCATACGGTTGGTGGTGAAGTTGCAAGCCACCTGGGCTATGGTATTCTTCACATATGACACCCATCTCT
>JAEDLE010000057.1 GCA_016295455.1 Bacteroidales bacterium
CACATACCGGAGATGCTGTTCTCCGGCTACTTCAATCTTGAATTCATCCATTTCTGAACACTACTGAACTACTCCTTTACAGAAAGAACCGCCGAAATCGACTTGTACGCCTGTCTCTCCGAGACATTCTTCCTCAATACCAGGAATATGGTGTCGTCGCCTGCGATCGTGCCCGCGACTTCCGGCAGCTCCTTTCGGTCGATTATCGCCGCGAACATGCTGGCGTGTCCCGGAGGCGTCTTGAGCACGGCCATGTTTCCGGAGATCTCAAGTCCGCTCACGCATAACTCTCCGTTGTTCATGCTGAATCCCAGGGTAGGGAGCGCGTAGAACGACGAGGAGCCTCCGCGGCTCTTTATGACACCTATTTCCTGCAGGTCCCTTGACAGTGTGGCCTGGGAAATCTCTATCCCTTCAGCGGCCAGAGCCTGCTTGAGCTCCTCCTGTGAGGAAATCTTCCTTTTTGAGATGACGTTCTTGATAGCGTCATGACGGTCGGTCTTAGAGTAAAGCATTACTGAATAATTATGCGTTAACGTTGCAAAAATACGCATTAATTTGAATATTCAATGCGTATCGTGGAAAAAAATTCAAACTTTTCTGATTATCTGAGCAGGCCTTCAAGTTCTTCCCAGGCGAGGGAGACCTCGATTGTTCCCAGGCTGTAAGGCCCGATTTCGTACTGGCCGTACACGTAGGTGATGCCTTCTTCGCTCACGAGGAAGTTCCCGTTCGGCTCTATGTCCTTGATAAACAGGGCATCATAATCTTCCGGATTTGAGAATGCCATGCCCAGGCGGGCGCTGAGCAGACCCGAAAGCGTGTCGGCATATCCGTCGATGAAGAGGTCTGTCTCCGTTACCGGGCTGCCGTCGGACAGCCTGAAGTTCAGGCAGCGCTCCACGGTCGAGCCGTGCGCTCCTCCGGAATAGTCGTAGGTGATTGCGGAAAATGAGGAGATGCCGTTGTGGGAGCCGTGGTAGAGCACGCTCACCTGCCTTTCCCAGCAGAGTGCGCCCACGAGTTCCTCCAGCCCGTTGAAGTCTTCGGCCAGGTCGGCGCATTCGCTGCGGTACTCTTCGCTGACCGTTGAGATGTAGTGTTCAACAGCCTCGGCGACATCGCCGGTATCGGCCCCCAGGGCTTCTTTGAGTATGGCTGAGGTCATCCTGTCCGCGGCTTCTGCCGGAACACCGCCGGCAGGATATTCTATCGTGACGCTGACTGACATTTCGTTTGGTGAGCCTTCCGCAACCGGGACTGTGGCGGAGTCCTCATAGACATCTGTAAGTATATTGCCGCCTCCGGCGCAGGATGCCAGCATCAGAAGCGATACGGCAGTTGAAATCAGTGTTTTTGTTTTCATAAAAAATTCAGGTTTTTGAAAAAATATTCATTTGAGAACAAACCACTCCCGGCAGTTATGCCTGCCGGAAGCGGTCACTTGGCTGTCAGTCGTTGTTCAGTTCCCTGATATCCACTTCATCCCGCTTGCTGCTGCCCATCAGCCACTCGCAGTAGAAGTCCGCCATCCTCCAGAAGAAGTAGTCGTCCATATCGCCGTAACTGTGCCTCTGTCCAGGGAGGAACATCATATCGAACCTCTTGTTTGCGCGGATGAGGGCATCGATCACCCTTATGGTGTTTGCCGGGTGGACGTTGTCGTCGATGTCTCCTGTCCAGAGCATCAGGTGACCCTTCAGGTTCTTTGCGAGTTCCTGGTTGGTCTTGATGCTGTAGACAAAGGTCGTGTCGCCCTTGTCTATCTTCTCCAGTATGCCGTGGTGCTGTTCGCTCCACCAGCGGTTGTAGATGCTGTTGTCGTGGTTGCCCGAGCAGGATACCGCCGCCTTGAAGAAGTCAGGATATGTAAGGATCGCCGCGGTGGACATGAAGCCTCCGCCCGAGTGTCCGTGGATTCCGACTCTGTCTATGTCGATGAAAGGATGCCTTGCCGCGAGCTGCTGGATGGCATATTTCTGGTCCTCCAGACCGTAGTCGCGCAGATTGCCGTAGCCATAATTGTGGTACCATTTCGAACGGTTCGGATGGCCTCCTCTGTTTCCCACGGTGATTACTATGAATCCCAGCTGGGCCAGCCTGTCGGTGCGGCAGAATCCTTTGCTCCAGGAGATGTTGTTGGCCTCGACCTGAGGGCCCGGATATACGTAATCAGCTATAGGATAAACCTTTTCAGGGTCGAAGTCGAAAGGCTTGTACATCACTCCGTAGAGGTCGGTGATGCCGTCAGCCGCCTTTACCTTGAATCTCTCCGGGAACTTGTATCCGGCCTCGAAGAGCAGGCTGAAGTCGGCTTCCTCAAGTTCCATCACCTTCTTTCCGGTGACAGCGTTGAACAGGGCCACTGCCGGCTTTGCATCCACTCTGGAGTAGTTTGCCACGAACCATCTCGCCTTGTCGTCACAGGTGGAGAGCACGTCCATGTCGTCCATATCCAGCTTGGTTATCGGACCTCCGCTGAGGGAGACTTTGTAGGTGTGCATCTGGTAAGGGTTCTCTTCCTTCTGCACGCCGCAGGCGCTGAAGAGAACGTAGCCTGCAGCTTCGTTGACTCCAAGCACGTCCTCGACATGGAATGCCCCTTCGGTGAGGTTCCTCACGAGGGTTCCGTCCTTCTCATACAGATAGAGGTTCGCCCAGCCGTTGCGTTCGGACCAGTGGATGAACTGGGAACCGCCCTTTATGAATACGGGCCTGCGGGTTTCCACATAGGTGTTCATCCTTTCCTTGACTATGACGTGGGTGGAATCTCCGTCCACAGGAACGTAGCAGAGGTCCATCCTCTTGAGGTCGCGGCTTATCCTTTCGAGATAGAAGCCTTTTTCGTCACCCATCCATCTGCCTGTCCAGTGTTCGATGTAGCTGTCCTCGACGGTCTCCTTCGCGTCGAGTATGCTCATGTCCTGGTCCTTGAATGCGGAGCTCTTGATTTCCTTCACCTGCCCGCTCTCCGTGTCTATTATGTAAAGCACTCCCACAGGGCCGGCCTCGCCCGGCATCTGGTACTTGTAGGTCTCGAGGGTAGGCCTCGGCTGGCTGAGGGAATTGATCACCCAGAAGTCCTTCAGCGGCCTCATGTCCCATCTGATGGTGGCGAGGCGCCTCGAGTCAGGAGACCAGGAGACGTTGTATGCAGGCAGCCTCTTTGTGCTGTCAGTCTCGTTGCGCCCGTTGTAGTTGTCCTGTCCGAAGCTGAAGCCGGCTATGCCTTCTGTCGTGAGACGGGTCTCGATGAGGGTGCTGTCCTTCTCGTCCTTGGCGGCTTTCCTGAGATTGGTGCTGTCCATCAGGAAGAGGTTGTTGTCCTTGACATAGACGCCCTTCGTTCCGTCAGGGGAAACCAGCGCCCAGTAAGGGTACTTGCTGTCCTTCTCCTCTTCTTCCACCTCGCTGAGACTGCGTGAGGCGAGGTCGTAGCTGAAATGGAAGACCTTCTTGACCATCTTGGTGCTGTCTTCCTTGTCACGGACGTCCGCCGTGCTGTTTATGTCGAAGGTGAAACGGCTGTCATCCACGAGCTTGAGGTTCCTGATAGGGATGTGTTTCGCATCGAAAGGATCCTTCACTGTCTCGCTCAGCTGCATCGCAAGCCTCTCCATATCGAAAATCTCGGTCTTCTTTCCTGCAGCAGGATCGACCATATAGTAGCGCGTGCCCTCGGAGGTGCTCCAACTGTACCAGAACTTGTCGCCGCTCCTGAACCAGGACGGTCTGGTCTGGGTGGAGAAAACCATCTTCGACACTTTCTTGCTCGAGAATCTGGAAGCAAGGTCGTAGTTGGGTGTGGTTACGTGATTGTCCTGGGCGGACAGGGTAAGGACGCACAGAAGTGCTGAAAGCGTTGCAATAAGATGCTTCATGGTCATCGGTATTTGTATGGGGAAAGTCCGAACGGGAGGACTATCCGGTAAAATTAATAAAAATTCGTATATATTTGCCTCAAATACTTTGACAAATGATACTCGCAGCTGATTCCGGGTCCACCAAGACAGACTGGGCCCTGCTCTCCGCCGGCAAAGAACCGGTCTTTTTCAAAAGCGCCGGCCTCAACCCGAATTTCGCGGATATGGCGACGGCCCCCGCGGAGATACGCTCTGCCCTGCCTGTCGGCATATGCCCGGAAGATGTTTCGGGAATATGGTTCTATGGCGCCGGGGTGAATTCCCTGACTGCCGGGAAAATTGAGCATATGCTGCGGGAAACCTTCCCTTCTGCGGGGGCGATATCTGTCGAGTCGGATATGCTGGGTGCGGCAAGAGCCCTTCTCGGGAATGAAAAAGGCTTTGTCGCCATACTGGGAACGGGATCCAACTCCTGTCTGTATGACGGTGAGGGTATATGCCGCAACGTCCCTTCCCTGGGTTTTGTACTGGGGGATGAGGGCAGCGGCGGAGCCATAGGCAGGATGCTCCTCAGGGACTGCCTCAGGGGGACGATGCCCGAAGCTTTCGGCTCGGGATTCAGGGATATGCTGGGGATGGATGCCGCCGGGGTCATAGACCGCATCTACACCCAGCCTCGCCCCAACGCATTCTGTGCATCGCTTGCCCGCTATGCCCTGGACAGAAAGGACACAGACCCATATGCCGCCGCTCTGGTCGGCGGGGCACTGCGCTCGTTCTTCTCTTCGGTGGTGAGCCTTTATGACGGCCTGGACGGCCTGGCTTTCAATGCAGTGGGCACTGTCGCCAGGCTCTGTGAGAAAGAACTCATGTCCCTTGCCGCGGAGTGGGGCATGAAGCCCGGAAAAGTGCTAGGCAGTCCGATAGAGGGACTCGCCGCTTTCCACAGGCCTATCTGACGCGTATTATCTGGCGGGCTTTCCTGAGGCCTTTGCTCTCCACCGTCACCACTATCCTGCCCTTCCTTCCGTCCGGCAGTATGATGGCGGAACAGAGTCCGTTGAAAGCTTCGAGGCTGTCGCTGCCGAAAGCTCTGTGGGAAGTCGGGTCACCGGCGTCCATCGCTATCAGCTTCGCCGGTCCGGATACCTTGATTTTCAGGAGGTTGCAGGCTGTCGGAACCATATTCCCGCGACGGTCGGCGACTTTGATGTCGAGGAAGAGGTAGTTCGGTTCCGTCCTTTCGGGGGAGTAGTCGGATGCTTCCACGCGCAGGCGGCGTCCGGAATTCCTGACCTGGCTGTCGCCTCCGAATTCCGCTCCCGGACCCTGACCGAGTTCCGCGGCTATCATAAGTTTCGAGGCCTTGCCCGTGGTCACTACCTTGTCCTTCGCCCAGACTTTGCCGTCCTTGTATGCAACCAGTTCGATGCATCCCGGCTCATAGACCACCTCATCCCAGCGGAGCCTGTATTCACCCTCCTGTCTGGTCTTCAGCCCCTGCGACTTTCCGTTCACGAAGAGCTCGGCGCTGTCGCCCGAGGTATATGCCATCACCGGCATCACCCCGCCTTCCCTGCCTTCCCAGTTCCAGTGCGGCAGAAGATGCGCCACAGGCAGATCAGGCCGCCATCTCGACTGATACAGCCAATATCTGTCCTTCGGGAAACCCGCCAGGTCGATTATGCCGAAATAGGAACTCCTGGAAGGTACGGATATGCTTCCCTTGGCCTTGAGTTCCTCCTCCGCCTTCGCCCTCTGCGCGGGGTCGTGGAAATTGGTGAGTATGGTAATGTCGCCATTGTACGGGGTCGGCTCGCCGAGGTAGTCGAATCCGGTCCAGACGAATTCCCCCGCGACTCCCGGACAGCTGTCCTGAGCCTTGAATTCGGTGTCAGGGGTCGTTGCCCAGTACGGGGCGTACAGATCATATGAACTCATCTGGAAGTCCGACAGGCCTTCGCTCTTGTCCTCGCTTACAGGGAACACATAGACACCCCTGGAACTGATGGTCGAGGCGGTCTCGCTGCCGTAGTAAGGCTGGTCTGGATGCTCCTGGCGGAATTGTTCATAGAGATGCGGCTTGTAATTGAAGCCGTACACGTCCAAGGTTCCGGCCCAGCCCTGGAAGGCCGCCCAGGGATTGTCGCAGCCTGCAGTGACCGGACGGGAAGGGTCCTCACGGTGGCATATCCCGGTGAGGAAGTCGGAGATTTCCCATTTGTCGGGATAGCCCTGTTCGCCGACTTCGTTGCCGGTGCTCCACATTATCACGCAAGGGTGATTGCGGTCGCGTCGGATCAGGGAAACCAGGTCCCGTTCGGCCCATTCTGCAAAGAGCGTCGTGTAGCCTTCAGGGGTCTTCGGGACGGTCCAGTTGTCGGTGAGTTCGTCTATCACAAGGAACCCCATCCTGTCGCAAAGGTCCAGGAGTTCCGGTGCCGGGGGATTGTGGGTCGTGCGTATCGCATTGCAACCCATCTGCTTGAGCATATTCAGCCTTCGTTCCCAGGCTCCTGTGTTCCAGGCCGCACCGAGGGCTCCCGCGTCGTGGTGGAGGCATACGCCCCTGAGAGGGGTCCTGACGCCGTTGAGGAAGAAACCCTCGGAAGTGAATTCGGCGGTACGGATGCCTATGACGGTGTCGTAGCTGTCGCTGCAGCCTTCAGCCTCGAGGGTGCTCCTGACCATATACAGCTGCGGGGAGTCGGGACTCCAGAGCTTCGGGCTCCTGACCTGGATTCTCTGGCTTATGACGCTCCCTTCCAGGACCTCGTCCACTTCGGTGCTGACCGTGGTCAGGGAATCTGCCGACCCGTCTTCGCCCAGAATGAAAACTTCCGAGCGCAGGACTCCCGAAGGTATGCCGTCGGAATTGTTCCTCAGCCTTACGTCCAGGTCGATCGTGGCCGCCGCCGTTCCTACGCTGACCTTGACGCGGGTGCCCCTGTCGGCGATGCCTACCGGGTCGCTCCGGGTAAGCCATACGTTGCGGAATATGCCGCCTCCGGGATACCATCTGCTGGAGCCGTTCCTGTTGTCAAGTTCAATCATAAGACGGTTCCCGCCTTCTTGCAGGTAGGCAGTGATGTCAAGGCTGAAGGAACTGTAGCCATAACCCCACTCTCCCACTTCTATTCCGTTGCAGAAGACCTTGGGCCTGGACATCGCTCCGTCTATGCTGAAGAGGAAACGTTTGCCTGCGAGATCTTCGCGGGTCAGGCTGAAGTCCTTCCAGTATCGGGCATGGCCCCACCATCCCAGTTTGCCCGTGGCTCCCGGATATTCCTGATGGAAAGAGTCTTCCACGCCCCAGTCGTGAGGAAGGTCAACGGTGGGGGCATCGCCGTCCAGACCGTTTTCATAGAGGGATATCATCCTGTCCCTGTCCGTGTCGTGGACAACGGACCATCCTTTGTTGAAACTTTTTCTGTCGAGAGGCTGCGCCTGGATGTCCAGGCAGCAGAGCAGCAGCAGTGCTGCGGTCAGGATGTGTGTATTTTGCATATCGTGCAGTGGCAGCTCGCCTATTGATTACTTATGCAAAATAGGGACTAAAAATGGAATTTGAAAGAAAATGACAGCTGATTTCAGTGCTGACCCTCGATCTCAGGACCGTTCTTTCCTCAACTGGCCGGGGGATTTGCCTACTGCTTTCTTGAAGAGGGTGCTGAAGTAGGCGGGGTCGCTGATGCCGCATTTCTCGGCCACTTCCCAAACCGGAAGGTCGGTGGTGAGGAGCAGTTCCTTGGCTTTGGCGATGCGGTAACTGAGGACCAGGTCGGAGGTGGTGCTTCCGGTGATGGACTTGACTTTTCTGTTGAGATGTGTGCGGGAAATGCACATACGTGAGGCTATATCTTCAAAATCGACTTTTCCGGAATCCATCGCCTCGCGGATGAGGGCGCCGAGATTTTCGATGAACTCGCTCTCTTCGCCCGGCTCGCACTGTCCGCACTCTTCGCTCTGCTCAGCCTGCGTGCTTTGTTCCTGCCGGTCGGTATTGTCTGAGTCCGAAACAGGGCTGCCGGCCGAAGTTTCCGCCTTAATTATCAGACGCCTGCGGCGGATAAAGATATATGATGCCGTAGCGAGTGCGATGAGTACAAGAAGAGCGCTGAGCAAAATAAGCGAACGCCTGTAACTGTCCCTCTCTGACTGAAGCCTTCCGTTCTGGAAACGGGCATGCATTTCATTCAGGCCCATGTTCATCTCGCTGTCATACAGAGAGTCGCGCAGAGAGCTGTAAATCTGCATCTGTCTTGCCGATTCGGCAGGGTCGGACTCCAGCAGGGACTTGCTCAGACCGAGCCTGGAGCGGCTTTCGTTGTATCTGTCCCGCCGGAGGGAGAATATCTTGAGAGCCTCCCGGAAATACGTCTCAGCCTCTGAAGTCTCGCCGCTTTCAAGAAGTATCTCACCGTAAAGGTTGGCGCTTATCGCCCAGGACTGGAGGTTCCCCGCCTCTTTGAGGACGGGCATTGCCTTCTCCAGACAAGCCTTCGCCTTCGTGTGGTCTCCGAGGGCGTAACAGGCCTCCGCCATCTGGGCCAGCCTTATCGCGGCCTTGTCGGTTCTGCCTGACAATGAATCAAGTGCATAGGCCCTTTGCGAGTATTCAAGGCTTTTCCGGTTCTCTCCCATCGAGTGGTAGATCTCTGCTGCCATACCGCATCTTATGGCCAGTTTCAGGCTATCCTTTCCCTGCTCGCACAGATGTATGGCTTCCAGGATGTAATCTTCTCCTTGCGCAGGCTGGCGGGAGGCCAGGCATATTCCTGCAAGGGTGTTGAGAGAGGTGGATATGCGGCTGATGTCTTTCTGCTCACGGGCTATCTCAAGCATCCTTTCGGCATACTCCATAGCCTTGGGGTAGTCCGAGCGTCTGAAATGGAGTATGGAGACAATGCTGGCGCAGTCCGCCTCCAGCAGCGGGTCAGGATGGAATTTGCTCAGGTTCATCGCCTTGAGCGAGTACTCCATCGAGCGGTCATAGTCCTGGCAGTCGAAATACCATTCTCCGGCCCAATACCAGGTCAGGGCCTTCAGGGGCCTGCTTTCAGCCGGTAGCTCAATTTTGCCGTCACTGAATTCTTCCTGCTCGAGGAGTTCGAAGAACAGGCTTGCCGTCCGACGTGATTCCTCGCCTTTCTGTGAGTCGAATGCCAGCAGGAGAGAATCAACCGTGCTCCCGACATCCTCTGATGCCGGGAGCATGGTAGCGCCTACGGCCGTCAGGAACGCTGCCGCAAGATTCAGGAACAGGTAAGCCATTGGCGCAAATATACTAATATTCATCGATAACCATCGAATCGGCTGCCCCCTCAGTTCCTGCTGATGGGACAACCGACACGACTGAATATGCTGTTGCTACTCGACTGCTGTGAAATTGGAATAGTCGATGAAGATGGCTTTGAAAGAATAATCTGTTGTAAGGTCCTTTCCTGTCACGGTATACTGCTTCTTATTACCGTTGGAGGTGTCAATCAGAGTAAAGACGATATTATCTGAAGCAGAGGCCTCGCAATATCTGTAATAGAATGCCAGACCGTCAGACTCGGCAACAGCACCCTGCACACCGATGTTGTTTGTGGCACCGTTCAGTATCGACAAACCATTTGCATAAACAACTACGGCACCTTTTGGCTCTGCATACTTAGCATCTCCGATTTTGACCTGAAGGACCAAATTTTTGTCATTATCCTTAACTGTCCCATCTTCTGTCTTGATCAGAACCTTGAA
>JAEDLE010000013.1 GCA_016295455.1 Bacteroidales bacterium
GCGGTTTGGGGACTTGCACCCGTTAGAGTACGTTCGTGCTGGGCGAACAAAGAAAGAGGATGTCACAAGTGGCATCCTCTTTCTTTTGACATCTCTGAAGAGATGATTCTTTACTTATGCAAGTTTGCTTGAAACGTAGTTTACAGCGTCTGCAACGGTAGCGATGGTGCTGGCGTCCTCATCAGGAATCTTGATGTCGAAAGCACGCTCGAACTCCATGATGAGTTCTACAGTATCAAGAGAGTCTGCACCAAGATCGTTGGTGAAGTTAGCTGACTCTGTAACCTCAGAAGCCTCAACGCCGAGCTTGTCAACGATGATCTCCTTTACTTTTGCTACAACTTCTTCCTTAGACATAATAAAAAATCAGTTTATGTTAATAATACACTAATATTCTTGCTTCTGTTCTCTCAAAGAAGAACGTGCAAAGTAAGCAAAAAATTCCGAAAAATGAAATAGTTTTGCCCTAAAAGCGACATCCCGCCGTCAGCAGCAGCCCCTGTGCTCAGGCATATGCCGCTGCGGGTCCCTGCTCAGAGACAGCCATATCCTCAGTCCGTTAAGGGAATTCATCAGATAGAAGACATACTTCACAAGCATCACGACGGTATAGCCCGAAGCCTCCGGCGAGAGGAGCCTGTTCGTCCACAGGAGTATGGAGAACACGTTGACAAGATTCCAGATGTGCCACTGCTCGGCGAAAGCCAGGGACATCAGAATCTGCCCGATTATGTTGAGCACGACTACGGATGCGTCCAGAATGAGCTTGGGGCGGTCGAGGGAGGCTATGTGTCCGGCCTTGAACTGGCCCAGGTCTATCCAGTAGAGGATGAAATACGAAACCACGGTGCCTAGCACGAAGGAAACGCCAACCAGAGCCCACTGGCGGTGGCTGAGCCTCCTCGCCCTGACCTTGCAGGTCTGGCCCTGTTCATCCTTACCTCCGGCTCCGCGCTTGCGCCACTGCCAATAACCCACGAACTGCATGGGCAGGAAATAGAGCACGTGCTGCAGGAACTGGCCTATGTTGCCGCTGTCCAGGTTGGCATATGAACATATGCTGACTTCTATGACTCCGAACAGGAAGGTCCATATGTTGCCGTTGGCACTGAGTACCGTGTTGACCACGCCCATAACCGCTCCCACGGCTATGATGAGCTGCTTGAATATCTGGACGCCGGGTTCCCGGAGCTCGAAGAAATTCACGACGGAGACTGCTATCACCATCCCGACGAGTATGAAGATGTTGAAATAGAAATTGAAATCCCTTTTCAGGCGCATATGCTAACTGTCTTTTAGTTGTTCGTGTATCTTTTCGGCAAGTGTCCCGTTTCCCAGGAAGGACGCCAGGTCCTCGAGAGGGGCGGCCGCCACCCTGGCGACGCTGCCGTAATGCATCAGCAGCCTCTGCTCGGTCTTTTCCCCCACGCCTTTGATTTCGCGCAGAGCGGAGCTTATCTGGGCCTTGCTGCGCAGATTGCGGTGGAAGGTGATGCCGAAACGGTGGGCCTCGTCGCGTATCTGCTGGAGCAGCTTCAGGGCCTGCGAGTTCCTGTCCAGAAAGAGCGGATAAGGGTCACCTATACGTATTACCTCCTCCAGGCGCTTTGCCAGGCCTATCAGCGTCACCCTGTCAAGTATGCCGAGTTCGGATATGGCCTGACGGGCAAATTCGAGCTGGCCCTTTCCGCCGTCTATGACTATGAGCTGTGGCAGGTCTCCGGGGTTTTCCTCAAGCATGCGGGCGTACCTCCTGTTCACGACCTCTTTCATAGAAGCATAGTCGTTCGCGCCTATGACAGTCTTGATCCTGAAACGGCGGTAGTCCGACTTGGCCGGCTTGCCGTCCCTGAAGACGACACAGGACGCGACCGGATTGGTGCCCTGGATGTTGGAGTTGTCGAAACATTCCATATGCACGGGCAGTTCCTTCATCCCGATCGCATCCCGGAGTTCCTCCAGTACCTTGCGGCGGAATTCGTCAGGATCCGTGTGCTCCCGCTGGCGCAGGGCATTCTGACGCTGCTCCCGCGCGTTCCTCATGCTCAGTTCCAACAGTGCCAGACGGTCACCCTTCACCGGGATACGGAACTGCGTGCCGTCGATTTCCACATCGGGAAGGAAAGGCACCAGCACTTCAGCCGAGAGTGTGCCGAACTTGGACTCCACTTCCGCCACGAAGGCGCTGAGCACGGCGGTATCCTCCTCCTCGATATTGAGCCTGAAGCCCAGGTTGAGCGACTGTACTATGCATCCTCCCCTAACCCTGAGGAAGTTGCCGAAAGCCTCGCTCTCGTCCTTGACAAGGGAGAAGACATCCAGGTCAAGATTCGAGGCGCTGCTTATCACTGACTTGGAATAATGCTTCTCGAGAGTCTGCATCTTCTCCTTGCACAATTGGGCATATTCAAAGTCAAGAGCCTGCGAAGCCTCGAGCATACGGTTGCGGTAGTGCTGTATCATCTGCCGGCCTCCGCCCTTGAGCATGGAGACGATTTCCTCGATGTTGGAGGCATATTCCTCACGGGATATGGCGCCGACGCAGCAGCCCCGGCATCTGCCGATGTGGAACTTGAGGCATGGCCTGAATTTCCCGCGGAGTATGGCGTCGGAGGTGATCTTGAGATTGCAGGTCCTCAGGGGATAGAGCTCGGAAAAGAGCTCGATGAGGTTGCGAGCGTGGATGACGTTGCTGTACGGGCCGAAATACCTCGAACCGTTGTGGACCACGCGTCTGGTGAGGAAGACCTTGGGATACTCGTCTGCGGTGACGCATATCCAGGGATAGGTCTTGGAATCCTTCAGGAGTATGTTGTACCGTGGCTTGTACTGCTTGATGAGATTGTTCTCAAGCAGCAGCGCGTCCGCCTCGGTGGAAACCACGCTGTACTGGGCGTCGGCAATCTTCGAGACCAGGATGCGGGTCTTGCGGTTAAGTCTCTCCGGCGAGACGAAATACTGCGCAACCCTCTTGTGGAGGTCCTTGGCCTTGCCCACATATATCACATTCCCCTCGGAGTCATAATACCTGTAGACTCCGGGGGAATGCGGGAACAATGCTATCTTTTCCCTGACGGTCAAGACAGACTATTTTACGTACTCTGCAACAGCCTTAGCTATGTCCTCACCGCGGAGGTTCCTCTTGAGTATGGTGCCGTCAGGACCGAAGAGGATGATGTGAGGAATGCCCTGGATGCCGTAGATGTCGGTAGGGATCTTCTGCGCGTTGATCATATGGTTCCAAGGAATGGAATATGCCTTCGCGGTATCGACGGATGCCTGAGGCTGGTCCCATACGGCCACGCTGAGGATGTCGAACTTGTCGCTGTGGAACTGTTCGTAAACCTGCTTGAGGTTAGGAATCTCAGCCTTGCAAGGGCCGCACCAGCTGGCCCAGAAATCGACGAGCATATACTTGCCCTTGCCTACATAGTCCGAGAGCTTCTCGAACTTGCCCTCTTCGGTCTCCACCTCGAAATCGGTGAACATCTTGCCCTCGGAGGTGGCTGCATTGGCCTGGGAACTCTTCACGAGCGACTGCACGAAGCTCTCCGCCTGAAGCTGAGGGGCGAGACCTGCGATCACGTCAAGCAGCTCTTCAGGATCATATTCATTGTAGATGTTCTGGAGAGCAACCAAGGATACGGCGTTGGAGCTGTTCTTTGCGATTACATCCTTTGAATTTGCTACGAAAGCTTCATAAGCGGCGTCATAGTACTCCTCGAAGCGGGAGTCGCGCTCCTCCTGGGAGAGAGTCTCGTCAGCCTGAAGTTCGGCAAGCTTTGCCCTGTAGCCCTGGACAAACTCCTTGGTGGAATTCTGGAGAGCGAAATAGGCAGCACATTCCTTCTTTGCGGAAGAAACCGGAACGACTTCCTCGGCAGAGAAATCGAAAGTGAGGACCGAACCGTCGGAGATGAAGCCATAGCTGCCCTTGGGTCCCTTTACATAACCGACCTGCGTCACATCTGCCGGAATCTCAATTGAAAAGGCACCGTCGGTGACTGTGACGAGAGTGTCAACGTCTCCTGCCTTAACACGGATCTCAGCAGCAGAGTCTTCTGCCGCTACCCTGCCCTTTATGACTGTGTTATCACTGCCGGCACAGGAAATGATCGCAAGTGCGGCAAAAGCTGAAAAGATGAAAGATGAATTCTTCATTTGTTTATGATCTGTAGTGTAATTATCTGATACCAAGAAAAATACCAAGCCTGCTGCCGATATCGGGAGCAGGCTATGTATTTAGAACCTATGTCAGTGCAACTGATTACTCAGCCTTGTTCTCAGCAGGCCTGCGGTCTCCACGACGTCCGCCGCGACGTCCGCCGCGGTCTCCGCGACCGTGATTCTGAGACTGTGCCTGTGCTGCGCTTGCGGCGATGCCGGCGTTAGGAGAAAGATCCTTCTTGCCGTAAACCTCACCGTTGCAGATCCAGACCTTGATACCGAGGCAACCGACCTTGGTGTTGGCTACTGCGAGAGCATAGTCGATGTCAGCACGGAATGTGTGGAGCGGAGTACGACCCTCCTTGTACATCTCAGAGCGAGCCATCTCGGCGCCGCCTACACGGCCGCTGATCTGGATCTTGATACCCTCTGCACCTACTCTCATCGCTGAGGTGACAGCCATCTTGATGGCCCTTCTGTAAGAGACGCGGCCTTCGATCTGGCGTGCGATTGAGTCTGCGACGATGCGTGCGTCAAGCTCAGGCTTCCTTACCTCGAAGATGTTGATCTGAACATCCTTCTTGGTAACCTTCTTGAGCTCGTCCTTGAGCTTGTCGACTTCCTGGCCGCCCTTTCCGATGATGACACCCGGCCTTGCAGCCTGGATGGTCACGGTGATGAGCTTGAGGGTCCTCTCGATCACGATCTTTGAAATGCTTGCCTTCGCAAGACGGGTCTCGAGATATTTGCGGATCTTGTAGTCCTCCGCAATCTTCTCTGCGTAGTTACCACCACACCAGTTAGAGTCCCAACCACGGGTGATACCGATTCTATTGCTGATTGGATTTGTTTTCTGTCCCATAATTATGCCTCAACTGTTTTTGGTTTCTTCACGTCAAGAACAACGGTGACATGGTTTGAACGCTTGCGGATCCTACCAGCTCTACCCTGAGGACAAGGACGGATTCTCTTAAGTGTGCGACCTTCATCGACCATAATGGTCTTGACATATACGTTGCCGTTATCGAGCTCTTTGCTGCTCTCAGGATTCTTTGCCTCCCAGTTTGCGATTGCGCTGCGGAGAAGCTTCTCAAGGCGGATGGAAGGAGCCTTCTTCGAGAACTTGAGAAGATCGAGAGCGCGGTTGACCTCGACACCCCTCACAGTGTCTGCGACGAGACGCATCTTGCGAGGAGAGGTAGGAACGTCATTCAGCTTAGCAATAGCTGTGGTCCTCTTAGCCTCCTTGAGGCTCTCGGCCATAAGTTTTTTACGCTTTCCCATAATGATTATTTCTTATTGTTACCTGAATGACCCTTGAATGTGCGGGTAGGGGCAAACTCACCCAGCTTGTGGCCTACCATGTTCTCAGTGACATAAACCGGAATGAACTTGTTTCCGTTATGAACTGCGATCGTATGGCCTACGAAGTCAGGAGAAATCATGCTGGAGCGTGACCACGTCTTGACTACCTCTTTCTTCTTGCTACCATCATTCATAGCAAGAATTCTTTTCTCCAGTGCTTCCTGGATATATGGACCTTTTCTTAATGAACGACTCATAATCTCTAAAGTTTTATTCCGTTATTTCTTTCTTCTCTCAATGATGAACCTATTTGAAGTAGCCTTAGGATTACGTGTCTTGTATCCCTTTGCAGGAAGACCCTTGCGTGAACGAGGGTGTCCACCGGATGCACGGCCTTCACCACCACCCATCGGGTGATCTACCGGGTTCATTACGACACCACGGTTGTGAGGACGGCGACCCTGCCACCTGCTGCGGCCGGCCTTGCCTGATGACTCCAGATTGTGTTCAGGATTGGATACGGTTCCCACTGTCGCACGGCAGGTGGTGAGCACCATTCTGGTCTCGCCTGAAGGGAGACGAAGGATGGCGTAGTTGCCTTCACGTGCGGCGAGCTGCGCGAATGTACCGGCTGAACGTGCCATTGCGGCACCCTGGCCTGGACGGAGCTCGATGTTGTGTACGAGAGTACCGACCGGAATATCGCTGAGAGGGAGGGCGTTGCCGACTTCAGGAGCCACACCGGCGCCGGAAGCGATAACCTGGCCCACCTTGAGTCCGTTAGGAGCGATGATGTACCTCTTCTCGCCGTCTTCGTACTCGACAAGGGCGATACGTGCGCTGCGGTTCGGGTCATACTCGATGGTAAGAACCTTTGCGGTGCATGCGTCCTTGTCACGGAGGAAGTCGATGATACGGTACATCCTCTTGTGTCCGCCACCGATGTAACGTACGGTCATCTGACCGGTGTTGTTACGTCCGCCGGACTTCTTGAGAGGCTCGAGCAATGCCTTGTGAGGTTTCTTGCAGGTGATGTCATCGAATGAGCTGATCACCTTGTTTCTCTGACCGGGAGTAACCGGTTTGAATTTCTTTACTGCCATTGCCTATACCTCCTTAAATATTACTGTAGAAATCAATCTTGTCTTCGCCTGCAAGGGTGACATATGCCTTCTTGAAGTGGTTCATACGGCCCCTGAGCATTCCTGCCTTGGTATAGCGTGACTTCCTCTTTCCGTGATAGTTGAGAGTGTTGACATCTGCAACGGTCACGTTGTACATCTGCTCTACCGCAGCCTTGATCTGAAGCTTGTTTGCATCGCGGTCAACGATGAAACCGTAACGGTTCAACTTTTCGCCCTGATCCGTCAGCTTCTCTGTTACTATTGGCTTAATCAAAATTCCCATCTCTCAATCTTTTTAGCGGTTGACTCTGGAAGCGAGGACATCCTGAACGCCATCGACAAGAACGAGAGAATATGAATTCATGATCTCGTAGGTGTTGATTTCGTCAACGGTGATGACCTTCACACCAGGAAGGTTACGTGATGAAAGGTAAATGTTCGCAGAGTTCTCAGGAAGAACGAAGAGGACCTTCCTGTCTCCTGCCTTGAGAGCGGTGAGGATGTTGATGAACTCCTTGGTCTTAGGAGCTTCCATGGTGAAAGGCTCCACGAGGGTTATCGCATTCTGCTGTGCCTTGTATGAAAGTGCAGACACGCGTGCGAGAGACTTGAGCTTCTTGTTGAGCTTGTATCTGTAGTCGCGAGGCTTCGGACCGTGGATGTTGCCACCACCTACGAAGATACCCGCCTTGAGGCTGCCGTGACGAGCACCGCCGCCGCCCTTCTGGCGACCGAGCTTCTTGGTGCTGTATGCCACCTCACTCCTGTCCTTGGTCTTTGCTGTTCCCTGACGCTGGTTTGCGAGGTACTGGACTACGTCAAGATAGATAGCGTGGTCATTTGGCTGGATGCCGAAAACCTGCTCATCGAGAACCACGGTCTTTCCAGACTCGGTTCCGTCAATTTTCAAAACTTTCAATTCCATAATCCTTAAGCCTCCAAAATCAGATAAGAACCTTTAGCTCCAGGTACAGAGCCCTTTACCACAACGAGATTATTCTCAGGGATTACCTTGATGACAGCGAGGTTGGCCACCTTGACCCTCTCGTTGCCCATGTGACCTGCCATACGCATTCCTGGGAACACGCGTGAAGGCCATGAAGATGCACCCATTGAACCGGGGTGACGGAGACGGTTGTGCTGGCCGTGGGTCTGGCCACCTACACCCTGGAAGTGGTGACGGTGTACAACACCCTGGAATCCCTTACCCTTAGATGTGCCGACGACATTCACGTAAGCACCCTCTGAAATCACATCAGTGAGGTTTACGGTGTCACCAAGCTTCAGCTCTGACGCAAAGTCTGCCGGGAACTCGACAAGCTTGCGCTTAGGAGTGGTTCCTGCCTTTTCAAAATGCCCTTTGAGAGGGGCGCTGGCATGTTTCTCTGACATTTCGTCATAGGCAAGCTGTACAGCGGCGTAACCGTCCTTTTCTACTGTACGCACCTGCGTGACAACACATGGACCAGCCTCAATGACGGTGCATGGAATGTTCTTTCCATCAGCACCGAAAACGGAAGTCATTCCGATTTTCTTTCCAATTAATCCAGGCATTGGTTTGGTTAATTAATTGTTTATTAATAATTTAAAGCTATCCGCCCATAATTTGCGGAGTGCAAAGGTACGCATATTTCTTTAATATTCAATAAGTTTTCCACAATTTTTTTAACATATGACAAAGGCTCGGGCCGTTGATACACATTTATTTATTATCTTTGCCTGACGGCCGGGCCTTATCCGGGCGGACCGGACAATTACAACAAAGACAGACCCCGATGCTTCTCGACCTTTTCGGATTCCTCAGCCTGACCTTCACCGACATACTGGACATATGCCTGGTCGGACTCATCATATACGTGCTCGTCAGGTGGATCAAGGATTCCCCCGCGATGAACATATTCCTGGCCATCTTCGTGATATATGCCCTGATGCTGGTGGTGGACGCGCTCCATATGAAGCTGATGAGCAGGCTGATAAGCACCTTCGTGGACGTGGGTGTGATAGCCCTGGTCGTCATATTCCAGCCAGAGATCAGGCATTTCCTGATGAGGCTCGGAGTGGAGGCCCACGGTGTTCCGCTGGTCAACAGGCTGTTCGGAGGCAAGGAAAGGGAGATGGACAAGACTTCGGTGAACGAGATAACCGAGGCCTGCAACAGGATGTCCGCAGACAAGACCGGAGCCCTCATCGTGATTCCGCACAAGGTGAGCTTGGAGCACATAGTCGAAACCGGGGACAAGATTGACGCGCACGTGAGCAGGAGGCTGCTGATGAACCTGTTCTTCAAGAACTCCCCGCTCCACGACGGGGCCGTGATAGTCAGCGGCGACAGGGTGATTGCGGCAAGATGCACCCTCCCGATAACGGAAAGGACCGACATCCCGGCCCAGTTCGGAATGAGGCACAAGGCGGCCATAGGCATCACCGAGGAATCGGACGCGGACGTCATCGTGGTCTCCGAGGAGACCGGCAGGATTTCCTTCGTGAAGGGCGGGAAAGTCACCCCCATCGGAAACATCAACGAGCTCAAGCTTCTGCTTGGCGCCGCTTTCTCGGGGACGGGAACTGAGAGGAAGAAGAGGATATGACAGAGAACATCACAGACACGAGGCTCGAGCAGAAACTCGGCTTCGACAGGATAAGAAAAGCCGTCGCAGACCGCTGCAACACTGAATATGCCGCCGCGAGGGTGGCCGGGGAGCAGTTTTCCTCAGACCCGAAGGAGATACGTTCGAGGCTGCTGCTGACCGACGAGATGAGACTGATACTGATGTTCGAGGACAGTTTCCCGACCAACGGCTACATCGACTGCGTGCATTTCCTCGAGCTGCTCAGGGGCGAGGGCGCGAACATAGACCTGCTTTCGCTGGGCAAGCTCCGCACCCTGCTGGGAACCATATCCGGAATAGGAGCCTTCTTCGCCGGAATCAAGGACGGGGTTTATCCGAACCTCAAGCGCATGACCTCGGGAATGAAAACCTTCCCGGAAGTCGGCAGAAGGATAGACGGGATACTCGACAGGCACGGAAACGTCAAGGACACCGCCTCCGACAAACTTTATGAGATACGCCGCTCCCTCAAGGAAAAGGAGAGTTCCGTCTCAAAGATAGCCGCATCCCTGCTCCGCAAGGCCCAGCAGGAAGGCATAGCCGAAAGCGACGCCAGCGTCACCGTACGCGACGGAAAGATGCTCATCCCCGTCATCTCCTCGCACAAGAGGAAGATGGGAGGTTTCGTATATGACGAATCGGCCAGCGGCAAGACCACCTTCATCGAGCCGGTGGAGCTCATCAACATAGAGAACGAAATCAGCGAACTGCACTTCGCGGAGGGCAGGGAGATATTCAGGATACTCGCCGAGTTCAGCGACTGGCTGCGCCCTTACGTGCCGGACCTGGTCGACGGAGCCATATGCATAGCTGAAATCGACTTCATAATGGCGAAGGCGGCGGTGGCGCTGGACCAGATAGCGGGCATGCCGGTGATATCCGCGCAGGGGGAGATGGACCTCAGGAAGGCCCGTCATCCGCTGCTGGAGAAGGCCCTCAGGGCCGAAGGCAAGGAAATCGTTCCCCTGACCGTGAACCTCACCCCCGCCAAGCACATACTCCTCATCTCCGGGCCCAATGCCGGAGGCAAGTCCGTATGCCTCAAGACCGTAGGTCTGCTGCAGTACATGTTCCAGTGGGGCATGCTCGTCCCGACCTCGGAGAGTTCGGAGCTGACGGTTTTCGACAGGATAATGGTGGACATAGGCGACGGACAGAGCATAGACAACGACCTGAGCACCTACAGCGCCTTCCTAGACCAGATGCGCCGCATGCTCGAGAAGGCGGATTCGAAGACCCTGGTGCTGATAGATGAATTCGGTTCCGGAACCGAACCGGCAGCCGGCGGGGCCATAGCCGAGTCCATACTCGCGGAACTCGACCGCAGGGGCTGCTACGGAGTCATCACCACCCATTACACCAACCTCAAGCTATACGCCTCATCGAACGACTGCGGAGTGGTCAACGGGGCGATGCAGTTCGACTCCTCGAAGATTGCGCCCCTCTTCAGGCTGGAAATCGGAATGCCGGGCAACTCCTTCGCATTCGAACTCGCCAGAAAGATGGGCCTGCCGGAATATATAGTAAAGGATGCGGAAGGCCGTGCCGGCGAGGAATATGTCGGAATCGAGAAGAACCTGCGCAAGATAGCCCGCAACCGCAGGGCCCTGGACGAGAAGCTCCAGAAGATACGCAGGACCGACCAGACTCTTGAGAACATCACCGACAGGTACCAGAAGGAGCTCCAGAACATCAAGCAGCTGAAAAAGGACATACTCGACGAGGCCCACAAGGAGGCGGAGGAAATCGTCAAGGGCGCCAACCGGCAGGTGGAGAACACGATACGCACCATCAGGGAATCCCAGGCCGAGAAAGAGAAGACCCTCGAGGCCCGCAGGGAGCTTCAGAACTTCGTGTCGATGTTCGCCAGGAGCAAGGAGCAGGAAAAGCAGGACAGGGACAACCATATAGAAGAGAAACTCAGGCAGCTCGAAGCCCGCAAGCTCAGGCAGCAGCAGCGCCGCGGCAAGCGCATGGACGACAGGGAGAGGAAGGAAGCCGAGCGGGCCGGACTCGAGGCGAAGAGGGAGCAGGACTTCAGGAGCGCCCCCCTCAAGGTCGGCGAGAAGGTCAGGGTGAAGGCCAACGGAATGGTAGGCGAGGTCTCAAAGGTTTCGGACAAGGCCGTGACCATAATCGTGGGCAACATCTCCAGCAAGATGCCGCACGACAGGGTTGAACGCATCACCTCCAACGAATTCAAGGAAGCGGTCAGGACCGCCGCCAAATCCGCGCCGGTGACCGTGGTCCAGGACAGTTCCCTCAGGGAGAGGAAACTCAACTTCAAGACCGAGCTCGACATCAGGGGCGAGAGGGTCGGGGATGCCCTTGACATAGTGATGAAATACGTGGACGACGCCATAATGCTCGGCGTGCCGTCCGTCAGGATAATCCACGGCAAGGGCACCGGAGCGCTCAGGGACGAGATCCAGCGCTTCGTCCGCACCACGCCGGGAGTGGCCTCGGTAAAGGACGAGCATATCCAGTACGGCGGAACGGGCGTGACTATAGTGGACTTCGAGTGATGGGACAGAAGAAAGGACAGGCGGGGGCGAAGATAGGAAGGATGGGAGAGGATGCCGCCTGCACGCACCTCTGTTCGCTTGGACAGACCATCCTGGAGAGGAACTGGCGCTGCGGGCATCTGGAGACGGACATCATCAGCCTCGGCAGCGACGGCATACACTTCGTCGAAGTCAAGGCCAGGGTCGCCCCTTCAACCACCGACCCCTCCGAAAACGTAGGCTACGCCAAGCAAAGGAATATGGCAAAGGCGGCCGCCAGATACCTTGCCACCAAGGGCTCCGGTCTGGGTGACCAGGAGATATGGTTCGATGTCGTGAGCGTGCTTTTCGAGGGCGGGAAGGCTTCTGTCGACTACCTCAAGGGCGCTTTCCTGCCCCTGGGCTTATGATTTTTCATTTATTTTCCTATATTTGCCTTTATTGCCACTTCGGCGGCATGTACAAAACGTGTATCACCTAACTGACAAGAAAATGAAATCCAACATTTCTGACCTTTGGAAGAAGGAAGACTGGCTTGCCGTCTGGATAGGCGCGGTCATTATCCTCATCGCCTGCATAGGCGTCCTCACAGGCGGCTTCGATTTCTCCGCCCTCAAGTTCTCGACCTGGCATCTGTGGGAGAACGTTGAAGAGAAGAAATCTCTCCTCGCCCAGTTCAACGGAGCGTTCCTGGTCAAGCTTCTCCGCACTTTCGCAGTTGTCACCATACTGTTCTCAGCCGGCATCAAGCTTATGGGAGGCAAGCTCAGGAAATTCCTTCCCGCTTTCGCCGCCCTCTTTGTCATCGCAGTGATAGTCAGGCTGGTAAGCGCCGAGTTTACCCTCAACAGATATCTTGAGTGGGCATTCTGGGCACTGCTCATAGGCCTGCTCATCGCCAACACCGTCGGCACTCCTGAATGGCTCAAGCCTGCCATCCAGACCGAGTTCTACATCAAGACCGGTCTTGTGATAATGGGCTTCTCAGTGCTCTTCTCCAACATAGCGAAGTTCGGTCTCTACGGTCTCGGCATCGCCTGGATAGTGACCCCTATCGTAATTCTCTTCATATGGTGGTTCGGAACCAGGGTGCTCAAGATTGACAACAAGCCTCTGGTGATAACGCTCGCCGCCGCGACATCAGTCTGCGGAACCAGTGCGGCAATCGCTACCGGAGCCGCAGCAAATGCTAAGAAGAACGACCTCTCCATCGCAGTGTCCATATCCATCATATTTACCATACTTATGATGGTGTTCGAGCCTATGATAATCAAGGCCTGCGGAATGAGCCCGATTATGGGCGGCTCCCTCATCGGAGGTACAGTCGACTCGACCGGTGCGGTTGTGGTCGCAGGTACCGCCCTCGGTGAAGAGGCCCAGAAGGCGGCAGTCCTCGTGAAATCCATCCAGAACATACTCATCGGATTCATCGCATTCGCCGTGGCCGTGTTCTTCGCGACCAAGGTGGAGAAGACCGGAACCGCAAGCGTGGGAGCAGGCGAGATCTGGTACCGCTTCCCTAAGTTCATCCTCGGTTTCTTCGCGGCATCCCTCGTGGCTTCATTCATCATCCAGCCACTCGCAGGCGCAGACGCAGTGAAGAGTATCAACGGAGTTCTCGACCAGTACAAGAACTGGGCGTTCGTCCTCGCTTTCACCAGCATAGGCCTCAGCACCAACTTCAAGGACATCATCAAGCAGATGCAGGGTGGAAAGGTACTCTGGCTCTATGTGATAGGCCAGGCATTCAACATCGCCCTCACCCTCTTCGCAGTCTGGTTCCTTCTCTCAGGCACCATCTTCCCTATCCCTGTACTCGACTAGGACCGTCAAGGAAGAAGCCTGATGGCCGACAGAAAAAAAATACTGAAGGTGCTCGCCAAGCTTGCTACGGCATGCCTAGTGGCGGGCACCTTGATTACTGCCCTGGTGATAATGGCCAGGAGGGACGGGCTGTCCGACCAGCTTGACTTCGGAGCCGGGGCATATTACTATGCCGACATACCCGATTTCCAGAAATATGTCCGGGACGATGTCTATTCCGACTCGTTCCCGGACATACTGTACTGGATAATATTTCTCGCCTGGGGCGGACTGATGTACTGGCTTTGGCGATGGATAGACAGGCACTGAAGCCGCTATAGCTTCATGTTGAACACCATGCCGGCATACACGTCGCTCACCCCGTCAAAGCCCGGCAGGTCCATGCCTGAGCCTCCGTTCAGGTCCAGGGTGAAGCCTATGGACGTCTCGAAAGGCAGCCAGAAGAAGTTCGCCAGCCTGAAGGTGAATTCCGCTCCTGCGCTGTAAAGGGACCAGGCTTCCTGCCCATAGGAAGCGGGGAAGGCCGCAAGCGTCAGGTCGGCGTGAGGCTTGACCACGGCGTGAGTCACCCTGAAAAGCGAGCCCAGGCCGAACTCCACACGGAAAGGAATGGAGTAGTCAAGCGTACATTTGAGCATATCCGGAGCCAGACCGCTCAGGCTTCCGCCGGCGAAACCCCTCGGCAGCACATTGACCTGCGACTCCTGGAAAAGCGCTCCGAAAGAATGCAGGTATATGGAGGTGAACTTCATACCCTGGGTGCGCGTAATACCCGGCAGATAAGCATACATGTAGGCATATGCCCCTGCGGAATAGATGTCCGTGAGCGCGAGACGGGCGCTGAAACCGAGTTCCGCGCCTACGCCGAGGCGGGGGTATTCGAGGGAAGGAGCCTTGGCCTGCACCATATACCCCGTAACAGAGGCGGAAAGGCTGTGCATCAGCACCTTGCGATCCGATTCAATGCCCTGGAAAATCGGTGCATAGCTGCCCTCGAGGGCCTGGTCAAGCCCGAAATGAACCAGTGAGCGGTCATACAGGTCATTGGAAAAACGGTAGCTCAGTCTCGGCGTGATGCCGCGGTACCAGCCGGAAGAAGAAGTGCTCAGCGGAAGATAAATCTGTATCTTCGAACGGAAGGAAGGGCGCTCCAGGTAAGCAGATCCAACCCTCTGGACCTGAAGGTCTTCAGAATCGAAGGCATATCTCCTGTAATAGTAGGCCGGACGGCCGCCGAAATCCAGGTCAGCCTCGATGACCGGATACAGGCCGGTGTAATTGAATCTCACCTGCCCGGAATGAGGGTAAGCCACCTTGCTCCAGGGACTGTAACCATATGCAAATGAACCATATGCGGTTCCAAGGTCATTCTGATAGAAGGCCGTGACCCCGAGACCAGCGAGGCTGTTGACCACGTCCATGTTGATGGCGGAGAAATTGTCGTAGTCTATTTTCAGCGGGCACCAGGAGTGGAAACGGAAGAGATGCGCAGCCTTGGAATAATTCCGGGGTCCGGAAATCTCCACAACCATCTGCTCAGTGCGGTCCTGTTCGCCTCCCTGCAGCCTCTCCTGACGGGAAAGGGTCTCGGCGACCGGGTCACGGTAAACGCTGGAGAAATCCACCGGTGCAGACCTGAGATCCTCCAGGCGGGTCACATAAAGGCTGCGGCCCTCCCCCTTGCGCCGTCCATTGCCGAAACGCGCCCCCTGCATAGTGTAGCACAGGCTGTCCCCGACAAACACAGGGTCATCGGCGCCATAGCGCGTTGCTGTCAGCTGGCGCAGTTCCCCGCGTGAAAAGCCGTAGACCTCATCCACTCCCGTCCTGTCGGAAACGAACACCACCCCCTCAGGAGCAGGCTTGAGCGCCGAGATCTGCACCGGAGCGGGGCTCAGCAGCTCGCGGAACTCCCCGTCAAACGCATACAGGCCCATCCCGTCGCCCTTCACGACGCTCAGCACCATCCCCTCGTCGTCCGTCCAGGCTATCTTCACCGGCCTCACACCCGAAGGCGCCACGGCTGCGGAAAGCAGGGACCCGTCTTCCGGGGATATGGTGACGAGCCTGCAGCTGCCGTCCGGCCTGTATTCCACCGCCGCCACTGCCGAACCGTCCGGTGAAGGGCAGGGATTGAAGAGCCTGCCTTTCTGCGTGAGGCAGCGCACGTTCCACTTTCCCGACGAAAGGTCTATGAAACAAATGCGCGAACTCGCCTCAAGCGCCCAGCGTTCATCCCTGAAGGTCTCGCTCCAATAGAGCCTGTCCGTCACGGAATCATACGCAAGGTCCGAACTTGTCGCGGCGAAAGGCCTCAGTTCCCTGACCTCCCCTTCCGGGGATATGGCAACGAGGCTTCTGGTGTTCACCATGCCCGAGCGCAGGGCGAGCAGCCCGGCAGAAGTCATCTCAGGGCTGTCGATCTCCTCATACCAGGAAGGAATGGCGGTCAACTGCCGCGAGTCTATGAACGGTCCACGGCGGGCGGCATTCTCCGACCATATGCTGTGGTAATTCTGCAGTATCTCCTCGAACGCGTCGTTGAAACGCTTCCCTGAAACCCTGGATATGTTGCGCCTGAAAGTGTCGTATCGCAGGGGGTTGCGGCTGATGCGGCCATAGTAGTTGTCCATAAAAAGCGGATCGTCATAGAAGACCCTGACACCGGCCAGCATCAGGTAGCCGAAGGCATACTGGTCGGGAGTATAATGTCTCCAGGACCCATAACGCCATCTGTACCAGTTTCTCCAGTCCCCGTTGTCGAAGGCCGGCATATAATAGTTGAGGAAATCTCCAGAACGTCCGCGCCCGCTCGCGCTGAGCCCGGTCTCGGCGACCACGGCATCGCCTTCCATCAGGAAGCGGTTGGCATAGATGGCGGCGACGGCACTCGGGAACAAGTCCCCGACCAGCCAGTGGAAAGGCCTGAAGAAGCCGTCATATCCAAGCTGCATCTGAGAGACATGCCGCGACTCGTGAATGGCCAGGCTCTTCTCCCAGACCATCGGCTCGGGATCATAGGGGTCCGGAAGGCTGTATATATCCATACGGCGTGGAGCCCAGGTGACCGAGGCATTGGATATGCCGCTGAAATTGTGAAGAATCACGGGCATCTTTGCCCTGTACAGCTCTCCCGGAGCATAAGTGCCTGTCCGGGAGACCGGTATCCTGTATTTCGAAAGATTCCCGGCATATACCGTGGCCAGCGAGTCCATCCCGCGCGGATATACCACCCGGAAATGTTCGGTCTCCAGCTGCGACCATCTGACCCTGGCCGGATTGTCGCCCGGAGTACTGAACTGTGCCTGCGCCCTGAAAGGCAGTACAAGCAGGGCCAGGCATAGCGCCAGGCGCAAATTGCGGAGTATTTCTGTCTCTTTTTTCATCAATGCAAATATCTCATAATTTTTTGAGATATTCTTAGTATTTTTGTGAGTCGGCCCAAGAAAAAGCCGCAACACAAAGCAATGAACCAGCATATGCGCAAAGTCCTGACAATTATAATGCTGTCCAGTCTTCTGCTTGTCTCCTGCGGGAGGAAAAGCGGGAGCGGAGGCGCGTCAGTCAGGGACTTCCCCCAGGTCCAGGTTCCTGCGGTCGTAGGCGGACAGGAGGAGGCAATGGAGTATCTCACCCTGCACTACTGGGATGCCTTCACCGCCGGTGAAGGGAACTGGCTCTGCGATTCGCTGCACATAGCCGGAGTGGAGGCTACCGCTCTGGAGGCCGAGGTCGGAAAATACACGACCCTGCTTTCGATGCTGTCCCTCGAGACCGCCCGCAAGGACGTCAGGGCCTTCTGCAGCCGCCTTGAGCAGGCCCAGCGGAAGGACAACGGCTCCAACATCTTCGACGGCACGCTGAAAATGGTGTCGCGCTACCTCTACGACCCGAATTCCCCGGTCAGGAACGAGGACATCTACGGAGCCCTCGCCCTCAGCCTCTCGGAATCGGACTGCGTGGGACCCGATGAAAGGGAACGCTTCGCAAGGGAGGCGGAGTTGTGTTCGAGAAACGCCGTCGGGACCGTCGCGACGGACTTCAGCTTCATCTGCAGGGACGGCAGGGAGATGAACCTGCACTCGGTCAAGGCTCCTCTCACGCTGCTCTTCTTCTCGAATCCGGGCTGCCCGGCCTGCGCCGAAATCAGCCGCACGCTTACGGACGACCCTAAGGTGAACAGCCTGCTCGGGGACGGGACCTTGGCAGTCGTCAGCATATACATAGATGAAGAAATCGACGAGTGGATGGCGCATACGGGGGACTGGCCGGCGCAATGGACGGTCGGATATGACCCCGCGATGGTGATACGGGAGAGCGAGCTATATGTGGTCAGGGCGATTCCGTCGCTGTATCTGCTTGATTCACAGAAACGTGTAATAATGAAGGACGCCGTTGCGGAGAAACTGGTGCAGTGGCTCCAAGAGTATGAAAATCAATAAAAAACAATCTATATGGACATCAGGAAGGAACTTTGGGGCAAGACCCCGCAGGGAGAGGAAATCTTCAGGTACACCCTCACGAACGCAAGCGGAGCATACGTGACCGTCAGCAACATAGGCGCGGCGATCGTGTCAGTGGTCGTTCCGGACAGGGACGGCAAGCTCGGCGATGTGGCCCTCAGCTACGAGGACCCTCTCTCATACATCGGTGACGGACCTTGTCTGGGCAAATGCCCGGGAAGATATGCCAACCGCATCGCAGCGGGCAAGTTCAGCCTTGAAGGCAAGGACTACACCCTTGCGGTGAACTGCGGTCCGAACCATCTGCACGGAGGTCCGGGCGGCTTCATGAACCGCGTATGGGACAGCCGCATGGAGAATGACGGAGTGGAGTTCATGTACTTCTCCGAGGACGGCGAAGAAGGCTATCCGGGCAACCTCAAGACCGTGGTGCGCTACGAATGGGGCGAGGACAACGCCCTGAGGATCACCTTCACGGCGATGACGGACAGGACCACCGTCGTCAACCTCACCAACCACGCATACTTCAACCTGGACTGCCAGGGCAGCATCAAGGACCACCTGCTCACCCTCAACGCCTCCGAATACCTGCCTACCGACGACAGCCTCATCCCGCTCGGAGACCCTGCCGACGTGGCCGGCACACCTATGGACTTCCTCAACCCGAAGCCGCTCGGACGCGACCTCTTCGCGGACTTCGATGCGGTCCGTTTCGGAAAGGGATATGACAACTGCTGGGTGATAGACGGCTACCAGGAAGGACAGATCCAGAACGTGGCCGAACTCGTTTCCCCTGCGAGCGGAAGGGTGCTCAGGGTGCTCTCCACCCAGCCGGGCGTGCAGGTCTACACCGCGAACTGGCTCGAAGGCGCTCCGAAGGGCAAGAACGGAGTGACCTACCACGACTATGACGGCGTGGCCATCGAATGCCAGCACTTCCCTGACTCCCCGAACCATCCGGACTACCCGGACACGACCCTGCGTCCGGGAGAAGTGTTTGAACAGGCTATAATTTACGCATTCTCAACACTTTAGCCTATGGAACAGTACCTCGGGCTGCTCAGGCATATCAGAGAACACGGCACCATAAAGCACGACCGCACCGGTGTCGGCACCCAGAGCGTGTTCGGATACCAGATGCGCTTTGACCTGAAGGAGGGTTTCCCCCTGCTCACCACCAAGAAGGTCCATCTCAAGTCCATAATCCACGAACTCCTGTGGTTCATCTCGGGCGACACCAACATCTCCTACCTCAAGGAGAACGGGGTCAGCATATGGGACGAGTGGGCGGATGAGAACGGGGACCTGGGTCCAGTGTACGGGCATCAGTGGAGAAGCTGGGCGACTGCGGACGGCAGGAGCATAGACCAGCTGAGCCAGGTAATACGCACCATCAGGGAGAACCCCGACTCGAGGAGGATGCTGGTGACCGCCTGGAATCCCGGGGAAGTGGACAGCATGGCCCTGCCGCCCTGCCACTGCCTCTTCCAGTTCTACGTCGCCGACGGAAGGCTCTCCTGCCAGCTGTACCAGCGCAGCGCCGACACTTTCCTCGGAGTTCCATTCAACATCGCTTCCTATTCCCTGCTGACGATGATGATAGCTCAGGTGTGCGGGCTGGAGCCGGGCGAATTCATCCACACCACGGGGGACACCCACATCTACCTCAATCATTTCGAACAGGTTGACCTCCAGCTCAGCAGACAGCCGAGAAAGCTGCCGCAGATGAAGCTGAACCCCGATGTGAAAGACATCTTCGATTTCCGCTACGGAGACTTCACCCTCGAAGGCTACGACCCGTGGCCTGCAATAAAGGCCCCGGTTGCGGTATGACGATGGAGAAGGCTATCATAGTTGCCGTGGCCGACGACATGGCCATAGGCAGGGGCAACGACATGCCCTGGCACATATCTGAAGACCTTAAGTACTTCAAGCGTACGACTCTGGGCTGCCCGGTGATAATGGGTTCCAGGAACTTCCGTTCCATAGGTTCCAGACCCCTGCCGGGAAGGACCAACATAGTCATAAGCCGGCGTCCCCTCGACCCTCCCTGCGAAGGAGTGATCCGGGTCGAAAGCCTTGAGCAGGCATATGAGGCGGCGGAGCGCAGCCACGACAGGGACGGCAACCCGCCTGCGCGCTGCTTCGTAATCGGAGGCGGCAGGACCTATGCCGAGGCCATAGCCAACGCGGACCTGCTGTACGTCACCCACGTACACACCCTCATCCCCGACGCGGACACCCATTTCCCCGCCATAGACCCGGGAATATGGCAACTTGTCTCGCTGTCCGAGCCATATACGGACAGCGGCAGCGGCATCCGCTTCGAGTTCGCCGTTTACGGACGCCGTTCTTCCCCGGACAGGCCCTGAGCGGGTCTGATGACACAAGAACTTGACAAACAGACAGATGATTAAGAACAGAGAAACTTTCGGCAGCAGGTTCGCTGTCATAATGACCTTTGCCGGATCGGCCATAGGCCTGGGCAATATCTGGCGCTTCCCCTACCTGGCAGGAGAAGGCGGAGGAGCTGCTTTCGTGCTGCTCTACCTGGTATTCACCCTGCTGTTCTCCCTCCCCATATTCATGGTGGAATCCATAATCGGACGGCGCAGCGGAGCCAACTGCATGGGCGCGGTGAAGAAACTCGCACCCGGCAGGGCCTGGCAGCTTCTGGGTGCCCTTTCGGTCATCACACCGCTGGTGATAGTTTCCTACTACAGCGTGGTGGGAGGATGGTCCCTTGAATTCTTCCTGAAATCCTGCGGTCTTGCCTTCACCGGCTGCGACCCGGAGAGCGTCAAGGACCTGTTCCCGGCCTTCACCTCATCTTTCTGGGGACCGAGCTTCTGCTTCACCGCCTTTCTGGCGCTGAGCTGCCTGATAGTCGCCTCCGGAGTGAAGAAAGGCATAGAGAAATTCAGCAAGTACTCCATCCCCGTGCTCTTCCTGATGATGGTCCTGATCATGGTCTATTCCCTCAGCCTTGACGGGGCGGGAGCCGGAGTCCGCTACCTGGTGAAGCCGGACTTCTCGAAGCTGAGCCTGCCGGTGTGCGCGTCCGCGCTGGGCCAGTCCTTCTACTCCCTGTCCCTGGGCATGGGCATAATCATCACCTATTCCTCATACGTGGACAAAAAGGAGAACCTCCTCGCCTCCGGCTCCTGGACCGCCTTCTTCGACGCGGCATTCGCCCTGATGGCAGGCTTCGCCATAATGCCGGCCGTCTTCACTGCCGGAATCGAGCCGTCCTCCGGACCGGGACTCATATTCCAGACCCTGCCTTTCATATTCGCGAAAATGGGTATAGACCTGCCTGTGGTCAGCGCCGCCGCAGCCATACTGTTCTTCCTGTGCATATGCATATCCGCCCTGACCTCCTCAGTTTCGCTGATAGAGGTGGGCGTCGCCTATCTTGTGGAGGAAAAGGGTCTGCGCCGAGGTACGGCAGCCCTGACCGTATTCGCCGGGACCTGGGTGGCGGGCATGCTCTGTTCCCTCTCGATCGGGCCTCTGTCAGGCCTTGCCGTGATGGGAAAGCCGCTCTTCGACCTTCTCGACATCTTCTCATCGAACTTCCTGCTGCTCTTCGGCAGCGTGATGGCAGTCCTGCTCGTGGGCTGGAAGATGTCCAGACAGGACGTATGGGATGAGTTCACCAACAGCGGCAGCCTCAGGACCAACGTCAGGATATTCCGCCCGCTCTACTTCATCATCAAATACGTGACACCGCTGGCACTCGTCGCCATATTCATATCCAACTTCATTTTCTGAGACAGATGCAGAAACGCGAGAATTTCGGCAGCCGTTTCGCCGTGATAATGGCGATGGCTGGTTCGGCCATAGGGCTGGGAAACATATGGCGTTTCCCGTATATGGTGGGAGAGGGCGGAGGCGCCGCATTCATCATCATATACCTGATTTCAACCCTGGTGCTCTCAATGCCTATCTTCTTCTCCGAGAGCATAATAGGCCGCAGCGCGCAGTCCGGTACCATAGGCGCCATGGAGCAGCTGGCCCCCGGTTCGAAATGGAAGTGGCTGGGCTACATCACCATAATCTCCCCGCTTATACTCGTGTCCTACTACAGCGTGGTGGGCGGTTGGTCCTTCGAATTCATGCTGAAGGCTTTCGGGCTGGACTTCAACGGCGGTTCCCCGGACGATGTGAAGCTGATGTTCGGGAATTTCATCTCCCGAGACTGGGCTCCGCTCATCTGCCACACCATATTCATCGGACTGACCTGTCTGATAGTGCTGGCAGGCGTGAGAAAGGGTATCGAGGCCTTCTCAAAGCTGACCATGCCGGTGCTTTTCATACTGATAGTCCTGATAATGTTCTATTCTGTCAGCCTCCCGGGATCGGCGGAAGGTCTGCAGTATATGCTGAAGCCGGACTTCTCAAAGATAGACGGCAGGTGCATCACCTCCGCGATGGGACAGTCCTTCTTCTCCCTGTCGCTTGGCGTAGGAACCATACTGACATATTCCTCATTTGTAAAGAAGGATGAGGACCTGCTCGGGTCCGGGCTGGGAACGGCCTTCTTCGACCTGATATTCGCGATGCTGGCGGGTTTCGCCGTGATGCCGGCGGTGTTTGCGGCGGGCATAGAGCCGGGAGCGGGTCCGGGCCTCATCTTCGAGACCCTGCCGTACGTCTTCGCAAAGATGGGAACGGGCGCGCCGGTGCTGAGCGCAATCGCAGCGATACTGTTCTTTGTAGCCGTGTTCGTGGCGGCCCTGACCTCGTCGATATCGATGGTGCAGGTGGGCGTAAGCTACCTGATGGAACAGAAAGGACTGTCCAAAGGCAAGTCCGTGGCCGTGATATTCCTCGGGACCTGGACCCTGGGAGTGCTCTGCTCCCTGTCCTTCGGGCGTCTGGGCAGTTTCCACATACTGGGCTGCAGCATATTCGACTTCTGCGACAAACTGGTATCCAACTACCTTATGGCCATAGGAGGCCTGTTCTTCACCCTCTTCGTGGGCTGGAAGATGGATCCGCGGAAAGTCCGGGAAGAGTTCACCGGCAACGGCAGCCGCAGAATCAACGGAATCATATACCCGACAGTGCGCTTCCTCATCAGATGGGTGGCGCCGCTGGGCATCATAGTCATATTCCTGAGCAATCTGTTCCTCTAGGAAAGGGTTCAGACTCCGAGTTCGTCCTTCATTTCGCGCAGCAGGTCGAAGGCCTGCATAGGCGTCATATTGTTCAGGTCCGCTGATTTGAGCCTGTCCCTGAGGGAGGAGAGAGTAGGGTCGTCAAGCTGGAAAAGGGACAGCTGCATCACTTCGCCTCCGTCTTTCACCACTGTCGCCGAAGAGCTGTTCTCCTCGAGCGCGGCAAGCGTGCGTTCCGCCGAAAGCAGCACCTCGCGCGGCATTCCGGCCATCCTCGCCACGTGGATACCGAAACTGTGGGCGGAACCGCCCCTGGCGAGCTTGCGCAGGAAGATGACCTGACGCCCAGACTCCTTGACTTCGATATGGTAGTCGCGGACCCTCGGATAGATTTCCTCCAGGTCATTGAGCTCATGATAGTGAGTTGCGAAAAGGGTCTTGGCCCCTTTGCCATATTCGTGTATATACTCGACTATCGCCCTTGCTATGGACATTCCGTCATAGGTAGAAGTGCCTCTTCCTATCTCGTCCAGAAGGACCAGGGAGCGTTCGGAGAGGTTATGGAGTATCATCGAGGTCTCCAGCATCTCTACCATGAAGGTGGACTCGCCCCGGGAGATGTTGTCGCTCGCGCCCACCCTGGTGAAAATCTTGTCGCATATGCCTATGCGGGCAGACTCCGCCGGCACGAAGGAGCCGACCTGGGCCATCAGCACTATCAGGGCCGTCTGCCTGAGGAGCGCCGACTTACCCGCCATATTCGGTCCGGTGAGTATCATAATCTGCTCGTCGAGGCTGTCGAGGCTGATGTCATTCGGGACATATTCCTCGCCCGCCTTCATATAGGTCTCTATCACCGGATGCCTTCCGTTCCTTATGTCTATGCCCAGGCCCATGTCCATCTGCGGGCGGCAGTAGCCGTTGCTCAGGGCAAGCGAGGCGAAGCCGCAGAGCACATCCAGCCTTGCCAGCACCCTCGCATCAGCCTGTATCGCGGATATGCGGGACTGCACCCTTGAGACCAGTCCGGAGTAGATCCTGGCCTCGATGGCGGCAATCTTTTCCTCGGCGCCCAGAATCTTGGCCTCATAGTCCTTGAGTTCCTGGGTGATGTAGCGCTCGGCGTTGACCAGGGTCTGCTTGCGCACCCACTCGGGGGGAACCTTGTCCCTGTAGGCGTTGCGGACTTCGAGATAATAGCCGAAGACATTGTTGTAGCTCACTTTCAGGGAAGGGATGCCCGTCCTCTCGCTTTCCCTCTGCTGCAGGCCTATCAGATAATCCTTGCCCCCGGTGGATATGGCCCTGAGTTCGTCCAGCTCCGCATCCACTCCTGAGGCTATCACCGGCCCCTTGCCCAGGGCCGAAGCACATTCAGGGGATATGGTCCTGCAGATGTCCTCCATCAGTTCCGGGCTGCCCTTGATGGCCTCACCCATGGCCCTCAGGGCTTCCTCCTCACAGCCCCGGCAGTACTCGGACAGGGGGCCCGCATTGCGCAGACCCCTCTCGAGCTGGAGCAACTCGCGCGGGGCGATTCTGCCCGTGGCGGCCCTGGAGAGTATCCTTTCAAGGTCACCTATGTTGCCTATCCTGCCGGAGACTTGCTCGAGGCCGTCCGTATGGGAGATGAAATGTGACACCACGTCATAGCGGGAGGCCAGCTCCTCCAGGTCCATCGAAGGCATCGAGAGCCAGTTGCGCAGCATACGGGAGCCCATTGGAGAGGAACATCTGTCCATCACGTCCACCAGGGCGCTGCCTTCAGCCCCGGCATTGCTGTGGAAGACTTCGAGGTTGCGGAAAGTGAAACGGTCCATCCATACGAAACACCCCTGGTCTATCCTGGATATGGAGCAGATGCTGCTCAGTCCACCGTGATGAGTCTGCTCCAGATAGACAAGCAGGGCTCCGGCGGCGCATATGCCCAGAGGGCAGCTGTCCACGGCATAGCCCTTCAGGGAATCCACCTGAAGCTGCCTGCGGAGCTTTTCCGCGCAGCTGTCATAGACAAAGGCCCATTCCTCGAGGTTGGAGACATAGGCCGAATCCCCGAAGACTTCCCTCGCCATCTTCTCACAGCCGCGCTGCACGACCATCTCGCGGGGATTGAGGGAGGAGAACAGGGTGGATATGAATTCCTTACCGCCCTGTGTAAGACGGAAGGAGCCGGTGGAAACGTCCAGGAAGGCCGCTCCCATGCCGTCCTTGCCGAAGCATACTCCCGCAAGATAGTTGTTCTCCTTGCACTCGAGCATCTGGTCGCTGAACGCGACTCCCGGAGTCACGAGTTCGGTTATGCCTCTCTTTACGAGCTTCTTGGTGAGTTTCGGGTCCTCGAGCTGGTCGCAGACCGCGACCTTGTAGCCGGCGCGGACGAGTCTGGGCAGATAGGTGTCTATCGCATGATGGGGGAAGCCCGCCATGGGCAGAGTCCCCTTGTCCCCGTTCGAACGCTTGGTCAGCACTATGCCCAGCACCTTGCTGGCCAGCAGCGCATCATCCGAATATGTCTCATAGAAATCCCCGACCCTGTAGAGCAGGACCGCCTCGGGATTCTTGGCCTTGACTTCAAAAAACTGCTTGATAAGCGGCGTGTCTTCCGCCATCTTCTGCTCTTTCATACGTTTCTCCCCCATAGGGCAAATATACGCTTTTTCGCAGATTTTTGTTAAACTTGCGATTTAAGGATTTTTTCAATAACGCCAAAATATGTGTGGAATAGTTGGATATGTCGGTGACAGGCAAGCCTGCCCGATACTGCTCAAAGGTCTTCACCGCCTCGAGTACAGGGGCTATGACAGCGCAGGTGTGGCAATGGTAAATGCCGGAGGCCAACTGAATGTTTACAAATGCAAGGGCAAGGTTTCGGCCCTGGAAGAATATCTGGACGGAAAGGATGCATCCGGAAGCATAGGTATAGCCCACACCAGATGGGCGACCCACGGAATCCCGGACAACGTGAACGCACATCCGCACTATTCCCAGTCAGGAAAGATAGCCCTGATACACAACGGCATAATAGAAAACTACAGGGTTCTCAAGGATGCGCTCGAGATGAACGGCTACAAGTTCAGGAGCGAGACCGACTCGGAGGTGCTGGTGAACCTGATAGAATGCATCAGGGACAACAGCGGCTGCAGCCTTGCGGAGGCCGTCAGGATGGCCCTGGGCAAGGTCATCGGCGCATATGCCATCGCGGTGATCGAGGAGGGAAACACTGACGAAATCATAGCCGCGCGCCAGAGCAGCCCCATGGTCATAGGCCTGGGCAAGGGAGAGTTCTTCATCAGCTCAGATGCGGCGTCGATCATAGACTACACCAATGACTTCGTATATGTCAACGACGGGGAGGTGGCCATAGTCAACAGGCACGAACCGCTGAAGATCGTGAACCTCGAGAACAAGGAGACGCAGATCAAGGTTACCAAGCTGGACCTCTCCATCTCCCAACTCGAGAAGGGAGGCTACCCTCACTTCATGCTGAAGGAAATCTTCGAACAGCCGGAAACCCTCATGGACTGCATCAGGGGAAGGATAGACCCGGTCAGTTGTGATGTCACCCTCTCGGGAGTGAAGCTCAACAGGGACAGGTTCCTCAAGGCAAGGCGCATCATCTTCGTCGCCTGCGGAACCTCCTGGCATGCCTCCCTCATAGGCGAACACCTCATCGAGGACCTCTGCCGCATACCTTGCGAGGTTGAATATGCCTCCGAGTTCCGCTACAGGAATCCTGTCATCAATCCGGATGACGTGGTGATTGCAGTGTCCCAGTCGGGAGAGACTGCCGACACTCTCGCCGCAATCAGGATAGCCAGGAAGGCGGGCGCCTTCGTCTACGGCATATGCAATGTCGTGGGCTCGTCCATAGCCAGGGAGACCGATTCGGGTTCCTACATACACGTGGGACCTGAAATCGGAGTGGCTTCCACCAAGGCCTTCACCGGACAGGTGACCGTGATGGCCATGCTCGCGCTGGTGCTCGGAAAGGAGAAGGGGACCCTGGACGAAGGGCGCTATCACGAACTCGCGAAAGGGATACTCGAACTGCCTGAACGCATACGCGACGTGCTGTCCAACAACAGCCTCATAGAGAATCTCGCGAGGACCTTCACCTATGCGCACAACTTCATGTACCTGGGCAGGGGCTACAACTATCCTGTTGCCCTGGAGGGTGCGCTCAAGCTCAAGGAAATCAGTTATATACACGCAGAGGGCCTGCCTGCCGCAGAAATGAAGCACGGCCCTATCGCGCTGATAGACATAGAGCTCCCGATAGTGGTTCTCGCCACCTCTGAGCACATCCACGAGAAGATCATCACAAATATCGAGGAAATCAAGGCCCGCGGCGGAAGAATCATTTCCGTCATCACCAGGGGCGACTCCCAGATCAAGGCCCTGTCCGACTGGAGCATCGAGGTTCCGCCTATGGCGGCCGAACTGATGCCTGTGGTCGCATCCATCCCTCTCCAGCTCCTGGCATATCACGTGGCGGTGAACAAGGGCAGGAACGTGGACCAGCCCCGCAATCTCGCCAAATCTGTGACCGTGGAGTGATGAAGCGGGTCCTGGTGATCACTTATTACTGGCCGCCCTCAGGCGGTTCCGGAGTCCAGCGGTGGGTGAAATTCAGCAAGTACCTGCCCGCTGAAGGCTGGCAGTGCGTCATATACACCCCGGAGAACCCGGAGGCCCCTTCCGTCGACCTGACACTGGGAAAGGACGTGCCGCAGGACGTGGAAGTGATACGCAGGCCCATACACGAGATTTACGGTTTCTACCGCAAGCTGGCCGGAAAATCGTCCGGTTCCCAGGTAAACCCCATCAACCATCAGAAAAAAAGCCTGTTCCAGAAACTGGCAATGGCTGCGAGGGGCAATCTGTTCATCCCTGACCCGAGAGCGGGCTGGGTGAAGCCCTCGGTCAGGTTCCTCTGCGACTATCTCAGGGAACACCCCGTGGACGCGGTCGTGAGCACCGGCCCTCCGCATTCGATGCACCTGATAGCGATGGAACTCGCCCGCCGCACCGGAGTGAAATGGGTGGCGGATTTCAGGGACCCCTGGACCAGGATGTTCTATTTCAAGCATATGAGCCTGAGCACATTCGCCAGAAAGAAGCACGAGAGGCTCGAGCGGAGGGTGCTTGACAGCTGCGACCGGGTGGTCGCGGTGTCCCCAACGGTCAGGGATGAATTCAGTGGCATGACCTCCACCCCTGTGGAACTCATCACCAACGGATATGACCCCGAGGACTACCTTGTGGAAAGGAGGGAGGACGGATTCTTCAACCTCACCCACACGGGTCTCTTCGCCTCCGACGGCAATCCTCTGACGCTCTGGAAGATACTGGCTGACAGATGCGCTGCGGACCCGCTCTTCGCCTCGAAGCTGCGCATACGCCTCTGCGGCAAGACCGACAGGGAGATATGCGATTCCGTCAGGGAGGCGGGGCTGGAGAAGATGCTGGTGGACCGGGGCTACGTGGACCACAATGAGGCCGTGCTGGAGCAGGTCAGCGCCAGCGTGCTGCTCCTTCCGCTCAGGATGGAACCCGAGTACAGGGCGACCCTCCCGGGCAAACTCTTTGAATACCTCGCCGCAGACAGGCCCGTACTTGGAATAGGCCAGACCGACGGCGCGATGGCCTCGGTGATGGAGGAGACCGGCGCCGGCGCGATGTGCGGCTGGGGAGACGCTGCCGCGATGGACGCATTCATAGACAGCTGCTGGAAACGCTTCCTCGGCGGAGAAGCCGGAACGGGCGCGAAAGGCATTGGGAAATATTCCAGGAAGGCCACGGCCGCCGCAATGGCCGCCCTTCTGGACAAAGTCACGGAAGAATGAAGAAAATACTCGACAACAAGTTGGCCGGAATCATACTGGCCGTAATCCTGCTGCTCGTGGCGGCATATGCCTACGTGCCTCAGGTGCTGGAGGGCAAAGTGGTGAACCAGAGCGACATATCCGGTTATATGGGTATGGCCCGGGAGTGCACGCAGTGGGATGCGGCACATCCTGACGACAAGACCGCCTGGACCAACTCGATGTTCGGCGGAATGCCGACCACCATGCTCACCGGAAACACAGAAGGAGACTGGACCGGATGGCTCTACAAGCTGATGTTCATAGGTCCCCGTCCCGCAAGTTACCTCTTCATATCCCTGCTCGGGGCCTTCCTGCTGATGCTGGCCCTCGGGACCGGGACCGTCGTGGCTTTCTGCGGCGCGCTTGCGGTGACCTTCTGCTCCTACAACCTGCAGATAATCCAGGTCGGTCACAACTCCAAGATGGTGGCGCTGGCTTTCGCGCCCTGGGTGCTCGCCGCCGTGATATACACCTACAGGGTGGCCCTCGAGGGCAAGCCGAAGCGCTGGCTTATGGGCAGTCTCTTCGGAGCGGCTCTCTTCGCCATGGCCCTCAACTTCCAGATCAAGGCAAACCACGTCCAGATATCCTACTACCTGGCCATCATCATACTTGCATATGCCATCGTGACCGCAGTCAAACTGCTGGTTTCCAAGAAAAAAGACGGGAAGTTCAGACGATTTGCCACCGCCTCGGCCCTGCTTCTGGCCCTGGGTCTGGCAGGTATAGCGGCGAATGCCAACCGCCTCATCCCGACCTATGAATACACCGCCCACACCATGCGCGGAGGCTCGGAGCTGAGTTCTTCCGGCGCCTCGGACAAGGGAAAGAGCAAGGGTCTTGACCTGGAATATGCCACCGCCTGGTCATATGGCTGGGAGGAACTGCCGAACCTGCTCATCCCGGACTACAACGGAGGCTCGTCATCATATTCCGTGAATCCGGACAAGTCCGCCACCATAGACCTGCTCCGCAGGGCGGGCCAGACCAATCTAAAGGCCGTGGCGAAGGCTCTCCCGATGTACTGGGGACCCCAGCCTTTCACTGCAGGTCCCATGTACATGGGAGCCATCACCATATTCCTTTTCATTATGGGCCTGGGCCTGTGCCGCAGGGAGGAAAGGTGGTGGATACTGGTGCCGACGGTCATCGCCATATTCCTGGCGCTGGGAAATCATTTCATGCCTTTCACGAAGTTCTGGTATGAGCATATGCCGTTCTACAGCAAGTTCAGGACGGTTTCGATGGCCCTGGTGGTGCTGCAGCTGACCCTTCCCATGCTCGCTTTCCTGACGTTGGACCGCATACTCAAGGGGGGATACGAGCCGAAAGCGGTACGGAAATGGGCGCTTATCTCACTGGGTATCACCGGTTTATTCTGCCTCCTGGCATATACCGGGCTGGGCAGGACCTTCAGCGGGAGCGTGGATGAGGGCCAGGCTGACCTGGTGGTCGAGGCGCTGGCCTCGGACAGGCTGATGCTGCTGCGCAAGGATGCAGTGACCGCGCTGGTGTCCATTCTGCTCTGCTTCGCGACGCTGATGCTGGCCCTGCGCAGGGACGGAAAGCTCAGCCCGAACGGAGCCGCGCTGGTAATCTGCGCGCTTGTTGCCCTGAATATGGGCCTGATAGGCAAGCGATATCTCAACGGGGAGCATTTTGTCAGCAAGAAAGCCTTCGACGGACAGTTCAAGGAAAGGGTGGCGGACACGCACATACTTCAGGACAAGGACCCGGACTTCAGGGTGCTGGACCTTTCGGTGAACGTGTTCAACGACTCATACCCGAGCTATTTCCACAAGAACATCGGAGGTTACAGTCCTGTCAAGCTGCAGCGCTATCAGGACCTCATCGACCATTATCTCGTTCCGGAGATAAACAGCATATACTCAGCGATTTCCTCGGCTTCAACCCTGGAGGAGGCCCAGGAGCTGCTGCCTTCCGTACCTGTGCTTTCGATGCTGAACGACCGCTATCTGATAATCGACGGAGACCTTCCTCCGATAGTGAACAAAGGGGCCATGGGCAACTGCTGGCTGGTGGAGGATTTCGCCATTGCTCAGTCTCCTGACGAGGAAATAGCCCTTCTCGGAAGCGTCGACCTGCACCGTACTGCCGTATTAGGCAAGGATTTTGCAGGCTATGCTGTTCCCCTCGGCGGCAAGGCGGAGGAAGATGAGATCCATCTGAGCTCCTATGCCCCCAATGAGCTGAATTACGAGTACGATATAGCAACGGACCGGACTGCGGTCTTCAGCGAGATCTATTACAGTGACGGCTGGAAGGCTCAGATCGACGGTGAAGACGTGGACATATTCCGTGCTGACTGGACCTTGAGGGCGGTGACGCTCCCTGCCGGAAAGCATGTACTGACGATGAGATTCGAACCTGATTCGTACCGGATCAGCTCTTCGATCTCACGCGCATCATCATCACTGCTGATGCTACTGCTGCTCATCGGAGCCCTGGGCGTGAGCCTGGGTTCTGTGAAGAAAGAAGTAAAAGACTGAACGTGAACCTCAATATCCAGAAATGGCTGATACGCATCACGGCCTTATGCCTGATGGCTTTCCTGAACGCCTGTTCCAAGGAAGCGGAAGAAACGCTCCCGGACGGAGAGGTCAAGGTGGGCGTCATCCTCGGCAATGGCCGGAGCAGTACCAAGACCACGCTTGACGCCTCCTCCGGGCTCTTTTCCTGGGAAGAGAGCGACAAGGTCTCGCTCTGGGCAAAGGATGCCGGCGGAGAATTCGTGCTGAATGCGCAGGAATTCTCGGTCACGGCATTGGGTTACGGCACCGGCCAGGCATATTTCACCTCAACCATAGCGGCCCCTATGGCGGAAGGGGACTACAGTTATTTCATCTGCTATCCCGTGCCGTCTTCGGTGCTGGGCACAAGCCTGGCTTTCAAGCTCGGTGCACGTCAGGACGGAAAAGCCGGAAACGGCAGCGGCATATGCCTGAGCGGCTGGACCTCGGGTCCGGCTCTCCCTCAGGTGGACGGTTCCGCCCCGCAGGGGGAAAGCGGCATGCTCCGCGCGGGTATGCACCATATACTGCATTACCTGAGATTCTACATACCCCAGGGCTGCAACCTGCTCGGAGAAGCGGTGGAAAGCATAGAATTCACTATGCCGCAGGCAGTTGCCGGAACCGTAACCGTGGACCTTACTGACGGGAGCGCCAGTCTTTCTGACGCGGTGAGCACGGTCATCATTGAACCGCAAAGCCCTTTCGGGGAGGAAAGTTACGTGAGCGCCGCCATATACCCGCCTGCGACCGCATACGGGGAGCACGACGTCATGAACGTAACCCTCTACTCCGCAAATCATTATTCGGACATCACGCCCATCATACTGCGGGGCAGGACTTTCCCGGCCGGACACATCACAGGCGTGCCGCTGCGCCCGTCCGAAATCAAGGACTACTTCTCCCTGACCTTCACCCTTGCGGGCAACAATCTCGGCCAGGACGTGCAGAAACTCACCCTCACCCTCCCGGAAGGCGTGAACTGGCCGGACAGCGGCTCCAATGTTCTTGAATATGCCGACGCGGACGGCAGCCTGTTTCTCGTAGGGGAATCCTTCAGGCTCTCCACCCGCTCCCGGAGCGCCTTCTCCGCTCTCTCGGGCCAGAGCGTAAGCGTCAGCTACGAATCGGCAGATGCCATCGTGAGCGAGACCCTGATCCTGCCGGACCTGAGTTCGGCCGTCAGCGCCTCCGCACAGCTCCATTGCCCGTATCTCCTCTTCGAGGACTTCTCCGGCATAGTCAGCTTCAACTCGGGCGACAAGCATTCCGATTCCAACGTGGGCGACAAGAGTCCATATACCTTCGGGGACGGATGGAGCGTGGCAAGGGCCGGCGGCTCCGAGGGGAAGGCCGTCAGGATGGCCGCACACAGGGAGACATCTGTAACCTATGACTCCCGCTGCGACTCGGCGCCCCTGAGGGGCATCAAGGACGGAAGCAGCGTGGACGTGGTTCTGACCTTCAACTATTCGATGAACAGGGAGGAAGGCGGAATCGGTTCCGGTCCGAAACTCGGAGCGACAGTGCACGTGGGATGGAACGACAATCTCGACGGCATTTCCAGCGGCAATACCAGCGGAACCTTCGTGGAAAGTTTCCATGTGAACGAGAACACGGGTTCATACGACAACATAGACAAGGAGCACAGTACGGCTATTCCGGGCATGACCAACGCCAGGCGAATCTCCTGGAGGGAAGTCGCAGATTCAAAAATCTCTTTGACAAACGGAACATACTGGCTGTATCTGGACAACGTGCGTGTCTCCATTGCACAACAATAACGGACAATACAAGGAACAGAGTAATGACAAAGACAAGAATCAACACCCTCTGCGCCTCAGCGCTGTTGCTGATGGCGATATCCTGCGGAAAGCAGGAAGGGGGTCCGGCCGGAAGGGTCTCCTTCTCCCTCGCGACTGAGGAAGAGGTGACCGACGTAGTCACAAGGAGTTCGGTCGGCTCATTCACAACCATGCCACAGGCAGCGGACTTCACCGTCACCGTAACAGGTCAGGACGGGCAGCCGACTCCTGTGACAGACCTGGGCGGCACCCTTTCCCTTGCCGCCGGAAATTACACCGCAAGGGCCACCTACGGCTCTTCGACAGACGAAGGGTTCGGCAAGCCATATTTCCTGGGAGAGACGGCCTTTTCCGTCAATGGCGGTTCACAGACATCTGTCACGATCCCGGTCAAACTGGGCAACTGCCTGGTAAAGATGGAATACAGCGACAATTTCCGCAATTATTACAGCGACTGGACCTTCACCCTCAGGACAGGACAGGGCAACAGTTTCAATTTCGGTTCCGACGAGACCCGCGCCGTATTCATCGACGCCTACACGTTCACAATCAGCGGAACGCTCACCAACCAGGGTGGCAAGGTGCAGACCTTCGCCGCGAAGGAATACAGGAATCTTTCCGCTGCCACCTGCTACACAATGCGCTTTGACGCCTCGAATGTGGGCGGAGGAAGCATCACCATCAGTTTCAACGACAGCGTGACCGATGTCGCGCTCGGGGAATTTGACCTGAACGATTAATCTGAAGACGATGAAAAAGATACTGACATATATCAGCTGCGCCATCCTGCTGGCAAGCGCCTGCACGGATGACAATTTCGGGTACGGAAGCCGCGAGAACGGCAACGGAACCCTCTCCTTCGATTCATTCGCCCTGCTCTGGACCGAAGATGTGAACGTGGTCACCAAGGCGACCGAGACCGCAGACGACACATACATGCTCTTCATCTATGACAAGGACGGAAGCAAGGTATGGGAAAAGAGCTACGGCGCCCTCAAGGCGGACCCTTCATCATTGAGCCTCCTTGCCGGAGACTACAGCCTGGTGGTCAGGTCCACCGCTTCCGAGGTTCCGAACGCCAAGTTCGACTCCCCGGTATATGGCGCCGGAACTGACTTCAGCATAGTCGCGGGACAGACGACACAGTTGGGTTCCGTCACCTGCTCGCTGCTCCAGTGCGCGGTTTCCGTCAGGTACAACGACGGATTCCTCTCGATGGTGACCGGCGACGGCAGCACTTCCGTGGAAGTAAGTTCAGGATATCCTTTGGACTATGCCCTGAGCTACAATTCCGGGTCCCCGACCTATGAGATGAGGACGGGCTACTTTGCCCTCAACAACGGGGAGAACACGTCCATGACCGTGACTTTCAAGGGTTTGGTAGAAGGCAAGAACCAGAAGATGACTGCCGCCGTGAGCGGAGTGAAGGCAAAGGACTGGCACATCATCACCTTCCTCAAGAAGGTTGACGCGAGCGGCAATGCCAGCTTCGCGATAGAGATAGACGGGCTTGTGGCGGACGCAGAGCTGGACAATGACGTCTCAGGCGTGGAGGAAGGCGACGGCAACGACCCTCAGGCTCCTGCCGGTGACGGCGGTATCGAGCTCGTCAGCACCTGTGACTATGACATCACCCAGCCTGTCACCGTTCCTGCGGAAGGCAGCGCATTCAACCTCACGATGAAGGCCATAATTCCTGACGGTGCGCGCAAGTTCACCGTGGACATCGCATCCACCAATGAAGATTTCATAGGTTCAGTGAACACTGTGGGAGGAACGACCCTCGACCTGATCAACCCTTCAGAAGCCTCACTGGGTGTATTCGACATAGTACCGTTCCCGCATGGCTCAGAGCTTTCCGGCGCGACTTCGATCGACTTCGACCTCTCTGCGGCCCAGGTTCCGCTGCTCGCATTCAAGGGCACCCACACCTTCACGATGAACGTGACGGACAACAACGGATGCCGCAAGAGCATAGACATAGTTCTCGTAGTTGAATGAATACAGGAGGGAAAGAAATGAGAAACATATACAAGACATATGCGATGCTTTCCGTCGCAGCCCTGCTGGGCGCAGCCTGCGCGAAGGAGGGTAAGGAGAATCAGGGCCAGGGCTGTCTCAGCGTGACCGTGGAGACAGCTCAGACCAGAGCCCAGTCGGAAAGCGAGCTGCTTTCCAGCGCGGTGGTGAAGATCTACAAGTCTGATTTTTCGGGACTTGTGCGCAGCTACGCCTATAATCAGATGCCTGCGGAACTGATGCTCCCTGCGGATTCCTACAGGATAGATGTCACCGCCGGAGGCTGCAACACCAGCCCTGTGACCTACGCATCCTGGGACGTGAAGAGCTATGAAGGCTCCGAACCCGTGACGGTTTCTGCCGGAAAGAATACCAGCGTCACCGTGACTGCCGCCATCAGCAATGCCGTCACCAACATCAGCTTCGACAGCAGCATAGCCGCGACTTTTGCCGAAGGCTACAGCTGCACCATAGGCCTGAGCGCCGACGACGACGCCCGCCAGCTCGTCTATACCGCGGACAAGAGCGGACAGGACGGATATTTCCTGCCTGAAGGCTTCGAACCATCCCTCTACTGGAGCTTCAGCGGCACCCTGCTCAAGGACGGAAGCACTTTCACAAAGAGCGGCACCATAGCCGCTGTCGAGAAGGGAAAACGCTACACCATTAGCCTCAAATACACCGAGAAGAGCGGAAACATAGACCTCGAACTCGTCGTTGACAAGAGCACCGACATCATATATGACGACATCATATTCATTCCTGTCTCCACAGGAGTGGCGGCTACCGGACGCTTCGACATCTGGGCCGGACATTTCACGGCATATGCCGACGTGGACGAGAGCGAGTACGATGCTTCCAAGGTATTTTTCGAGTACAGGAAAGCCGGGGAGGAAAGCTGGACCCGCAAGAGCGCCGAAAGGCAGTCCGAGGGCTTCTTCAGCGCTGTGATAGACGGACTCAGCGGGTCGACCGAATATGAGTACCGCCTCGTCGTGACCTCCCTTGCGGACGGAAGCGAGAGTGTCATCGCGGCGAACACCAACATCACCACTGATGTGGCGCCGCAGGTTCCGAACAACGGATTCGAGACCACCAGCAACGCCGAGAGCTCGAAGTACAAGTCCTTCTACGATCCCGAATCTCTCCTTCCGGAACTCCAGACCAAGTGGTGGTGCAGCGGAAACGCAGGTTCCACCACGGTCAGCAGCTCGCATCAGATCTGCTACCCTGACACGGAAAACTTCAAGGAGGGAACCCAGTCCATGAAGCTGCATTCCCGTTATGTGGTGATAAAGTTTGCGGCCGGCAACCTCTTCAGCGGCCATTTCGGCTCTACCATAGGAACCAGCGGAGGAACCGTCTATTTCGGCAGACCGTTCACCGCAAGGCCTACGGCGATGAGACTGTGGGTGAAGTATTCCTCAGGCCAGGTCAACCGCAGGGAAAGCAATGCTCCCGCTGAAATCCAGACGGGAGACTACGACAAGGCCCTGCTGAGGATCGCCCTCGGCACCTGGGACTACAAGACCTACGGAGGAGACGCAAACAGCCCTGTGCTGGTCAACACCACCGACACATCGACCTTCGTGGATTACAGCACCGACGAATCCACCATAGCCCTGGGAGAAGTCGTGATGACAGCCGACGCAGACAACTCCACGAACGTATGGCAGCAGATGACCATACCTCTGGAATACAGGAACACCAACGTTTACCCGACGCACATAATCATCAGCTTCGCCGCCAGCTACTACGGTGACTATTTCACCGGATATGACGACAGCCAGCTCTGGGTGGACAATGTCGAACTTCTCTACGAATAGCGAATGCATATGCTGAAGGGAAAGATACTCATCGTCACGGTCGTGACGCTGCTGTCCGGGATGCTTCCATCCCTTGCCCAGCGGCGTTATGACCGCGGTTATGACCTCTCCTCTCCTGCCGTATTCGCCCCGAAGGGCAGCTGGATGGCGGGAGGTACCGCAAGCTACTCCCTCCACAACAACCGGAACTACAGTTTCGCGGTTCTCGAAGGAATCAACACCACCGGATACAGGCTGGTCGCAAGCCCCGCCTTCTGCTATATGCTGAAGGACAATTTCGGAGTCGGACTGAGAATGGATTACGGAAGGAATATGCTGAAGGTGGATTCCCTTTCCCTGAATCTGGGAGACATAGGCCTTGACATCCGGAACTACCATATATTGAATCACAAACTGGTGGTCAACGGCATATTGCGCAACTACATCCCCCTGGGCAATTCACGCCGTTTCGCGATGTTCAACGAGGCCCAGCTCTCGGTAGGATTCGGCCAGGGCAAGGTGATGGACGGACATTCCCAAAACATAGAGGGATCATATGACCGCAGCACCAGTTTCGGACTGAACCTCTGTCCGGGCCTTGTGGCCTTTGCCAGCGAGCACCTTGCGGTGGAATTCAACGTCAATATGCTCGGACTGAGCATAGAGAACACAGACCAGACCCACAACCAGGTATGGAAGGGAAACCAGCATAAGACCTCGGTGAATTTCAGGGTCAATGTACTGTCCATAGGCTTCGGCCTATATTATTACCTGTAGGATATGAAGAGATTGACCATATTTCTGACGGTTCTGGCCTTCTTCATGGCAACGGCAGGAGAACTCCGCGCACAGCGCAGGACCACGGTGCAGATGGGCACACTGATGGAAGGGACCGACACTCTCGGGGAAAAGGGCAGGCGGCTTTCCCAGAGGCTCTTCATAAGCAAAGGCGAACTCGGGATGGGTATGCAGTTCTCCTATCTGGACCTCTCCAGCGGAGACAGCGAAATCCTGATGCTCATCAGGAACCTGAACGCCTACGGCACCAGTTTCAGCGTGACCCCATACTTCGCCTATGCAGTCAGGGACAACCACGCAGTGGGGTTGAAGCTCAGGGTGTCAAAGACCGATGCCGGCATATCCTCCGCGGACCTCAGCCTGCTGAGCGATGACCTTTCCTTGAGCGTGGAAGACGTCCAGGGGCACAGCAACAGCCTGCAGTCCTCCGTGTTCTACCGTTCCTACGTGGGACTTGACCCGCACGGCCGTTTCGGACTGTTCAGCGACCTGTCCCTGGGTTACACGCACAGCAAGACATCATATACCTACAATTCCGCAAGCCTCGATGCCTTCACCGTCAGCGACAAGCTGAAACTGGGAATCCATCCGGGACTCGAGGTGTTCATAATGAACAATGTGAGCACTCATTTCTCGATAGGCATAGGCGGCATATCATACACCAGGTCAAAGTATTACCGCAACGACGAACCCGTCGGGACCAGGGATGTCTCCAAAGCCCGCTTCATGCTTGACATCACCGACATATCGATGGGGCTGACCATACATATCTGACAGAGCAAGATGAGAAAGACCGCAAACACAATACTCATATTGATATGCCTGGGTGTAATGCTGGGGTGTATCAGCAATGACCTGCCGTATCCTGTCATCGAGGCGGGCATCGTCTCGATGGATGTGGAGAATGCATCTTCCGTCAGCATAGATGCCGCCAGAAGCAGGGTGGACATAGTCCTGAACGAGGCTGCGGACATAAGGAACGTGAATGTAAGGAGCATCGGTTTCAATCACGAGCTGGTACAGCCTTCCTGGGACCTCACGGGCAGGCACGACCTCTCCTCCAAGGTGAAACTTACCCTGCACACCTATTCGGACTATGTCTGGGAAATCAGCACCTCCCAGCCTGTGGAAAGGTATTTCACCGTGGCTGACCAGGTGGGGGACAGCGAAATCGACGAGGTGAACCGCCGCGTGATGCTGAAGGTGTCCCCTTCCGCGGACCTGGAGAACCTGAGCGTGACTTCCTGCAAGCTCGGACTGGCGGACATAAGCAGCTATCATCCTGAACCTGAATCGCTTCACGACTTCAGCGACGTCAGGACCGTGAAGGTGAGCTGCAGGGACGAGGTCCAGGACTGGAACATCTATGTGGAGCAGATCAGCATATCAGTAAGGATCAGCAGCCTCGACCCTTGGGCTCGCGTGGCCTGGATCAAGGCTTTCGGTCCCGCAGGAGCGGACAACGGTTTCCGCTACAGGAAGGCCGGCTCTGGCCAATGGCTGGAAGCGGAAGGCGTAAGGGACGAAGGCGGAGTGTTCAGCGTGGCGCTGGAGGGGCTCGAACCCGACACACGATATGAATGTGTGGCCTACAGCGGCAGCGAGGAGACGGAAATCAGGGAATTCTGGACCGAGCAGGAGGAACAGGTGCCGAATGCCGGCTTCGAGACCTTCTCGAATGCCGAATCCACAAAATATTACTCCTTCTTCGACCCTTCCTCACCAGTCCCGGCGCTTCAGGCCAAATGGTGGGGCAGCGGAAACAAGGGCTCGACCACGGTCGGCTCCAGCTTCGCCATCACCATGCCGGACAACACGACCTGCGCCGAAGGGGAGTATTCCCTGCTTATGGCGTCGGCATATGTAGTGATAAAGTTCGCCGCGGGCAATGTCTTCTCGGGAGAGTACTACAAGACCATAGGCACGTCGGGAGGAGTCATCAGGCTCGGACGGCCGTTCACCGCAAGGCCGCGCAGCCTCGTGCTCAAACTGAAGTACAAGGGCGGCATCATCACCGACAAGACCTTCGGCGGCAAACCGGAATCGGATCCGGTGAAGGTCGGCGACCGGGACAGAGGCTCCGTGTGGGTGGCGCTGGGCACCTGGGACTACAGGAAATACGGCGGCAGCCCGGAGAGTCCGGTGGAAATCAACACCACCGACCGATCCACCTTCTTCGACCCCGCATCCCCTGACGTGATAGCCTACGGACGCTTCATCGCGGAAAAGGACATCGACGAATGGACCAGGGTGGAGATACCTCTGGACTATGTCTCTACCTCGCGCAAACCTACCCACATCAT